>DATDCZ010000027.1:0-28645 GCA_036524055.1 Anaerolineales bacterium | reverse complement strand
ACCTTCCTTGGTCGTCAGGGTGATTATTCGGGCGATCCAAACAATCCCGTAGGAGTCCATCTGCATATCTCAATTGTTAAGGACGATTCCGGCCGCTTCATGAATGAGCTCGATATTGCCAATACGTATGACCCATCGCCCTATTTTGGCCTGGCGCTGAATGCCAGCCTGAGTCGCGACGACGCTCCGACCTGCCAGTTTTCCCCTGACTGATTTGGGGACGTGTCCTTGTGCATAAGAAACAGGCGCCGTGAGGCGCCCGTCTGATTCTATTGGCCCTTCGGTCACCAAAGAGGGAATCGAACCAGGGTCGCCAGCCACATCAGGAACTGCTCGTGCACTTGCAGCGCGGCGATTCCCATCAGGATTCCAACGATGCATCCTGCCAGCACGTCTGAAACATAATGGACACCCATGGCCACACGCGCCAGCGACACCAGCGGCGCCCATGCCCAGAGCGCGGCAACGAGACCCGCGGGCCCCAGCCCCGTTGCCAATACTGCAATGAGAAAGGCCCGCGCCGCGTGGCCCGAGGGGAAGGAATGTGGGTCCGTATTGCGATATATGCTGCCCCATTCGCCTTCCGGCCGACGACGGCGGATGATGAACTTGAGTGTCATCACCAGGGCGGCCAGCACCGAGATTGCTGCCAGCATGATCAACGCCCACCTCTTCCAGTAAGTGTCACTGAGGAACCAGAGAATCACCAGCGCTGCGCCCCAAAACCAGGAATCGCCCGAGTGCGCCAGGATGGCCGCCAGGGTGCGCCGGATGCCGGGTTTCTCTGCGACGCGCAGCCGCTCGGACAGGCGCGCGTCAAGTCTTACGACGGAATTCAATGTTGGGTCCTCCGGGCTTTCAGGCCTGCTGAATGTCGTCCGGGAAACGGCTAGCGCGGCCTAGTTCGCGTCCTTGGGCGGGCGGGCAGCGTCTTGCGCTTGGATCGCCGAGGTGTGCCGGGTGGGCTCGAACGGCTCACCTTGTTCGTTCCGCCCTTTCTTGTCGGTCCGCGTGAGGTCGACTTTCGCTTCTGAAGGGCAACCAGGTAGGCGCGCATCAGCTCCAGCTGATGCGGCTTATCCACATCCATTCCTACCTCGGCGAAAGGACAAACGAGGGCGCGGCCCCGGAGGCCGATCTTCTCGGCAAGACGCCGGATCACATCATCCGCACTCAGCTGCCTGAAGATGAAACGAAAGATGATATCCGGACCCAGGATGGAAGCCTGCGCCGCGGGGTTCTTGCGGGCCTCGATCACCCGATTCCAGAAGTCCGGGTTTCGGTTGACGATCGCTGTCCGGGCCACGTTCATGTCGCCGCCGCATGCCTCAATGTCCTTTAGTTGGACATAGGTTCGCCGGGCCGTCGGGAACCGATCTTCCATCACCTGTCGCGCGATGACGTTGTAGTAGATGTCGTGTTTTGTCTGCAAGGAGGTGTTCACCACCCAATCGACCATCGTGCTTGTGATGGCCGGGATGTCCGACGTCACGATCAGCACGTACTCAGCCCTGCGATTCAGTTCCAATACCTTCGCGGTACCCGCCTGGATGTTCGCCAGCAGTCGGCCGGCATTCGAGATGTAGTACAGCGGTTTGCGGCAGCCGACCCCCGACTTGTCTGTCAGCCCGACCATGACCACGTGGTCGATCGTTTTGGCGTCACCCAGGGCATCCAGCACCCATTGCACCATCGGCTTGCCTGCAACGTCGATCAGCGCCTTTGATTCCCCTCGTGAAAACGAGTAAAGCGGATCCTGGGGTTGGGGGATACCGCCCGCAATGACGATTGCATCCATGGATCGTTCCTCCGCAAATGATTCTATCCTGCCGTTGCCACCGCGATCATGGCTTCAGTAGAACTAATTGAGTTCCTGTAGCTGGGGCTCGAATCCGAGCCTGTCGATGAGATCCGTGTACTCGCCGCGATTGAGCGGGCGTCCCTTGCCCGAGATGGCCACCAGCGCTGCCTCCATCATGTTGGTACCAAATGATCGCCCATCCAGGACGGGCGTTGTGGTGATGAGGTACTTGACGCCGAGTTCGCGGAAAAGAGTCTGATCCTCGGGCGTGGTGGTATTCGTGACGATGATCTTCCCCTGCATGTCATCCGGCATATGGTGCTTGATGTAGTGGCAGTCGCCGGCAATGACCGAGGCCCATCCATAGAACTTCTCGTACTTGGGGATGCGTTGTTCCTGCTTCTCTCCCGTCGGGTACACCCATTTGAACGGGAGCCTTCCGACTACGGGCATTACCAGAGCTGCTAGGTTCTTCAACTGCTGTGCATTGTGCAGCGCCACCGGGATTCCCAGACCGAACATCAGGTCTCCGAAAACGCACTCGTAGCCCGCATTCAGGAAGCTTGTTGACATTCCCCATCGATCGGCCCCGCTTACGATGAAGACTCTCCTGCCGATCTTACCGATGTAATCTCGCAGGCGCGCCTCCAGGAAAGGCGCAGACTTCTTCTCCAAAGTGTTCTTTAGCCCTACGCCGTCAACGATCGGGGTTTTTTTGACGTAGCGGATCATGGGCCGCACGGAGTACAGTGGATACCAATGATCATCCACCATCAGCCCGAGGTCCGCCCCGCCGACCCCGAAGGCATCCACCAGTCCATCCAACTCCTTGTACTTCAGAGCCGCAGCTTCCATGTCGCCATTGGTGCCAATGCGCTCGATGCTGACGCGCTCACCCAGAAGGGAGATTTCGACCGCCTTATCTCTCTTGGACGATCCAATGCTGATCCCGACTGCACGTTTCACAACGCTTCTCCGTTACATGGATTCTGGTCAGTATACACTTGCGCAAAGCAGCCCATCCGTGCCTCAGGCTCGGTCGATTCGGACGCGCATGACGTGTTGGTTCACCGCGCCAAAACGATACTTGTAGTCCTCGTCACCGCGCATGAAGTCAAATTCGTTGCGTCGGTGTTCACAAGCCCACCGGATCTGGTGCGCCAACAACACCCATCCCGGCGACAGTTCCGTGTACTCCCGGTTGACCGCGGAGTTGTATCCCCACAGCTTGTTCCGATGGTCGAAGTTGAGAACCGCCGCGGCCTTCATGCCGCCCACAGTCAGGAATGCCATCCACAGGTACCCGGCGTCCCATGCCACGTGCATGAGAGCACGCATGTGATCGCGCATCTCGGGGCTGAGGAAGCGCTTCTTGTTATCATCATGGGTCATCAGCTCCAGGAACTGCTCGATGGAGGCATCGAGTTGTTCTGCCTGCTCCAGCAGTTCGAAATTCGCAGGCGTTGGGCCCTCGGAGGCGCGCCGCAGTTTGCGTCTGATCTCGTGTCGTTGTTTCTTGTCCAGACCCGTAAGGTAGGTCTCGAAATCCGCCGCCAGCGCGATCCGGGGTGTTGGGCGATAGATTTGTTCGTCGTATTTCCATCCCCGTTGTGCGGCTTCCGCGGCCAGCACTGCTAGCGTCGGGGACGAGTCAGCAATGTCGTAGAGGTCGAGCGGCAGGCCCTGCAGCCCGGGGATCTCCGTAATGAAGTCCAGCAACCCTTTGGTAAAGGCGCCCAGTTCCTCAGCGCGGACGATCAGGTCCAGATAGTCTGAAATCTCGATGCTGCCCACGAGCAGCAGGGCTTTTCGCCCATCGTGGTCCGCTGTGAAGAGCGGCGCGATGCCCGCGAGCCGCCCATTCTCCGAAGCTGAGATGAGGAATAGTTCCGCTTGCGGCCATTCACCCCCACCGCGCGTCTCCCACCACAGCTTCAGGTATTCATGGCGCGCGAACGGCGTGTCCGAAATGCCCCCAGTGGAGAGTCCATTCCATTTCTCCGGTGCGATCTCGGCAAAGTTCGCGTGCAGTGTGAATTGCATTTGCTGTGTGGGAATAGGAGCGCCGGAATTTTACCAGTATAATCACAACGGAATCTCACCAATGCCGCTTGACATCACAATAACGCCGCTCTATCGAGCCGGCGGTAAAGATCAAACCTCCCTGCCAGGCCTGATGGCAGCTGTTCCGCCGCGCCAGGCCGCGCGCGGGCGCGACCAGGATCGCCTGATTGTCTATCTTCAGCTCGCCGGTAAGGCGGTGCTCTCAAGTGGGGACGTCGTGCAGTCTGCAAGCCGCGCTGCCATGGCCTTCTATGCCACACCCGGGACCATCACATCGGCCCTCCGCGCGGCTGCAGCCACGATCAATAAACAACTGCACGAGCGCAATCTAGCGGGTTCCGGAGAAGGCAAACACGCGGTGGCTTTCTTGGCCCTGGCAGCCGTCCGTGAATCGCAGCTGACTTTGTTGCTGAGCGGCCCCATGCAGGCATTCGTGCTGGGGTCTGCAGGCGTCCGGCATATTGCAGATTCGCTTTCCGGACGCGGGCTCGGATTGGGGAACTCCGCACCGCACTACTTCTCTCAAACCGTGTTGCAGGCCGGCGACCGTATCGTCATCTGTAGCGCCCTCCCTGCCGCCTGGGAATCGGCCCTCCGCGACTCCGGTCCAGTGCCCATCGACGCGATGCGTCGCCGGCTCATGCTCGCCACCTCTGAAGACGTCAACGCGGTGCTCATGCAGGCCGGCCCCGGAGAGGGTGCCCTGCATCTTCAGCGTGTGCAAGTCGGCCCCAGGTCGGCTGCTCCGAGCGAAATTGCCTACGCATCGGACGAGGCCCCGGAATCGGCCTCCGGTGTTGCCGAGCCGACACAATCAGCGAATATCGAAGAGTCTCCTGCGAACGGATCGGCAGCTGCCTTTGCCGATGCGGGAGCCGGGAGCGAGGCGACATCTGCGCCTTCAGCGTACGCGATACCACGCGAACGCAAGTCGGACGTTCCATCCGAATCGGCGCAACTGGAGCCCGAACCAACGCCAGCGGTGCTCGGTGGCGTTCCGGAAACCGCTGGGTTGCCCCTTCAGACGCGCACTCTTATCCCGCCCGAGCGACAGCGGCAGCTGGCGCGAAAGGTTGTTGCTGCCTCGAGGACCCTTCGGCAGGCGGCCTCGCGGGTGGGAGCAGGCCTCAGGATATTCTTGCCGCGGCTTCTTCCAGTATCGGAACAGAATCCCTGGTCGATGGCCACGCCGGCCATGACGTTTATTGCCATCCTCGTCCCTGTGGTTGTTGTGACGATTGCCAGTTCAGTCTATTTCCGCTACGGACGTAGTGTGCAGTATGAGCAGTACCTGGTGCAGGTACAGGACGCCCGCGCACAGGCCATCACGCTGACCGATCCTGTTGCCGAACGCGAGGCCTGGCAGCGTGAACTCTTCTATCTCGATAAGGCCGAGGAATATACCGAGACGGCTGAAACGAAGGGTTTGCGCATCGAGGCCCAACAGAAGCTCGATCAAGTCCTTGGCATCCAGCGCCTGCAGTTTCAGCCGGCGCTGAGCCGTGGTGTAGGTGCGCAGATTGGCCGACTGGCTGCGGGCGAGAACGACGTGTATCTGCTGGATGCCCAGCGCGGTGCCGTCATTCACCTGGCGTTGACCAATGCCGGCTTTCAAATCGATTCTGCATTCAACTGTGGTCCCGGCACATACGGACCTTACACCGTTGGGCCGCTGATCGATATCCTGGCGCTGCCCGTCCTCAATACCCTCAACGCCAGTATCGTCGGTGTCGACGCCCTCGGCACTCTGCTCTACTGCGCTCCTGGTCAGGTGGCACAGGCCGTTCCGCTGCCCGTGCCCGACACGAACTGGGGACGCATCCGGTCCTTTGCACTCGATAGCGGAAACCTGTACGTATTGGACGCGCAATCGCGCGCTGTCTGGGTCTATGTCGGCGCGGATGGGGCCTTCGTCGATCGGCCCTACTTCTTCTTCGGCGGGCAGATCCCTGAGCTTGCAGATGCCATCGACATGGCTGTCAGCGCCGATGACCTGTACGTGCTGCACTCCGATGGCCGCCTCTCGACATGCTCCTACAGCCGCATTCAATCGGTTCCGACACGCTGTGTTGACCCTGCGCCGCTCTCCAACCCATTGGGCGCCTATCGCGACCAGGACCTCTTCTCGCAAGCCCATTTCACTCAGATGATGTTCTCACCGCCTCCCGATGCTTCGCTGCTTCTATTGGACGCGGACGGGCAGGGCGTCTTCCGCTTCTCCGCTCGCACCCTGGAGCTGCAATCCCACATGCGGCCGCTGGCTGGCAAGTCGAACGCCATGCCGGCTGGCGAAGTCACAGCCATGGGCATTAGCCCCAACCACATCCTGTATTTTGCGTTGCGCGACCGCATCTACTTTGCTGCGGATGCACCCTAGTGGCCTGAGTGAACGCGGCGCTGGCGCTCTTGTGTTGATGCCTGGTTTGATTGTCGCGGTTTAGAGGCAGGGAGTAAGGGAATGGCACTCAAGGATCTTCTCAATGCGTTGTTTGGTCGCAAAATGCCGGCGCAGGAGAGCTCCGGGACTCAAGGGACGGTTTCGACGGCCAGGCTCGTGCCGGATAGCGCCAGTGAGCCGGCCCAGATCTGCGATCCCAAGATTCTGCTCATCATTCTCGATCCCATCATGGACGCGGCCTCGGGTCGGAGGCTGTCTGGTGAGATGGATTGGGGCCGGCCTGACGACCTGGTGAGCCGTTTCATCGCCGAGGTGCTGCAAGCCAGCGGCGGGCTTGTTCGATATCGCGTGGCCGAGCGCATGCAGCTCGATGAATTCCCCGCCCTTGCGGATGGCTTCAGGTACACTGCGGAGACCTACCGTGAAGTTCAGAATCGCAAGGTCGCGCCGCACGCACCCTCTGGCGTCGACTACTCTGCGATCCTCGAACGTTTCGACGTTCAGCGCCGCGTGGAGAGTGGCAAGATCGATGAAGTCTGGCTCATGGGCTTCCCTCATGCCGGGCTGTATGAATCGGTCATGGCTGGCCCAGGGGCCTTCTGGTGCAACGCGCCGCCGCTCGCACAAACATCCCGTTGGAAGCGACGTTGCGTCATCATGGGCTTCTCCTTCGAACGCGAGGTGGGGGAGATGCTGCACTCGTACAATCACCGCGCCGAGGCTATCATGGCCCGCATGTTCGGGAGCCTGAACTTTCTGGCCTGGGCTTACAAGCCGAACCGGGTTCCGGCAACAGTCGCGGCAGACCAAAAGCTGAATCCGTTTGAACAGTTCATTCTCTTTGACCAGATTGCTCCCGGCAAGGCGGGCGTCGGCACGGTGCACTACGCGCCCAACGGAGCGCGGGACTATGATCTCGGAAGTCCTCGCATGGTTTCCTCCAATTGCTATGACTGGCTTCAGTTCCCCAAATTCCAAGGCGATGTTCGCAGGGTCTCGGCCTCGGAATGGGGGGGCGGTTCGGAGCGAGCCTACCAGCGCTGGTGGATGAACCATCTGCCGAAGACCGCCGGGCGCAGGGACGGCATTCACAACAACTGGTGGCAGTACATAGCCAACCTGGATAACATCAGCAGTTAGGTGATCATGCGAAAAGAGAGGCATCGCGCAAGCGATGCCTCTCTTTTCGCTTCGAATTCCTGCTATCGTACCTTACCGGCTATCAGTGTCGCATCATCCACTAGGGGAGCGCCCTCTACGAACTGCGTGACGCCCTGCAGCACTTTTTGTATCAGCTGCTCCGGCGCCAGTTCGTGGTTTTCCCGGACGATGGCCGCCAGCCTGTCAAGGCTCCACTGCGCATTGCGCTGGTTTGTAGCCTCGGTAACTCCGTCTGTGTAGAGCAGCAGCGTGTCATCTGCCTCGAGCTGGACCTGTTCCAGGTGGACGTTGAATCCTTCCATCAGCCCGATGGCCGGTCCGGTGGGATGCAGCAGGGTGTCTTTGCCGCTGGCGGCGCGATACAGGTAGCCCGAGTTGTGCCCCGCGCTCCCGTACGAGAACTCCCTTGTGCCTGGATTGAACTTACCGAAGAAGACTGTCACAAACGTTGTGAAGTTGATGTTGTGGGCATATAGGTGATTGATCCGCTCCAGCACCTCAAGTGGCGAATCAGCCAGCGGTGCCATCGTGTGGAACGCCGTCTGCAGGCTGCTCATCAGCATTCCGGCGGCTACCCCGTGCCCGCTCACGTCCGCAAGCACGATGCCATATCCGCCATCCTTGAAACGCACAAAGTCGAAGTAGTCTCCGCTGACGATCTGGGCCGGTCGGCTGAAGGCTGCAAGGCTCAAGCCCGGGATGTTGGGGGCCTGCTGCGGCAGCAATCCGCGCTGTACGACTTGCGAGAGTTCCAGCTCCGATTCGAGTTGGCGAAGTTCCTGCTCGCTGTAGTGCCCCAGGCACACCGTCGAGGTGTAGTCCATCTTGAGCAGCACGTCGTCCACGGCCTCGTGGCAGATCTCGCACACGCCAAACGTCCCCTCGCGGATCTTTTCGAGCGATTCGTCGATGACGTGTATGTGCTCTTTTACGACCGCCCCATCCTCCTCGCAGCACTGGACGGCCTTCTTCTCCGGGGGAGTGGCCTCGATCCAATGCACGAGGTTCTCTCGGGTCTCCTCCAGCCCCTTCTGGATCTCCTGCACGATTTCGTTTTCCATTTGTTGCCTCTCTCCGGTCTATACCTGCAACCACATCCGCCCTGTCCAATGCCGAACAGGCGTTCTAATTATAGCAGAAGGCTCGGCCAATTTCAAGGTCTCTCGGCTGGCCTCAGATGCTAAAGATCAGTGAGCAGCAGGTCAGTGCCCCTTCGGCCTTCGCTAGCTCGTCTGCCTCAATACTGACGGTTTGGATTCCCTCCCGCCTGACGAGATCGGCCGTTTTCGGAAAGGCCGCGCTGCACACGGTTGTTTCGCCGAGACGGAGCGTGTTTGCCCCGTATCCTTCTGATGGGTCGACTTCTATGATTTTTACGTCCCCGAACAGGTGCGGATCCACCCATTCGGGATTGACCAGAAGCACCTCGTCCGCGACCTTGGTCGCCGCAGACTTGAGATGCAGGCAGCCCGTCACTTGGACGGGGACCATAGTGTAACCAATTGGTTGCAGCATGCCTTGAAGTTGCTCGTAGGCCTGCGTGTCGCTGCGGGGTGTCACTCCCATGTATATCCGGCGCCCCAGCCGCAGCAAATCACCTCCATCGGCGTGTGCCGGTGACTCCATGTGGCGCAGATCGCGGAAGTGGGAGAGAACGGCGGCCACGGACTGCGTCTCGCCCCGGCGCGACTCGGCCCCAGGGCGAAGGATGATGGCGCATTCGTCCAGTACCAGCGCCACATCCTCTACGAAGACCGCATCCGGCATGTCTGGCTCCTCCGGGAGCGTCAGGACAGCCAATCCGGTCGAGCGCAGAGTTGCCTCATAAAGCGCGTGCTGCTTGCGGGCGCGGTCGAGGTCGATAACCTCGCGCTCGAGGTATGTTAGCTCACACTTGGAGATGGATCGACTGACCTCCCGCGTGATTGCGATATCCATCAGCGCATCCGCCGCGACCTAGCTCGGCCTCCAGATTCCATACAACCCGGACTTCGCGTCGGCGCCGTCTGAGCGGAACGTTTCTGTGACGGCGAATCCGGTTTCGGCGGCCAGCGAATCCAGCTCCGTCTCGCTGAATTCGTGCACGTAGCGCAGACCAGTTCCCCCGCGCCGCCAATCCATAAGGTAATCCCCGCGCTCCAGTTCACTATCCTCGAAACCTGCATCGAACCATGGGCGCAGCCGACCTTCCCGCCGTGCCTTTTCTGCAAATTGCCAGTTCGAGTGAACGAAAACTCCGTCAGGTTTGAGATGCTTTCTGATTTTGGACAGCAGGTCGACTCGCATGCCGTGGCTTGGGATGTGGTGCAGCACTGCAAATGCCGCGACGACGTCCCATTTGGCGGAGGGGGTTGTCGCGCTTGCCGCGTCGCCAGTACCCTCCGGGTCGAATGACCATCCCGCCAACGCGGTCAGATCTTGCACAACGAAGCGCACCGGCAGCGCATACTCTGCGGCTCGCGCCACCTCAACGAGCGTCTCGCTCGAATCAAGCCCTGTATATGCCCCCGTATGTTCCTTCCGGGAAAGCTCGCGCGCCATGGCCCCATTGCCGCAACCAAGGTCTAGGACGGCCTCGTTGCCGCGGAGCCGCCCTAAGATGCGTCCCACCCCGGGTTGCACACGCAGACGCGTCTCCGAGAAAGCGATCCCGCGCTCTGTGTAGAACCGGCGATTGAGTGCCAACAATCGCTCTACGGTCGCCGAATTCACGCGGTCATTATAATGGGTATAATCTTCGCTCCCGTTTTGAGACAACGCGTGGCGCATGCGATCTGCCAAACAGCAAGCCTGGGTTGAACAACACGTAATAAAGCCGGAGTGGCTGGGCCTCGCCCGCCAGGTAATGGGGGAGATTCGCGGCGGCCGCGACGTCATGGATGCCTTGCGCCTGCATCCCTTGAACGACGGTGGCTACCTCGGTAAGTACGTCTTGGTGGCTGCTTATCACCAGATGGTGCGCGCCGGCGAGATTCGTTCGGACGCGCGTCTGCTCGAACGCCTTCGCATGAAGCCGGTCCGCACACTTTCCGGCGTGACGACCGTCACTGTCCTGACCAAACCCTATCCGTGCCCGGGCAAATGCATTTTCTGTCCCACCGACATTCGCATGCCGAAGTCGTACCTTCCGGACGAACCAGGCGCGATGCGCGGCCTGGAGCACGATTTTGATCCGTTTGCCCAGGTTGTTTCGCGCATTACCGCCCTCGAAAATCTTGGGCACCCTACGGAAAAGCTCGAGCTGCTTATCCTTGGCGGCACGTGGAGCGCCTACCGGCGTGATTACCAGGAATGGTTTGTTCGGCGTTGCTTCGACGCCATGAACGATCCGCTGGGACAGAGCTCCGCCGGGGAGGACGCTGAACCCGAGGGCCGGGGTGAGGGCGCTGCCCGCGACGAGCACCACCTCCTGCTTGACGCCCAGGCGCGGAACGAGACTGCGCCTCATCGCAATGTGGGCTTGGTCATCGAGACACGGCCGGATGAGATCACGCCGGACGAAGTCCGCTGGCTTCGGCACCTGGGCGTCACAAAGGTGCAGATGGGCGCACAGAGCCTCGACGACCGCATCCTTGGGCTCAATCAGCGCGGTCATGACGTCGAGTGCACCCGGCGCGCCACCGCGCTTCTGCGCGCCGCCGGCTTCAAGGTCGTGTTGCATTGGATGCCGAATCTCCACGGCGCCACTCCGGACACCGATCGGCAGGACTTCGCGCGACTGTGGACCGGCTTCTGTCCGGATGAGATCAAGATCTACCCGAACCAGCTGCTGGCAAACGCGGAACTGCACGAATACTGGTTGCGCGGCGAGTTCCGTCCCTACACGACCGGCGAGCTGATCGATCTGCTGGCCGACATCAAGCCGACCATCCCGCGATATGCTCGTGTAAACCGCGTCATCCGCGATATCCCCTCCACCAACGTTGTTGAAGGCAACCGTCGCACCAGTCTGCGCCAGGACGTGCATGCCGAGCTCCGCAGGAGGGGCACTCGCTGCCAGTGTGTCCGCTGCCGCGAGGTGCGCGGCGAGCAGGTGGCTGCGGCCGCCCTGGAGTTGCACGACCTGGTCTATGCGGCGGATTCGTCCGAGGAGCATTTTCTATCGTTTGACACGACGGACGATCGGCTTGCAGGATTCCTCCGCCTCTCCCTGCCGAATGTCGATGCTCAGACGGTAGGCATCGCAGACCTCGAAGGAGCGGCACTGATCCGGGAGGTTCACGTGTACGGACAGTCCCTGCCGGTCGGCGCTGAGAAGCTCGGCGCTGCTCAGCATGCTGGCCTCGGCAGCCGGCTCATGGAGCGGGCCGAGGCGATCGCCCGGGATGCCGGCTTTGAGAGCATCGCAGTCATATCCGCGGTCGGTACGCGCCACTACTACTTGGAACGCGGCTTCACACGCGGCGAACTGTACCTGGTCAAGTCGTTGACGTAGCCTGGCTTCATTACTCAACTCATGTTGGTGCCGACTCCGTGCCAAACGCGCTGATTTCCCTGCTCTGGCTGTTCCTCAAGATCAACTTGCTCAGTACGTCTGGCATTGCCTCGGTCGGTCTGCTTCACGAGCAGGCCGTCGGCACGCTGCTCACCGAGCAAGAGTTTGTCCAGGCAGTATCTTTCTCCAGCGTGCTTCCTGGTAGTGATGCCCTGCAGCTCGCGATGTACACGGGATTCCGCGTCGCAGGTCTTGCGGGTGCGGGTGCCGCCCTGCTCGGGTCGATTCTTCCGCCCACCGTCCTGATACTTGGCGTCGTGTCCGTGCTTCACCGCCTCAGGCGCGAAGCTTGGGTTACTCGCTTTGTGGAAGGACTTGCCCCAGCCGTCGCCGTGCTTATGTTCTATGTTGCAGCCAAGCTTGTGATCAGCGGCGCCGGGGGATCATCTGACCTTGTGTTGCTCGGTCTGGCCGCCGCTAGTCTCTTGGCGTTTGTTCGGGGCGCGCCGCCGCCGCTCGTTCTGTTGAGCGCGGGTGCGCTCGGATTCCTGCTGCTCCGATGAGCACTCTGCGCATTCGTGTTGCCCGCCGCGAGCCCCGCAAACCGGCCCGTCCCATCGTTTGGCCAAAGCTGTTCTGGCTGTTCCTGCGCATCAATCTCCTCACGTCTTCTGGCCCGGCTTCTGTGGGTCTCCTGTATAAGGATGCCGTCGGTCCCCTCATGACCGAGACTCAATTCGTCGAGGCCGTGGGCTTCTCAAATTTGCTGCCAGGCAGCGAAGCACTGAAGCTCGCCATGTTTGTAGGGTACGCGGCGGGCGGCCTCGGTGGTACGTTGGCGGCGCTGCTCGGATCGATCCTTCCTCCGACGGTGAGCATGTTATTAGTGACACTGGCCGTTCGGACTTTTGAAGGCGAAGCCTGGATGAACGGCTTCATCCACGGGATGCTGCCTGCCGTCGCCATGCTGATCTCGTATGCTGCCTGGAAGATCTTTCGCGGCAGCGGGCCGATAAGGCGGCGCCAGTTGTTGATCGGCGCCCTCAGCCTGGCCGCCCTCCTGCTCGGAGCACCGACGCCTCTGGTGCTCGGGGGAGCCGGGCTGATGGGAATTGCACTCCGGAATGTAGGTTGATATGGACAACGTGATATTGATTCCTACCAATGGTTATGAGGGCACGTGGCCCGCAATCGAATATGGTGCATGGGTGGCGCAGGTCACCGACGCCCCCGTCGTCCTGCTGGGTGTTTTGGAGGGCTCTCCCGGTGTGGATCAACCCAGATCTGCGCTCGACGATCTGCTTGACCGCGCATCGGCATTGCTAAAGCAAAAGGGGCTGCGGTTCTCCGTGGAACGTCAGCAGGGCAAGTGCGAGGCGGTCGTTCCGCCTCTGGCCCGTGCGCACAATGGCCTCACAGTGTTGGGGCCCTTTGGCCGGCCTTTGCTCAAGCGCCTGATTGTCGGTCGTTCCATACACTCACTGCTGGAGAGCGTCGATACGCCCTTGCTCTATGTGCCGCATGCATGTTTGCCGCTCAGGAACCTGCTGATTTGCGTGGGCGGCCTCGGATTTGAGATCACCGCTGAGCACCTGGCCATCCGCCTGGGCGCTGCCTCTGGTGCGAAGGCAACTCTGCTGCACGTCGCCCCGCCCATTGACCTCGACTACCCTACTGCCCGCGTCGAGCGCGACCACTGGCGCGATCTGTCGACGACTGATTCGCTCCTGGGGCGCAATCTGCGTCAGGGACTCGAAACAGCACGCGCCGCCGGCATGACGGCTTCGATCAAGGCGCGTCAAGGCAATGTGGTTGAGGAAATTCTTGCAGAGCTTCGCTCAGCTGACTACGATCTGGTTTGCATGGGTTCCCCCCATGGTTTCAGCAGTCTTCGCCATCTCTACGAGGCCAGCGTCACAGACGAGGTCGCCGAGCATGCCACGTGCCCTGTGCTCGCGGCGAGGTATGTCCCCGAGGGGGCCGTCGGCGCTGAGAAAAACGCCTAGGGATTTCCCAAAGCACAATGCTCTGGGATTGCGAGGAGGGCGGGCGGCATCACTTCGCGGGCCGCGCCTGCATCCTCAGCGCGGGACGTAACCCTTCTCCCACTCGGCGGTTGCCGCTCGAATGGCCGCCCGCACTTCGGGATCCGGAACCTGATCTACGCCGTCGTATTGGGCTGTTCCGATGAACACAATGGCGCCGCCGTGGAGCGCTTCCGCCAGCCGGATTCCGCGTCCCGCCAGAGGCGTCCCGGCGATTTGGGTCTGGAGGATGCCATCGATCTGCGCCACGAGGCTCAAGTTGGCGGGTGCCACCGGCACAACTGCCGCGCCGGTTGGCCCGATTGGCACGCCGGTCACTGAGGTCGGAGGTTGCGCGGCTGCCGCCTTCATCACAGATGGCGCCGCCTGCTCCGGCACGGCGCGTGCGGGCGCCGCACTCGGATCTACCCAGGGTCGTAGCATCACCATGAGCTCGATGAGGCGTTTGCGTTGCTCGGGCGCGATGGCGGCAGAAGATACGGGGCGGCCGTCCATTGTCACACGTGCGGCTCCGCTTTCGTCGCGTGCAAGTTCCAGCAGGTTTTGAGTCGGCCCTGGCATTGGGGCTGTTGCCACCGGCGCCACCCGGTGCTCCTGTTCCTCTTCTGTCCGTCGCCTCTTGTAGCCTTGCCCACGTCCCTCAAACAGGCCAAAGAAGTAGCCGAAGAACATCGTGGCAATGGCGATGCCGAGCATGGCAGCGATACTGATTTCCATGGTTCACATCCTCTGGCAGCGCGGGCAAATGTGTGTGCCTCGCTGCCCCACCACCAGGCGTCTGATCTTGGTTCCGCACACCGGGCACGGCTGTCCGGTGCGGTCGTACACCCGAAAGTGATTCTGGAACTCGCCACCCCGATATACCCAGTCGATACTTGCCCCATTCCGTCGAATGCCCTCTTGCAACACCGTCCGGATTGCTCCGTGCAGACGCTCGGCCTGGGGTTTGGTCACGGTCTCCGATGATCTCAATGGATGCAGTTTCGCAAGGTGCAGTGCTTCGTCTGTGTAGATGTTGCCCATGCCCGCCAGGAAGGTCTGATCCAGCAGTAGCGGTTTGAGCCGCCTGCGCCGCCCGTGTAGCAGATGGTGCAGCACCTCGGCTGTGAACTCTCGGCTCAGGGGCTCTGGCCCCAGCCGGCCGGTAACGGTTTCCACCCCATCGGTCAACCAGATGCGCCCGAACTTGCGCGTATCGTTGAATACCAGGCTGGTTAGTTGTGCCTTTGTGGCAGGGACTTCACGACCCTCGGTTGAGGTAAGCATCAAGATCAGCCGGTCGTGCTTCCCAGCCTTGGCCTTTCCATTCTTGACCTGCAGATCGCCGCTCATGCGCAGGTGTATGAACAGGTGCGATCTCGAAAGGGCAAGATGCAGGAACTTGGCGCGGCGATCCACTTCTCGGATCACCTGCCCCTGGATTTGGCGTTTGAACTTGGGAATGGATGGCGCGGCCACTGTCCGCGGCCAACGCACCTCGGCCGCCATGATCTGGCGGCCTACCAGAGCGGGGCGAAGCGCGCGGGCAATGGTCTCAACTTCCGGTAATTCAGGCATGCCTCGGATTATTCACGCACGCCGCGGGGCGGGAACATGGCAGACGGCGATGCCTACTCATTGAACATTTCGCCAACGCTGCGGCCCTCGTGCGCCCGACGGATCACCTCGCCCAGCAGGGCGCTGACAGTCAGAACCGTGATGCGGTCTTGAAGTATCTGCAGCTTTTCAGGCGGGATCGGCACTGTGTCTGTCGTAATAATTCGCCTGAGTGGGAGCGCAGCCAGGTTGCGCGCTGCATCCCCGGATAGTATGGCATGCACGAACGCCAGGTACACATCTTGGGCGCCGTTCTCCTTGGCTACCTTCACAGCCTGGATGATGGAGCTGCCCGTATCCACTTCGTCGTCGACGATGATCACGTCGCTTCCATCGACGTCTCCGATCAAGGACAGGGCTTCTGCTCGGGCCTCATTGCCGGCGCGGCGCTTCTCAATGAAAGCGACCGGCATGCCAAGGTCGGCGGCGTAGTTGCGGGCCTTCTTGGCGAATCCCAGGTCGGTAGCCACCACCACCGGATTGCGCATTTTCGGCAGTAGCGTCGTTCGTATCTCATCGATGATGAGCCGCGACGCGGTCAACACGTCCCCGGGTATGGAGAAGAAACCCTGGATCTGTCCCGCGTGTGGATCCAGCGTCATGTACCTGTCTGCGCCGGCGACTTCTATCATATCGGCCACCAGCCGTCCCGTGATGGGCACTCTGGGTTGATCCTTCTTGTCGGAGCGTCCGTAGCACAGGTAGGGGATTACTGCGGTGATACGCGCAGCTGAGTCCAGCCGCAGGGTCTGCAGTGTGATCAGGAGTTCCATCAGGTTGCGGTGCACCGTGGTCGCGGTCTGCTGGATCACGTACACGTCCTGCCCCCGGACGCTGTGCTTCAAGCGCACGAACAGGTTTTCGTTCGGAAACTCCACCAGTTCACGCTCGCATAGTGCTGAGTCAAGGTATTTGGAGATCTTGTCGGAGAGCTCCGGCGATCCACTGCCGGCGAACAGCTTGATCTCGCCATATACCTTCATCTCGTGCGGATGCGAGTGGCTTGTCATTTGCCCTCCGGCAGTTCTTTCCATTCCGATCGCAGGATGCTCATGATGTTGACGTCAACGTATTGGCCATGCCGGAATAGTGCTTGTCGCATGGTTCCTTCGAGTTTGAACCCCGCTTTTTCGTAGGAGCGCTGGGCCCTCGAATTGCTGGCGTACACGCGCAGGAAGATGCGATTGAGATTCAGGGTGTTGAAACCGTGTTGCAGGATCAAACCCAGCGCCTCGGTACCGTAGCCCTGGTTCCATTTGCTCTTGTCGCCGATGAAGATAC
Organism: Anaerolineales bacterium; assembly: GCA_036524055.1. Lineage (GTDB taxonomy): Bacteria > Chloroflexota > Anaerolineae > Anaerolineales > Villigracilaceae > Fen-1038. The sequence goes on along the minus strand of DATDCZ010000027.1, from coordinate 11,864 downwards.
CCAGTTCGGCGCTGCGGTTGGTCCATTCCAGGTTAAAAAGCCCGGTATTTCCCGCCAGCTTCCACTCCTGCCCGTCGAGGATCTCGATCGCAAGCGGCCTTTGCTCTTCCTCCCGCTGCGACATATTCTCGAACCATCTCTCCTCGTCGGCCATGGAAAACGGCAGGTACCGCGCCAGGCCCTCGGTCACCTCGGCATCATTGAGCCATTCGTGGTATAGCGCAATGTCCGCCCGCTCCACGGCCCGGAGCCTCACCCGCTTGCCAACGATCACGCCGCCCTCCCGCTGTTGCGCACCCCGGTGCCGCGCTGTCGTGCCTCATCAACCAGGAGGTCTACGGCCTCTGTCGGCGCCAGTGCCTTATCGAAGACCTTCTGCATCACCTCATTGTAGCGCCCTTCCGGGAGAGTTGCGTGGAAATTGTCTGCTAACGCCTTTTGCAGGACCACTTCCACCTCTGTCGCCAGGCGCGCTTCCTCGCGGCGTGTCCACTGACCACTTTCTCGAAGGTACTCCACGTGTCGCTCGATGTGCTCGGCGAGCTCAGGCACACCCGATCCATCCGTCGAAACCGTGCGTTGGATGGGCACATTCCAGCCATCGATGGGTGCCGTTGCCCGCTCGTCCACGCTCACGAGTTGGCCGTGATGCATCATCTGTCGTTGCACCGGGTGCGCCAGCTCCAGGACGGATTTGAGCGCCTTCTCGGTATTGTCGGCACCCGGTCGGTCGGCTTTGTTCACGACCAGGATGTCTGCGATCTCCAGGATTCCAGCCTTGATGGCCTGGATGTCATCTCCCAGACCGGGCGCCTCAACCACCACCGTCGTGTGCGCCAGTCTTGCAATGTCAACCTCGGCTTGACCGGCCCCAACGGTCTCGATCAGGATGATCTCGTAGCCCGCGGAATCGAAAACCTGCACGACCCCTGCGGTTGTACGCGCCAGGCCGCCAAGCGCCCCTCGGGATGCCATTGAGCGGATGAATACGTCCGGGTCGCCGCTGAGGTCTTTCATGCGCACGCGGTCGCCCAGCACCGCACCGCCCGTGAATGGGCTGGATGGATCCACGGCGGCGATTGCCACGCGCTTCTTCTTCCCGCGATAGTGCACCGCCAGCCGGTTGACGAGAGAAGATTTTCCCGTTCCTGGCGCGCCGGTCACCCCTATCAAATGCGCCTTGCCAGTCCGCGGGAAGAGCACGCGCAGTGCCTCGCGACCGTCGATCGTGTCGTTTTCCACCTGAGTGAGAAGGCGTGCCAGCGCCAGCCGGTCTCCGGCCAGGACCGAATTAGCAAGTGTCATAAGGGATTGGTAATCGCTTCTGAGTCGTGGCGCACGAGATACGCAGGCGCGGCTGGATCCGTGCCCTCGGTATCACGACTACGACTTGCGCGATCCGGCTGCCAGGCGCAGATCACGGACGATATCCTCGGTCGACGCGCCCGGCCCATAAACGCCACGGATGCCCAGTTGCTTGAGCTTGGGCACATCCTCGTCTGGCACGATTCCCCCAATGAAGACATGAACATCCTCTTGCCCATTGGCCTTGAGCAGCTCCATGATTCGAGGTGCGAGGGCCATGTGCGCGCCGGAAAGGATGGAGAGACCCACAACGTCCACATCTTCTTGCAGTGCCGCCTGCGCGATCATCTCAGGGGTCTGCCGCAGTCCGGTGTAGATCACCTCCATGCCCGCATCGCGCAGCGCCCGCGCCACAACTTTGGCGCCGCGGTCATGCCCATCCAGGCCGGGTTTGGCAACCAGCACCCTTATCTTCCTTTGACTCATGGTCCCTCCGAGGGAAAATCCTCGACATTATACTATGCGTAACAATTGCGCCGAACGTCGGACCCTCGCCTTCGTAGACAGATGACCTCGAACGGAGGCTCCGGGACGCGGGAAACCAAATTCATCGGCTTGCATTGGTCATTTCCTGTATGTGGACGCGAAATGAACTATGCTATACTCCGCGCGCAGAGTGCGACTGCTACCTTATCAGCATCGGGGTGGCATCTTGATCGCGAGTAAGGCCACACAGGACATGGATTCTCAGCCCAGTCCCGACCCCGAAAACCTCACAAACCCCGAATCCATCAGGGGCATCACGTCCAATCACAATTGGAGCGCCTGGGGCGACACCCTTCGCCGTCGTCACCTTGAAGGCCTCGCGGCCTGGCTGCTCGATGCCGGTCGGCCATTGGCGCTGATCTCTGCGCAGGTGCTCCATGTTGGCCGGCCGTTCTTGGGTGAGACCGCGGGCATGCTCGCCGGATTGCTCGAGTCGGATGATGAGACAGCCGAATTCCTCCAATACTTGGATCCTCATCGCCGGGGTGCAGCGTGACCGGATGGGTTGGCCTCGGCGCATTGCTCTTCTCGACGGTGTTGCTGATTGCTATTGCGCGCCTGCGCCGCCCGTCTGCGGCCCGCTTTAGGCCGATTTCCGGTCTCACAAGCCTGTATCGGGCCTTTGGCCATAGTGTGGAGGGCGGCACGCGGCTCATTATTGCGCTCGGAGGCCCGAGCCTCTTGTCGCGGAGTGCCGGACCGGCCCTCGCGGGTCTCCGATTACTCAAGGAGATTGCCCAGAGAGGCACCGGCAGTGATCTGCCGCCCTTGGCAGTGTCGGGTGAACCATCGCTGGCACTCCTGTCCCAAGATACGCTGCATGCGGGCTATCGAGCCATCGGGGCACCGGAGTTCTTCCAACCTGTCACGGGGCGCGTGGCCGGGCTCACGCCGTTTTCCTCGAGCGCTGCCACGATGCCCATGATTTCGGACGAACAGGCGTCGGTCGCTGCGTTGATAGGACACTTCGGTGTCGAGTCCGCCTTGCTTGCCGAGGCGGCGGAGCGCTCGAATGTCGTTCTCATCGGTGCAACGGATGATCCTGCCGCCCAGGCCGTCCTGTATGCAACCTCCACCGATCCGCTGGTGGGTGAGGAACTCTTTGCTGCGCCCGCATACTTTGCAGGTGGTGCCATGCCCCTTGCCAGCCTGACAGTGCAGGACGTGTTGCGCTGGATCATCATTGCTGTCGTGTTACTGGGCGCGGCCCTTAAGCTGCTCCAGATCATCTGATGTACATCGTGGCGCTCATCTTTGCTGCGATCGGCGGCCTGCTAGTCCTGGCCGGCTATTTTTTCGCTCCGCTCGGCGAGCTGCAGCGGCTCATTCTGGACTGGGCAATTATCGTCGCGGGCGCCGCGATGCTTGTCGGGATATTCAATCTCGTCCTGGTCCACGCCACGCGGATTCAAAGCCGCGCGAAGGGTTCTTCGTACAGCATGATATTGCTCCTTGCGCTTTTTTCCACCTTCGTCTTTGGCATCATGCTTGGGCCGGATAATCCCGGTATTCGCCGGCTCGTGAATACGGTCGTTGTGCCGGCTGAATCCAGCCTGATGGCGCTCTTGGCGGTGTCACTCCTATACGGGAGCGTCCGCCTGCTGCAAAGGCGCCTCAATCTGATGAGCGGAGTTTTCCTGGCGACCGCCGCGCTGATGCTCATTGCCTCGGCCACCCTGCCATTTGGCGAAATTGGTGTGATGAGCACCTTCGTCAGGCCGTGGCTGCAGCATGTCCTCGCTCTCGGCGGCGCGCGGGGTTTGCTGATTGGCGTGGCTTTGGGCACGTTGCTGACGGGCATCCGCGTCCTGATCGGCGCTGACCGACCTTATCAGGGTGGATAGTGGAAGACTTCGTCGCCTGCCCCAACTGCGGAGAACTCAACTCGCCTGAGTTGCCCTACTGCCAGTATTGCCAGTGGCGACTCAAGCCTCTTGATGATAGTTGGGACCCGGACCGGACACCGGTCAAACCGATTCCCGAGGACTCTGATTCCTCGGCGTCGGGGCAGGAACCCCTGCTTCCCGACTGGCTTCGTGACGCCGGTACAAGTATTTCCCGAGACTCGGCGCCGACGATCAAGCCTCCCGTACAGCCAGCTACGGAAGTCGGGCCTCCGGCAAGCGATGATTTGTTGGCGGGCCTGATGCATGAGCAAGAACCGGAACAAGAACGCGTTCCGGACTGGGTCGCCCGGATCATCGGCCTCGACGAATCTCCCCCTGGAGTGGGTGGGCCCAATGTGGATGCAAGAGACTCCACAGCGGAACAGGGCGCATATGTGCCTCCATTCATAGAATCGCCTGCTTCGCCGACCGGGACCGATGACCTCTTCTGGGAGGCTGATGCCCCAACAGCTGATGTCGATCGACTGGATCGTCGTTTACAAGGTGGAACATCCAGCACCGAGGATTCTGAGGTGCATGAATGGCTCCGCAAGCTTGATGCAACTGCCTCCGGCGCCGAAGAACGTCCTTCGCAGCGCCCGATTCCCGCAATAACCGACGTTCCCACGTGGGTTACTCAAATGCGGGGAGTGACGGGCGATCTGGCAGGCCCGCTGCCCGGCGGTGAGGCGGAGTTGCCGGCTTGGCTTCAGGATTCAGCCGCGCTGGAGGCCGGGGAGACGCGAGCAAGATCCACGCCTTCGGGCGAGATTCCTGCAGAGACCGCTCCTGAACCGCCGCTGATCAGCACGCCGGACCTGGGCTCCAAGCCGCCTGAGGTCGCATCACCAGCCGCACCTCAACCGACACCGCCGAGCGTGCCGGCATTTTCCACTGAGTCATTAGATGCATTCGACGTCGATGCCGTATTCGAATCCATGCATATGCCGGATTGGTTGGCTGACGTCCCACAGCCCGAACAGCCGCCTGAACAGGCTCCACCCTCCGAAGTTCCCTCTGAACCAGCGGAAGAGAGTCCGATGGTGCCCGTTGACCTTCCATCTTGGGTGGAGGCAATGCGTCCGGCCGCACGCGAGAAGTCCGGCCCTGCTGAGAACCGCGAGGAGGGCCGGCTTGAGCAAGTTGGGCCGCTCCTCGGATTGCAGGGAGTCCTGCCGGCCGTTCCCGCAGTGACTAGGCCTCTCAACAAGCCGCGTCCTCATGCCATGCGGCTCGAAGCCACGGAGCAGCACGATACCCATGCGCGTCTGCTGGAAGAGATGCTGGCCGCAGAGACGCGGCCCCTCGCCATCACCGCCGGGCGCGCACTCGGACCGCAACGCGTCTTGCGCTGGGCCCTCGGCGCAATCTTGGGGTTGACGCTCAGTGCGGCGCTGGTTGGCAAAGGAACCATTTTCCCATTTCCCAGTACAGTCCCGATCGAGAGCATGGCGGCAGTTCGCGGCGTCGAAGGTGTGCCGCCAGACGCCCACGTGCTTTTGGTCTTTGACTATGAACCCGCGACGGTCGGGGAGATGGAAGCCACCGCTGCCTCTCTTATCGATCATTTGTTGTTGCTCAAGCATCCGCGACTCGCCCTCATATCTACATCGCCAACTGGCTCCTTGCTGGCTGAAGGGTTCATGTCCACCGCCGTCGCTGCCCGGGGCTATGTAGCCGGCACGCAATACGTGAATTTGGGATATCTTGCGGGCGGCCTCACAGGGGTGCGGTCTTTCGCAGGCGATCCGACTCAGAGCCTATCCGCTGCATCCGTCCTGGGACGGGCCTGGGACGCTGGTGTGCTTCCAGGAACGGAGCGGCTCTCAGATTTTGCTGCCATCATCGTACTCACAGATAGTCTTGAGAGTGGTCGTGTCTGGATCGAGCAGACAGCCGCTCCGCGGGGTTCCACGCCGTTGATCCTGGTCGCCAGTTCCCAGGCTGGCCCCATGTTGCTGCCATATTTCGAATCTGGTCAGGTGACCGGTATCGTCGCGGGTCTCAATGGTGCGGCTGGCCCCGAGATAATGAACAGCGGACTGCCTGGTTATGTCCGCAGGTACTGGGACGGCTATAACATTGGCCTCTACATGGGCTTCCTGGCGATCTTAACGGCTGGTGCCTGGCGGGCGTGGCGTCTCTACAGCGAACGTCGGCCGGAGGAGATCTAGGTGTCCCTCGAGATCATTTCTGGCGCCGCCGCCTTCCTCCTTACCTTGATGATCTTAAGCTACCTGGTAGGAGACAATCCTGCTTTTCGCGTTGCGGTGCATCTCTTCGTTGGAGTTGCGGCGGGCTACGTCGCCGCAGTTGCCCTGTGGCAGGTGCTATTGCCAAAACTGATCTTGCCCTTGGTCGTGGGTACCGCCGCAACGCGTGCCATGCTTGCGATTCCGCTTCTGCTGTGCGGCATGATCCTCATGAAGGCCTGGCCATCGCTCACCCGCCTGGGGGCGCCGGCCATGGGTCTTTTGGTCGGCGTTGGTTCAGCTCTGGCCATTGGCGGCGCGATCCAGGGCACGCTCTTTCCTCAGATTGCCGCCACCATTGACCTCGCCGCCCCTGCTCGCATCCAAACCTTCGAAGGGCTGTTGAACGGCGCGATCGTGCTCGTTGGGGTAATTGCCAGCGCGGCATATTTCCAATTCTCCGCACGCCTGCAGCCTGACGGCTCGGTTCGCCGCATCCGTCCGTTGGAGATCCTGGCGGGAGTTGGGGGAGTTTTTCTCGCCATCACACTCGGAGTCCTCTTTGCCGGCGTGTACTCCGCGGCGCTCACAGCGTTCATCGAACGGCTGCTCTTCATTATCAATTTTGTGGGGCTCGGATAAGTGCATCGATGGAAATTGGAGTTTAGGCGGGGATTGTTGGTGTCTGTTATGAATATGCGGTTGCGTAGGCGACAGTGACCTCTTTGGCCCAGGGCGAATCGGTTCTTGCTGTGGACGTGGGTGGCGCGACCACTCGCGCGGTCCTCTTCGACATCGTCGAAGGGGCATATCGATTCGTGGCCTCGGGCTCGGCTGCCTCCACAGCCGAGGCCCCTTTCAGGGATGTGAGCGCAGGTGCCCGCGCAGCCATAACAGACCTGCAAACACTGACCGGGAGATCCTTTCTCGATGCAGATGGGCGCCTGATCACGCCATCTCAGGCAGATGGCTCCGGCGTGGATGCCCTCGTGAGCACCCTCTCCGCTGGTCCCACGCTGCGCACAGTTGTCCTTGGCTTGCTTTCGGAGGTCTCACTCGCAAGCGGCCGGCGCCTCGCAGAGACCTCCTACACGCGCATTGTCGACTCCGTCGGCATAGATGACCCACGGCAGGCGGATCAACAGATCGATGAACTCATACGGCTTCAGCCGGACGCGGTGATTATCGTCGGCGGAGCTGATGGCGGGGCGTCCAGGTCGGTGCAGAAGATCATTGAGCCCATCGGCCTCTCCTCGTACTTGCTGGCCCCGGAAAAACGGCCAGCCGTGCTCTTCGCTGGAAATCAGCGCCTGCAGGTTGAGGTCAAAGAACTCCTGGGTAGCGTGGTTCCATCTTTGCGCGTTGGCCCGAACGTTCGCCCTTCACTTGAGTTGGAAGATCTCCAGCCCGCGGCGAGGGAGCTGGCATCGCTGTACCTTGACGTTCGCAAGCGTCAACTCCAGGGGGTTGAGCAGCTGGAGAGTTGGTCCCAGGGGACCCTGCTTCCAACTGCCTACGCTCAGGCTCGGATGCTGCGCTTCTTGGGCAGGGTGTATGGAGGCGCTCGGGGCGCCGTCTTGGGTGTTGACCTGGGTGCGTCTGCGGCCGTGGTTACAGCCGGATTCAAGTCAGGCGTCACACTAAAGGTCTACCCGCAGTTCGGCCTCGGCGAGGACTTGCCCGGCTTGCTTCAATATGCCTCACTGGAAGACATACTGCGCTGGTCCCCATTGGATATCTCAGCCGGCGCCCTCCGCGATTTTCTCTATCAGAAGTCCTTGTATCCTTCCAGCGTTGCCGTGACAACGGATGAGCAGGCTCTCGCGCAAGCCGTCGCGCGTCAGGCGCTCTTCCTGGCGATGCAGAAAGCTCGGCGGGATTTCCCGGCAGAAGTGCGCACCCCGCGCCCCGGCCTGCTCCCGTATTTCGAGCCGATCATTGCGAGCGGCGCCGCCTTTGGTGATGCTCCGACCCCTGCCCATGGCCTGCTTCTGCTCTTGGATGGCATTCAGCCGGTCGGCATCGCCACCATCATCTTCGATCGCAACAATCTCCTCCCACTGCTCGGTGCCGCCGCGGAATACAACTGCGCCCTGCCCGTGCAGGTTCTCGATAGCGGTGCATTCGAGAGTCTTGGCACCGTCGTTTCACTGCACGGCGCCGCTGCCGCAGGCAGCACCATCGCTCGCGCCCGGCTCGTCTATGAGAATGGCGCCGAGGCCATGGCAGACATCAAAGCCGGCAACCTGGAACTGCTTCCGCTTCCCCACGGACAGAATGCAAAGCTGGCTATAACGCCGCGTCATGGAGTCAATGCAGGCTTCGGGCCCGGGAAGGCTGGTGTCCTCACGATAAGTGGTGGCACCATGGGAGTGGTCTTTGATGGTCGCGGCCGCCCGCTGAATCTGCCGAATGATCCGGGCCGTCGCCGCGAGCTGCTCAAGAAATGGCTTTGGACGGTGGGAGGCTGACGTGGCCCTTGCGCCAGTGCATCACATCCTCCCGCTTGCCACGATCGTCCGGGAACGCCGCCTGCCCGTGAAAGGCACCGTCCGTGCGTACGCGGGCCAGAAGGTTGCCGCTGCGGATGTCGTTGCGGAGGCCACTTGGTCGCGCGAGCACATCTTCCTTGACGTGGCGCGCATCCTGGGCATTCCGGCGGCCGCCGCGGATCGCCTCATCCGTGTCAAGCAAGGTGACGAGGTGCCCCTTGGGCTCGTCATTGCCCGGGGAGGCGGCCTGTTGCCTAAGAGAGTAAAGATCCCTCGTGCAGGGCGCGTTGTTGCCTCCGGTGGCGGCCAGATATTGATCGAGGCCGGTGAGTCGCGGCTCGAGCTGCGCGCCGGTCTCTCCGGCATGGTGAAGGAACTCATTCCCGACCGTGGCGTCGTGATCGAAACCAGCGGCGCCCTGGTGCAGGGGGTCTGGGGCAATGGCCGGATCGATAACGGTGGAATGATCAATCTCGCCGACCGACCCGACGTCGTTCTGACACCTGCCCGTCTGGACGTGAGCATGCGCGGTTCGATCTTGGTCTGTGGCCAGTTGCGCGATGCTGAGACTCTGCGCGCCGCCGCCGAGGTCCCGGTACGTGGTCTGATCGTTGGCAGCATCTACCCTTCGCTCCTTCCGCTGGCCGCCGAAATGCGATTTCCGATCGTGGTCACGGATGGCTTCGGCACCCTGCCCATGAACTCAGCCGCATTTCGGCTTCTCAGCACGAACGACAAACGCGAGGTCACTCTGAATGCTGAGGCCTTCGATCGCTACAGTGGTCTGCGCCCGGAGGTGATCATTCCGCTGCCGTTCGACAAACGTCCCCCCGAGCCTCGCAATGTGGAGGCGTTTGCGCCTGGCCAGACCGTCCGGGTCCGCCGGCAGCCGGCTGCCGGCATGATCGGCACTGTCGCGGTCCTTCCCGGCGGGCTTTCCACCTTCCCGGGCGGGCTGCGGGCGCCGGGCGCAGAGGTACGCCTGGAAAATGGGCAGCAAATGCTAATACCACTGGTCAATTTGGAGGTTGTGGGATAATCGGGTCGTTGGTATTTTTCTACCGGAAGCGATACTTGTGCCCCGAGGGCGCTGCATCAGGCCGGTCTGGGCTTTGAGGAGACTACATCATGAATGCAGACGATCTTTCGAACTTTGACGCTCCGCCGCCGGAAGAATCCAGCAACCGCACCTTTCTGATGGCCGCAGGCATCCTGGGGGGCGTTGTTTTGCTCTCGATCGCCTGTCTGGCGGGCTACGCCCTGCTGATCCTCCCGTCGCAGCGCGCTACCCAGCAGCAGGCCGCCACTGCTCAGGCCGTCCAGAATCAGCAGGTGGCTGCAGCTCTCACGGCAACGGCGGCGGCCTTCACCTTCCCGACATCCACTCCTCTCCCGACCAATACGCCGGTCATCGCGCAGCCCACAGTTGCCAACACGAGCACGCCCGATCCTGCGACGGCAACCGTAGCTGCCGCCCTGACGCAGGCGGCTCAGGCGCAACTGACGCATGTGCCCACATCCACCGCCTTGCCTGCCACAGGCATCGCGGATGAATATGGCGCACCCGGCCTCGTGATCGCCGGCATGGTCCTTATTGCAGTGATCTTCCTGGCACGGCGTCTGCGCGCTGCGCCCGCAAGGTAAGTTCACCGCCCAATCGCGGCAGGTCTCCTACATATCCCTTCAGCCCTCAGAACGAATATGTAGCGCCCTCGCACATTGTGCGAGGGCGCTTTTTTCCCGGCCGGGCAGCGCCACATGTGGCGCCCCGAAAGCAGACTACTCAGACCACGCCTTGCGCGATCCGCTCCCCAAAGGCCAACAAGCCATCCATCATTTCCTGTGAACGCGCCTCGACGTACACGCGCAGCACCGGCTCGGTGCCCGATGGTCTGATCAGCAGCCATGATTCGTCCTGCATCACGTACTTGGCGCCATCGATCTGATTCATCTCACGCACCCTGACGCCCGTGATCTCCCGCGGCGCGGTCCGTGCCAGCATCTCGGTCATCTCGGACTTGGCCACGGGGCGGCTCAGTCGCATGTCGACGCGCTTGTACACGACGGGCCCGACCTCCGCCAGCAGCGCGTTGACCAGCTCGCTGAGCGGCTTGCCTGATGTCGCGATGATCTCGGTCAATAGCAGGCCCATGATCGGTCCGTCGCCCTCGGGGATGTGCCCCTTGAAGGAGATGCCGCCCGATTCCTCGCCTCCGATGAGCACATCTTCATGCAGCATGTGGTCCGCAATGTGGTTGAAACCCACCGGCGTCTCGTAGACCTTGAGCCCATGCTTGGCAGCCAGCCGGTCGACCATGCGCGTCGTCGATACCGTCCGCACCACGGCGCCCTTCAGCCCGCGTTTTTCGATCAGGTACTTCAGCGCCAGCGCCATGATCTTGTGCGGGTCCACGAAGGCGCCGCGTTCATCCATCGCGCCGATGCGATCCGCATCGCCATCCGTTGCCAGCCCGAAATTGCCCATGCCAGAGCTGATCGCAGAGGCCAATGCCCCCAGGTTTGCGGCCAGCGGCTCGGGGTGGATGCCGCCGAACCCCGGGTTCATTTCTGCGCGCACCTCGGCGATATCGCAACCCGTGCCCTGAAGGAACGACTTGATCACTCCCCGCCCCGCGCCGTACATGGAATCGACGACGAAGCGCTGCGGGTTCTCCGCGATCAGGTCCGTGCGAATGAGCTTCCGCAGATGGTCGAAGTAGGGCGGCAGGGGATCGAATTTCTGGATCAGGTTGGCTTCGCGCGCCCTCTGGTAGTCCATTAAGTTGGGCCCGCGGGCGCGCTCCTCGTTGTCGGAGATGTAAACCTCCACCCGCCGGCACTGCTCGGGCAATGCCGATCCGCCGAAGGCGGCCTTGAGCTTCACGCCGTTATACCGCGGCGCATTGTGCGAGGCCGTGATCATCACGCCCGCGATCGCTCGCTGCTCCCTCACTGCGAATGAGATCGCTGGCGTCGGCGCGTCCGACTGGCTCAGCAGCACTGTGAAGCCGTTTGCCGCCAGCACGCGCGCCACTTCGCCGGCAAAGCGGTCCGAGAGGAAGCGCGTGTCGAAACCCACCACGATCTTGCGCGGGTCGGGCTTCGGGCCCCCATTCCCGGACTTGTCCCAATGCTCGGACGCGACTGCGTCTGCGATCGCCTGTGCCAGGATGCGCAGGTTATCGAAAGTGAAGCTGTCTGAGATGACGGCGCGCCAGCCGTCGGTGCCGAAGTGAATGGGCATTCAATCTCCCGGGTAGTGATGTGCGGCGGTGGGTCCCGGACGCGTGGCGCGCCGGGTGTTATCCCCGCCTCGCGCGGCGGTCACGGTGTTGCCGTTGCGGGCGGTGAGTCTGCAGCCTGCAGGTACTGCTGGACGATCCAGCCTTCTTGCCGTTCGCCGTTCGTCATGGCGAAAACGTGCAGCCACGTGAATCCGCTCA
>DATDCZ010000026.1:0-1594 GCA_036524055.1 Anaerolineales bacterium | reverse complement strand
GCTCCCCACCGCGATGGTTTCGGGGCGGCTGGCCGCAACTCGCATCATCGAAGAGCTCCAAACGTAGCAAGCTGGTGTCGGCCAGTGCTACAATCCCGGCGACTCAACGCCCTGGAGTCCGAAACGATTTCAGGCAGTCTTCGAGGTGTGGCATGGCATTTGGCATTCCGTACGCGCGGTATCGCGAGACTCGCACGTTCCAGCTCACTGAAGCAGAAATTCACGCAGCGGTCGAGGCGGCGTTCCAAGAATTGCACTGGCGCTATCGTATTGAATGGGGCACGGAATACAAGGCCTGGATTCCCGCGACCAACTGGTCGTGGCACCATGATTTCACGCTGAAGGTCAAGCCGAACGGTGTGCTGGAAGCCGAGAGCAAGAGCGCCTATTACGAGCTACTGATCGACCTCGGCAGGAACCGGCGGAATGTGAATCTTTTCTTCGCCATGTTCAAAGCCGCGGCGGCGCAGGCACAACAGATCCCGAGAGATTGATCGGCGGCAGGCCAACTGGCGAATGGTTAGCCTCGCTGCCACCTTGCGACAACGGCATGCGAGAGCAATCGGCCCCCGGACTGCTCGCGCGTGACCAATTCTCCCCCATCGATGGCGCCTTTGTGATCAGCCATCATCTCAGCCAGCATTTGCTGCAGATGAATCGCTGAGGCTGCGACCGCATACAGCGTGAGCATGACGAACAGCGGCCTTTCGCTGAGCAGCTGTCTGCATTCCTGAATCAGGCGCGGCAGCGACTTGTAGATATCCCACACCTCGCCCTTGGGGCCGCGCCCGAACTTGGGCGGCTCGAGAATGATGCCGTCATAGCGTGCTCCACGCCGCACTTCGCGGGCCGCGAACTTCAGCGCATCGTCCACGATCCAGCGGATGGGCTTATCGCCGAGCCCCGAGAGCTCGGCGTTGCGCCGTGCCCACGTCACAGCCTTCTTGGAGGCGTCCAGGTGGGTCACGTGCGCGCCAGCGGCCGCGGCCGCCAGCGAGGCGATACCGGTGTATCCAAACAGGTTCAGGACCTTGGCGCCCGCCTTATGCGTCCCGATGGACTGCGCGATGAAGTCCCAGGATGAACCGGCCTCGGGGAAAACGCCCAGGTGGCGCCCGGACGTCGTCATGGCCATGAATTTCAAAAGTTGTATAGACCCATCCAGAGGCAGCGGATAGGTCATCTCCCACTCGGCCCCGATCTTCTTGCGCACGTCCCAATGCCCGCCGCTCTCCTCGCCAGTCGGCTTGAAGACCGCGTGCGCCGAGGACCAGTCCGCGGGCGGCCGCGAGCGGCTCCAGATGGCCTGCGCCTCCGGACGGACCATGACGTAGGGACCGAACCGTTCGAGCTTCTGCCCCTCGCCGCTGTCGAGCAGGTCGTAGTCGCGCCAGCGCGGCGACTCCAAGGCGATCAGAATGGGCGAATTCGGCATGTGGAGTGGGTCAAAATTCTGCAATCTCGGAAATTGGCGCTCACAACTCTTGTATTCCCACGGCCATTCGTGTAGAATGTGGGGGAAAGTGGAGCGAAGTGGAGGAACGCCGGAACACCCGGCGTTCTGCCATTAAGGTTCGGGATAGCACAAATGTTC
>DATDCZ010000025.1:0-5907 GCA_036524055.1 Anaerolineales bacterium | reverse complement strand
GAGGGATCGGCTGGTACGGAAGGTCAAATCCTGGCATTAGAGTCTCACATCGATGTTGGATGGATGGCGGCACGAGCAAGAGGAAAGCAAGAGCCGACGGCGATACCGTTAATGCCTGATCTATCCACAGTATAGCCCGCGCGTGAGGCGGGCCCAATGGGACCCGCGGAAACCTGATCCAGCTGTATGAGGTGATCGCTATCTAGATCGCTGCGCCTGGGCCGCTTACCGCTATGGCGCTGACCAGTGCGGAAGCACTACATGGCGAAGAGCAGGTGCAGGACGATATCCGCCGAGAAGTGAGCCACGATGGCTGATTCCAGGCCGCGCTTCATGTGGAGATATCCGCACACGATGCCAACCAAGCCGTTACCGATGAGCGTCCGCGACGCGATAGGAGGCACCACTATTGTGCAGGCTCAGACCCCGGCCCGCGATAGATGTCTGCGAATGGCTGGGGCGGATCCGAAGCCATCTCTCTCCCCCAGACATACTGTACGCTTTTTTGCACGCTGATTCAAGAGAGCCGGCCTCGCTGAGGTCGGCTCTCTTGTTGCCCCGCAGGGGTGATGGAGCGTCAGCGCACCACAGGCAGGCACTCGCCGCCGTACTCGTAGTAGAGATCGCCGCAGCCCGAGCTGCCCTTGGGCCGGGAGGATTGCACGGCTGTGCAGTCTGGAACCTGTACTCCGAATTCAACGCAGCCGGCCGCGGAGTTCGTTCCGGCTCCGCAGATGGTGCCGCTGGCGATGCTGTCTGATTTCAACCCGAAGCACACGAGGCGGCCGTCAACAATCACGCAGTCCAGGGCAGCCCCATTGGAGACCACGGCGAAATCATCCACGTCGGTTACTCGTTCGGGCATGTCAAAGGTCATCCCGCCCATCCCCTTTGAGCAGAAACCGGCGCGCACGCTCGCATCCAGTGTGGCCGGAGTGGCCTGGGCACGGGAAAAGTCAGAAAGGGCGATTGGGAAGACGGCACGGTTTCGTGTGCCGGAAGCGATTCCGGGCCAGTGCAGGGTTTCGATCAGCACAGGATTCGAACCGCTGGTCGCGAACAGGTCCAGGGTGGTTTCGCCGATATCGCCGCGCTCGATGAAGATGGAGACCTGCGCGGCAGGGCCGGCCACAATTGAAAAGTCGGCCACCAACTCCACGGAACGAATGCCGGCGCGGTCCAGGGGCTGGTTGAGGTTAATCAGCCCGAGGCCGGGGTCCAGAGCGGCGGTGGTTGCCTCGGAGCTTGCGGATTTGATCGAGACGGCATCGAACTGCGCACCGACAAGACCGACGGATGTCCAGTCCGAGGAGGTGATGATGTGAATGCGGGCGGGCACTTTTTCAGCGGCCGGGACGACCGGCGCGGCTGCCGAAGTGGGAAGGGGAGAGACCGTAGTTGCCAATGCGAGCGGCACGGAAGCCGGCTGCTCGGTCCCCGTATTGCCTGTCAACCAACCCTGGCGGAATCCGAGCGCCACGAGGCCCACGGCAAGCGCCAAGGCCGCCAGGCCAATGATCCATGCCAGGGCCCCGCCCGGTCGCGAAGATAACGGCCTGGCGACCGGCACATCGTATGGAGGCACAGGGTAGCCTGTCCCCATCTTTGCCTTCACCTCGGCGGCTTGCTCACCCAGCGCGGCAGCGTCAATTTCCTGGTAGATCCCCGGTGACTGCAACTGATCCAGAGAGTTCAGGATGCGCTCCCCGGCCCTCCCAGAGGGGACCGCGTTGGGACGGCCGGATTCGCGAGCTTCAGTGAAGAAGCGGGGAAGCTGCGCCCAGGGCATGGCGACGACCAGGGGCTCCTTCAAGTCAGTGGGTGAGAATGCAGCACCGTGCCAATCCACAAAGCGGGGTGTGAGCCCCAGCGTTTGCGGGGCTGTGACGATCGAGATTATGTCGGCGCATTCAGGTGCCGCCGTCCGCGCCCCACCCGGTGCGATTAAGTCCGGATCTGTGTCCAGCTCGATCTGCAGCGCCCGATCACCGCGGGCGAATTCGCTCAGGATGCGGGTAGCCTCCGGGCTCACGTGCTTGTCCACGCCGGCCAGCAGCAAATCCGCGGCACTCTCAAGCAGCTTGCCGGCGGTCGTGCGACCCCCTTGCTCAAGCTCCAACACGGCAAGCCGTCCATGCTGATGCAGGGATTCGCCAAAGGCGTCCGGCGGCAGATAGATACCCGGCCGGATATTGGCCTCCTGCCATCTCTCTAATCGGACCCGTGGAAGCTTGCCCCAGGTGGTCCCTGCCTGCGCCCAGGCGTGGGCCGCGGCGGCCAGGAAAACGAGGCAGGCTTCCAGTTGCTCTTCGCTGTCGATGTACTCGCTGCCGATCTCCAAGCGGCCGCGGCGCGGGCGAATGAGCAGGCCGGGCGATACCCGTGCTTCCATCAAGAGCAGCAGAGCGGGTGCGAAAGTGCAGGCGGCGGCCGTCGCAAATTCCCATTCGTGCCCGGCAGGAACGCTTACGCTGACATGCGTGGAGTAGCCGCGAACCTCCCGGATGCCGTGGTTGGCAAGCAGTTGGAGCAGGTGCCCGCGGCAGCGTGATACTTCGCGAGCGAGAGTCGGCAAACCGGCGCGGCGATAACTTATCGGGGCGGTGGCAATCTCCGCGTCCTGCCCGTCGCAGGCCAGCATGTAGCCGGCCTCCAGCAGAACAGCGGTATCGCTGTCACGAAAGGGCACGGAGGAGAGACGGCTTACGAGCGAAGGGAAGAGCGTGCGGAAGTCCAGCCTCTCGCCGTTCTGGAACAGCTCAAACTCCTGCTCGACGCCCAGCAGGATATCGCTCGGGTCCGCAGGTGCCTGAATTCTTGAGGCCGTCCGAGAATGGACTTGCTCGATCATGTCGACCTCCACACGTCACAAATATCAGCCCGAAGAAGTGGCCCCCAGGCCCGCGTTCATACCTGGGCCGCAGGTCCAGATGCGCGCCTGTGTGTCGTAGAAGAGCCTCCCGCTGCAGTTATGTCTCTTGGGTCGATGCCCCGGATCCCTCCTGGACCACCATCTTCCATCTTCCCAATACCATATGCCCCAGCTGTAAGCGCTGTCTCCATCTGGCTCGTGCGCTTGACGGGCGCTGGTTATGGGTTCACGATCTGGCATGTACTCCGGCCCGGGGGGTTCACTTGAGTCGGTCCACATTTCTGATCCGGGTTTCGGGATCCAACTCATGCTGTCGGTGTCCCAGGTGTATTCTGAGCCTGGAGAAGACGTCGGGTCACGCGACTCACGCCTGATCCAACGCTTGGTGCGGTTGTCCCAATACCAGGCGGGACCCGGATCACGGGCGCGATCCATGGAGGGATCATTGAAGAAATCCATCCTGGGCGAAGCATCACGGGCGAGTGCCTCTCCCTGCGCCAGGGCTCTGTCCGTCGCTGAATGTCGCGCATTTGGGTCGGTACGTATTGAAGCGGTCGAGATATGGCCGGTAGATGCAGCACTCAAGGGGCGCCGATCCATGGAGGGCGGGCCGGGGGCCTGGCCCTTTTCTCCCGACGTTTCAGGCTGACTGGTAGCGCGGCCTCTGGCCGATCCGTCTGCAGGGCGATCCAATGCGGACACTTTGCCTCACGCCTACAGCAAGCCATCTGAACAAACTGAACTGCGCCTCGACATGTTCCGGGATGTCACCATCTTCACCGCGCGCTCGCTTCCTGTACCCCTATGCTGCCGCCGACGGTGTAGCACATCCACGCGCCGTACTCTTTGTTGTAATACAGGCCCGCAGCACACCGGATGACGCTAGGAGGTGGCTGGTGTGCAGGGTCGTTCATAGACCACCATCTGCCTTGATCCCAGTAATACTCACCCTGGGAATGCCACTGACCCGTTGCGCTGTAGTTGCCCTGAGGATCAACCCCGGGAGAAATCCAAAACATCGTGCCCGGCGCACTGTCGGGATCGGTCCATAGACTCGAACCCGGCTTTGGCACCCATTCGCCTGTTCGTTTGTCCCAAATGTATTCAGGGCCCGGCGAATGGTTGGGGTCGTCTGGTCGCCTCAAGATCCAGCGCTTGAAATTCTTATCCCAGTAGAAAGCAGGGCCGGGGTCACGATCGTGATCGCGGCTGGGATCGACGACCCGCATCCCTTGAGCAGAACCAGTCCCGTTTTCCACCGGAAACACGATGCCCGCGGATGGGGGCAGCGCGCCTGAGGGCGGCTTGTTGCTCGCATCGCGCCGCGCGCTGGGGTGCCTGGCCGCGCTTGACGTCTCCGTGGGTGCCTGGCCCTTTTCGCCGGAAACGGCTGACTGCGTCCCGGCGATTCCACTTACTGATGTCTCCGCTGTGCGCTCAGACTCGGACATGCTGCCTCCTGTTAACCGCAATGCCGTGGCGCCGGCGCCGCGGTATAAACCTGCCCAGCAGAACGATCGCACTCCGGTACTGCGGAGGCGCGTTGATTTCAGTCTCTGCGTTGTGATTATGAAGATTTCAGGCGAAGTTGCCTGTGCCCTGCGGCGGCGGAATGCTGCCTTGCCCGCCGGCGGGATTGTTGGTTCCGGTGATGGCTGGCGGCGGAGTGTAGCCGGTCCTGTTATCCGGCTGTCCTTCGTCCTGGTCCATCACGGTCTGCAGCGATTGGCGCCGACTGCCGTCTTGATCAGATTGCTGTCCTTCTTCGCCCATGACCCCTCCAGAGCAAATGCGCGTCGCCCTGAACCACGCGCTACCCGGGCCAAACTCCTCCAATTGCGCCCCCCTTTGGTGCAAAGCAGACTAACATTATCCCTCTTTGCATATATATGCAAGGTTTAGTGGCAGTTTTGAAATGTACCCGCTGCGCTTGAGCTGGCGATTCTGCCAATTCCGATGATGTTAGTGCGAACACCAGCGGCGAGCTGGATCATGCATCGACCACCCGTACCGATCCCTAGGAGCAGCGAGCACTGAGATCCAGAGTTCAGCCTCCGTACGCTGTCTGTGAATCTGCGCGCTACACTCCAGCTTGCTCGGGAAGGTTCCGTCGGCTTCCCGTCCATGCCGCGGGTGTAGCTAATGGAGGTGATCCTGGTTAGCTGATTGCTGAGGGACTCGAAGCGGCCGCGGCGCCGAGCTCGCGGCCGATCAGCGGCAGGATGGCGTTCGCAGGCTACTGCCCCGTAGGGCAGACGGCATCGCCGGCGGCGAGCATCTTCTCATCGGCGGCAGTGAACAGCGCGAACAGGCAGCCCGCATACTGGATCGGCTGCGGAGTCACTTGCGTTGGCCCCATGGGAGTCAGCAGCCATCTTCCTTCCAATATGACGAGCCATACGCGCGTATCCGCAGGCCACAGGTCGAACTGCGGCTCGCTGATGCCGATCCTGTCGTTCGCCTCGGCGTAGCTGAGTTGCTCCGCCCGCACCGCCCGGGGCGACTCGACCCAGGTGAATCCGGTGCCGGATGCCAGCAGACGTTGGGCGACGGCGGCAGCATTTGCAGTTGAAGCATTGGGGGAACTCGCGGGATTGGCGCCAACGGCGGGCGCCGTGACCGCGCCGGCGTGGGCGGGGGCTGGCGGGGCCGAGCAGCCCGCCGTCAGAGCGGAAGTGGTAAAGAGCATGAACGTCCAGAATGATCGCATGGCTTGCAGACGTGTTCCCTGCACCAGTTGTTCCCCGGAGCGATTACTCCCCCATCAACTTCTCGATGCGCGTGTCGGGCACCAGCCACATGAAGTCCACAACCACGTACAGCGCCCAGCCGATCAGAGGCTGCACGTAGCTGAGCCCGACTCCGAGCGCGTACAGCAGCAGCGAGACCTTGCCCTTGTAGTCGCTGCCGATGACGCGCGCCAGCATCCAATCGCTCGGGTGCGACCGCAGCAGGGCGCGCACCAGGATGTAGTACGCTGCCGCGGCCAGCAGCATCACCACACCATATAAGCTCACCGGCGTGGGCACCAGCCC
>DATDCZ010000024.1:0-36196 GCA_036524055.1 Anaerolineales bacterium | reverse complement strand
ACGATTGGGCCCTTGTGGGCCTCATCGGTGCAGGGACGGTCTGACTGTGCCTCACAGCGCCGAAACTCCCCCGGTCACAGGCAGATTTTGGATCATTGCGCGCATCTCCCTCAGCACACTGCTGTGAAGCGCGGCCGCATCGAATCGGGATCCACCTTCTGCGCGGATGGGTGTGCCGATCTGCACGGTCACGGACACAGGCCGGGCGTTGAAGGTGAGCTGCCACAAGAGCTGCAGCGCAGACGCCAGGAGCTGTTGGCCCTCAGGCGTCCTGCGGAGCCGCGTCAGCCAGAGGTGAGCAGCCGCATTCCACGTCACCCCGCGCACCAGCACCGGCAAAACCGGAATGGCCGGCGCAAGTCGGACAAACACCTCTGCGCTTGGGGTCCAGGTTGCCAATGATTCAACCGCGCCCGGGAACACGTCTGGATCTGGCTCGATGTGCCCCGCGGGAAAAGTGAGAATCGGCGTCCCCGCACGCAGCGCACGCGCCGCTTCGCGCACGAGGGCCGCGCGTTGGTTGACATCGTCCGGCAAAGATAGGAGTTGCTTGCTTACGTTGATGAGATTCTGCAGGAAGGGCCGATCAAGGGCGATGATGCGCAGATCGCGTCTATCCAACGCAGCGAAAAGGGCGAGTGTGTCGGTAAGGCCGGGGTGGTTCGAGAGCGCCAGGAACGCCCCCGCTGGCAGTAGCTCCCTTCCGAAGACTGTCACATCCTTCGCAAGGATTCGTTCGGCATGCCGCGCGCCCTCAGGCAGACCTTCATCCCCCGTTACGCGGTCGAAATCCGCCATCTGCTCGGCGAATCTTACGGCGGGCCGCCGCAGCAATGCTCTGGCGAACCGCCCCATCAACGGTCGATCCTGGACACCCAGGGCTGAGGTCAGATCGTCGAGGTTGATCTGCGTAAGCGATCGAATGCGGTCCCGCACCTATTCTGCTTCCATGGAAAACTCAAGCGGGTAGTTCCTAAGTCGCGCGGCAAACCGCGCCTGTGCAATTCGCCGACGCGCCTCGCTCAGCGGCAGAGTCTGCACATAGGCCCTCCCGTTGAGATGCGCCGACCGCATCACCTGCGCCGCATTTACGGCCGGAAGGAGGAATATCGTCATGAGGATGTGCACCACGAAGTCCATCGGCGTCACATCGTCGTTGTGGATGTACACACGGTACGGGCGTTCGGTTTGGGGCTGGTGAATGTCATGTTTTGTCTTGTCAGGTAGGAGAGTAGTGACTATGCGCAATAAACGGAATTGGCCCGCAGCCAGCTCAGCATGAAGTGGCATGGGTCATTTCAGAGCTTCAAGCTCAGCCAAAGATAGTACGAGATCCGCGGCCTCGAGGTTCTGCCGCTGGTGTTCAGGATCGCTGGACATCGGAATGGTGATCACGCCGTCCTGACTGCACAACCAGGCGATGGCGATCTGTTGTGGAGTGACCGAGCGCGAAGTTGCGAGCTCGAGCAGGCGCGCTGCGTATTTCAGGGCAACTTGCTCCAGCGGCGAGTAGGCCGTCACCAGGATCCCGTTGGAGGTGCAGTACTTCACCACGCCGTTCTTCACATACGCGCGCTCCGCGACGCTGTAGGGCACCTGGTTCGTCAACAGCGGCGTCTCTGAAAGGCGTTGCGCCTCTCTCAGAAGGTCGAGGTCGAAATTGCTGACGCCCACGTGTCTCACCTTCCCCGCTCGGACAAGACTGTTACAACCCCTAAACGTCTGCTGCAATTCGATCCCGGGATTGGGCCAGTGGATCAGATACAGGTCAAGATACTCCGTACCAAGCCGCTTGAGGCTGCGCTCGCAGGCCTGCCGCACCTTGTCCTCGGTCAGGTTCTCCGGCAAGGCTTTGCTGGTAAGGAACAACGTCATCCGGTCCGCATGGGCCTCACGGATGGCGCGACCGATCAGTTCCTCGCAGTGGCCACCCGCATACATCTCGGCAGCATCGAAGTGTGTATAGCCGAGTTCAAGCGCAGAGCTCAGCGCCTTCAGGGACGCCGCGTCCCGGTTGCGATCTGGAAGTGATTCCCCGCCGATGCCCCAAGTGCCGAAGCCCACTTTTGGCAGCGCCAGACCCATTATCTCCTCGTACCGCATGGCGCGGCATTATAGCATTCGGGCCTCGCAGAGAAAGAGCCGACCCCTATGGGCCGGCTCTCGTGGGGTCTTGACGTATGGCGCGGTCAGTTTTGCTGTGCCTCGGCTGCGGCGAAACCGCGCCTCAACGCCTCGTGATTCATCGCCAGCATGTCCTTATGCCGCGCGGGCATGTGATCCGTCAGCGTCTTTTCGATCGCCTCCAGGCCCAATTCCGGCAGCGCGCTCGCCAGGGCACCGATCGCGACCATGTTCACCAGCTTCTTGCTGCCGATCTCCTCGGCGATCTGGTTGCACGGCACCAGCAGCACCTTGATGTCCTTTCGCGTTGCACCGCGATCCACCATGGATTGATTGACCACGAGCGTCCCACCCGGCTGCAGGAGCTCTTCATACTTGTCGAAGGAAGGCAGGTTGAGGGCCACCGCCAGCGGCGGATGCTCAACCAGCGGTGAGCCGATCTCTTCATCTGCGATCACGACGGTGCAGTTGGCGGTGCCCCCGCGCATTTCCGGGCCGTATGAAGGGATCCAAGTGACTTCCTTGCCTGCGTCCATAGCTGCGATCGCCAGAACCTGCCCGCCAAACAGCACACCCTGTCCGCCAAATCCCGCGATGATGATCTCTTTCTGCATGCCTCGCTCCCTTAGACCTTGATCTGCGCCACGCCTTGCGAGACCTTGTAGTCGCCGAGCGGGAAGTACGCCGCCATCTTGTCTTCAACGAATTTCAGAGATTCGACGGGCGTCATGTTCCAGTTGGTCGGGCAGGTGGAGAGGAGCTCAACCAGGGAGAAGCCCAGGCCGCGCACCTGCGTCTCGAACGCCAGCCGGATGGCCTTCTTCGCCAGACGGATGTTTTTCGGGTCGTGCAACGACCGGCGCACGACATAGCCAGAACCGTCCAGCGTCGAGAGCAACTCAGCGACCCGGATCGGGTATCCCTGCGTCTCAACGTCGCGGCCGGATGGCGACGAGGTCGTCTTCATGCCCGGGAGCGTGGTCGGCGCCATTTGCCCGCCGGTCATGCCGTAGTTCGCATTATTGATGAAGATCACGCTGATATTCTCACCGCGCGCCGCGGCATGGACAATCTCCCCCATGCCGATTGAAGCCAGGTCGCCATCACCCTGGTAGGAGAAAACCACCCGGTCTGGCAGCACGCGCTTGATGCCGGTTGCCATTGCGGGCGCGCGTCCGTGGGGCGCTTCCACGAAATCGGTATCGAAGTAGTTGTAGGCGAATACCGCGCATCCCACCGGAGCCACGCCGATGGTCTTGTCGAGGACGCCCATTTCCTCCAGGACTTCAGCCACCAAGCGGTGTGCTACCCCGTGGGTGCAGCCCGGGCAGTAATGCGTGGGGGTGTCGGTGAAACCTACCGGTCGCTCGTAGACCAGATTGTTCGGAGCAGCAATTGCCATTGGCCCTCGTTTGGACGCAGCCTATGCGGCCGCCGTCATGCGCTCATACCACGCCATGCGCGGGTCGACCTCGACCTTCCCCTTCGCAGCCATGGCCCGCCGGACCTCCCGCAGGATCTCATCAGGGAAGGGAACAACACCACCCAGCCGTCCGTAGAACTCAACCGGGACACGCCCCTGGACCGTAAGCCGCACGTCTTCAAGCATCTGGCCGCTGTTCATCTCAACCACCAGGAAGCCCTGGACGCGCTTCACGAGCTCATCCACGGCCTGCGTCGGGAACGGGCTGACCGTGATTGGCCGCAGGAGCCCGACCTTGATGCCCTGCTGGCGCGCCATGCGGACGGCCGATAGCGCCACCCGCCCGGCGGTGCCAAATCCGATGATGACGAATTCGGCATCCTCCAGGAAGTATTCCTTATAGCGAACTTCCTCCGCCTGGATCTGCTTCCAGCGCGAGAGCAAGCGCAGGTTGGTGACCTCTTCTTCGACTGGATCAAGGTAGATGGACGTCAGTACCCGCCGCGGACGCTTGCCCATAGTCCCGTTCGTCGCCCAATCCCAGTCCTTGCGCTGCACTGGTTTCATCTCCGGCAGCGTGATGGGCTCCATCATCTGACCGATCGAGCCATCCAGGATCACCATGCAGATGGTCCGATACTTTTCCGCCAGGTCGAAGGCCAGCCCCATCAGGTCGGCCGATTCCTGCACAGAGGCAGGCGCCAGCACGATATTCCGGTAGTCTCCGTGACCGCCGCCATGCGCCGCCTGGTTGTAGTCGGCCTGCGAAGGGGCAATGTTGCCCAGACCCGGTCCGCCGCGCATCACGTTGACCAACACGGCAGGGATTTCGGTGCCGGCAATGTAAGAGAGCCCTTCCATCATCAGGCTGACACCCGGGCTGGACGACGACGACATCACACGCACGCCGGCACAGGCGGCACCGTAGACCATGTTGACCGCGCCAAGCTCGCTTTCGGCTTGGACAAACGTGCGCCCGAGCTCCGGCATGCGCTTGGATAAATACTCCAGAACCTCTGTCTGCGGGGTGATCGGATACCCAAAGTAGGCCTCCAGCCCTGCCCGCACTGCGGCCTCAGCAATTGCCTGGTTGCCTTCCCACATTTCACGCGCCATTGGCTTTCTCCGCTGCTCCCTTGCTGCCAGTTCCGCTACGCAGGCGCCGCCGCAGTCGCGGGGGCCGCCTTGGTGACCTCTCGATAGACCGTGATGGCAGCATCCGGGCAGACTATGGCGCAGATGGCGCAGCCCGTGCAGCCGTCCTTGAACGTGTGAGCCGGATGGTAACCCCGCGGCGTCAGTCGCGTCATGTCCAGCTCCATTACCTGGGGCGGACACGCGCTGATGCACAGTTCACAGCCCTTGCAGTATTGATCGCTGACCTCGATCCAGCCTTTCGCGGCCATCCAATCTCCTTAGCTGAGAAGTTTGAGTAGATTTGACGAATTACCACTCGGATTATCCTATTCGAACAAGTGACCGAATAGTGCCATGCGTCATTTATCAGCGTGTACAAAACTCCTGTTATTGAAGCGGCGGGTGACCTCGATTGCGCGGCACATGAGCCTCCCTGGGCGACACGAGTGCCGGAGGACGTCGATCCTGCCAAGTCCTTGAGACACCCTCAAATCGCGGGTGGTACAATTTTTCACGCAATCTCCCCGGAGGCCTCATGCCAAATGCTGTCATTGTTGATGCCGTGCGTACGCCCATTGGTGCATTGGGAGGCGTGCTGGCATCCGTCCGGCCCGATGATCTCGCGGCGCACGTGATCCGCGCCATCATCGAGCGCAATCATCTTGACCCCGCGTCCGTCGAAGAAGTCATATTCGGTTGCGCCAATCAGGCCGGCGAGGATAATCGCAACGTGGCCCGCATGGCCGCGCTCCTGGCCGGCCTGCCCACTGACGTTGCCGGCGTAACTGTCAACCGCCTGTGCGCCTCGGGCCTCAATGCCGTCAACCAGGCAGCCCGCGCTATCAAGGCCGGTGAGGGCGAGATGTTCATCGCAGGCGGCGTCGAATCCATGAGCCGGGCGCCCTACTCCATCCCCAAGGCAGACGCGGCATTCTCCTTCGGAAACCTGACTGCGTGGGATACGGCGCTGGGTTGGCGGTATCCCAACCCCTTAATGAAGCAGCGCTTCGGGACCGAGTCCATGGGCGAGACCGCTGAGAACATCGCCGAGGAGCGCCCTCACATCACCCGCGAGAAGCAGGATGCCTTATCGCTGCGATCGCATCAGCGGGCAGTCGCTGCCATCGATTCCGGCAAGTTCGCGCAGGAGATCGTGCCCGTGGAGGTTGCCCAGAGGAAAGGCGCGGCTCTATCCGTCGCGACCGACGAGCGACCCCGCCGCGACACCAGCATGGAGTCGCTTGCCAGGCTCCGGCCGGCGTTCCGCAGCGAGGGCGGGACTGTCACAGCTGGCAATTCCTCGGGCTTGAATGACGGCGCGGCTGCCTTGCTCATCATGAGCGAGGAGCGCGCCGCCAGTCTGAAGCTCAAACCACAGGCGCGCGTCCTCACTTCCGCGGCCGCTGGGGTCCCACCCCGAATAATGGGATATGGCCCGATTCCGGCGACACGCAAGGCGCTTCAACGCGCCGAGCTCACGATCAATGACATGAGACTGGTCGAGCTGAACGAGGCCTTCGCGGTGCAGAGCCTCGCCGTCATCGAGGAACTCGGGATCGATCCGGAGTTGGTCAACGTCAATGGCGGCGCCATAGCCTTGGGCCATCCCCTGGGCTGCTCGGGTGCGCGCATCCTTACGACCCTGCTGCACGAAATGCGCCGCAGATCACCTCAAGAGAAGAAGCCTTACTATGGCCTCGCGACTCTGTGCGTCGGAGTTGGGCAGGGCGAGTCGACCATCATCGAGTACGTTGCTTAGGGATCAGGATCACAAATGTCAGGCCATGTCCGTTTCAGAAGAGTATCGTTACTGACAATGCTTTTGCTGCTTGTCGCCGCGGCCTGTGCGCCCCAGCTCCTACCGGTCCCGGATACCGGCACTTCTACAGCTCCGCCTGCGACCGAGACGCCGTTGCCGATCGACGCGCCGGTCGTCGAGTCGCCGGCGCTGGTTGCCATTCGTATGTTCGATGTGAACCGCGGATGGGGCGTGAGCGATAAAGCCATTCTGCGGACGGTAGATGGTGGCGCAACCTGGCACGACGTGAGCCCCTCGACCACGGGCTACGGCTATGCGGTAACGACGGAATTCATCGACGACACGCACGGCTGGGTGCTGATCCCGAATCCGGATGACTTCCTGAGCGGCATCCTGTATCGCACGGTGGATGGGGGCTTGCGCTGGGATCAAGCGCCGGTGCCATTCGGCGGCGGCGCACTCCAGTTCATGGATGGCAAGCATGGGTGGATGATGGCCAGCCTGGGCGCAGGCGCAGGTTCCATGGCCGTTGCGGTCTATCAATCTGAAGACAGCGGCGCGACGTGGACAAAGACCTACGTCAACGATCCAACCCAGGCCAACGCAGGCGACACGCTCCCGCTGGGCGGCCTCAAGGATGGCATTGCACCCATCAACATGCGCGAGGCATGGATCGGCGGCGTAATCTATCAGCCCGGCAAGATATACCTGTACAAGACCTCCAACAGTGGCGGCGAGTGGGTGGAAATTCCCGTGACGGCACCTGATGGCTACCAGGAAGCCGAGCTGGAGACCACCGGCCCGGTGTTCACCGATTCACAGACGGCGTACCTGCCCGTGCATGCGGCCTCGCAGGTCGGGGTGATGCTGATCGTTTATGTCTCGCACGATGGCGGCTCCAGCTGGAAGCCCAGTTCCACCTTCATTCCCCAGGGCGGCTCGGTCGATTTTGTCTCACCTGAAGTGGGGTTTGTATGGAACGGGACGGATTTCTACGTCACGCACGATTCGGCGGCGACGTGGACCATCACACGACCGGATGTCGACTTCACGGATAGCTTCACTGGAATGGATTTCGTGACCGACGAGATCGGCTTCGTCCTCAGCGATGACGGCCAACGCGGCCCGCATATCTACATCACGCGGGACGCCGGCGCGACCTGGAATATCGTCGGCAGCTAGGCCTGCCCGAATTGATCCTGTCGCGCGAAGCAAATAGAAACAATTCCCCTTTCTTGCGCAACCCTCCCCGGCCGGGAGCCTCGATTGCCGGTTGATGGCACATTGGCCGTGCCAATATGTCTGCATGCGTCCTTAATAGCACATCTGTTCTAGTTTGTCAAGCCAAGGGAAAAGGGCGGGCCATCATATGGCTACGCGCAACTTGGGCGAATGGGCAAGCGGGGCCTCAAACGGCAAATGGTGAGATTACGTGAAGACGTTCCGCGCGCCGGGCAGCCTGGGAAGCGCGGCGAGGAAACCGTAGAATAGGCCGATCGGGAGTGCCCAGGCGCTCCAACCCGGAAGAAATGCGCGAACAGCCAAGAAGACCATGGTTGCAGGCAAACCGAATGCAAGAGCAGCACCGAACCATGTCCACAACGCAAAGCTCAACTCGTCATTGGCTTCTGCGGTTGCCTCAAACCAAGTAGCGATCTAGCAGGACCAGAAACGTGCCACGATAATGTAATAGGCACAAAGTAACACGGCCAGGTAGGCGCGCACCAGCACGCTCATAGAGCTGTGCCCAAGTTCAGTGCGGCGCAGCATGTGCGGCGATATGTACAGGAGCGCCCAGATGGTGACGGCTGGAAGAAGGACGCGGTAAGTCAGCAAGCGCAAGAAAGTACTCGCCCGCCGAGCTGCGGCCGTCCTTGTCACCTTGGGCACTTATGCCGGCCGACACTGAAC
Source organism: Anaerolineales bacterium (assembly GCA_036524055.1). Lineage (GTDB taxonomy): Bacteria > Chloroflexota > Anaerolineae > Anaerolineales > Villigracilaceae > Fen-1038. The sequence continues at coordinate 27,842 of DATDCZ010000024.1, read as the reverse complement.
ATGGCGGATGCCGGGGACGCCAGCCTCGTCCCGGACGAACCACCACTTGAGGTCTTCGTGATCGATCTCCTGGCCGCAGCGTGCGCAAAAGCGGGGCCAACCGCCGGCTCGGAAGCTGAGCAAGTCTGCGACTGAAGCGCCTTGCGAATATGCAGCCTGCTCCGGCAAGGTTAGTGCGAGGGCAGCGCCCCAATTGGAGGAAGCTGAGCCTGACTCGACCAGGCGGTCGATCTCGGCCTGCGCCTGATGCTCGGTGACCTCACCCACGCGCACCAACTCCAGCACGTCGCGCACGTCGGTCACTGAAGCCGCCGGTTTGGGCTTTGGGGCCGAGTCATCGCGCTTCCAGAGCGGAGTCGGCGGACCTTTGGGCAGGGAGGCGATTTCCTTTTCCTGCTGTTCCCGGACATAGCGGAGACGTGACTCGGGCGAGGGCGGCATGTAAGCGGATGCCGGGCGGTGCGCAATGCGGTAGCGGCGCCAGTACAGGAGCGCCCCGCTGAGGATGGCGACCTCAACCAGCATCCAGACGCTGATCGCCCCTTCGCGGCCGGTGGTGGTATCTGGAACGAAGTATGTGAAATCCCGGCGGCTCGGGTGGGTCATGACGTAGTTTCCCGGATGCGCGATGACCACATGTGCAACCGGCCGTCCGCTGGCCAAAGGTGTATCAAAGACCGCCAGACCGCGTTCGACCAGAGTGATCGAAACCTCCTCCCCCGCCTCATCGGTCAGCCTGAACCAGGGTTTGGCATGCACAGCGGCCACGGCGTCATTGATCACCAGCAGGTCATAGTTGGAGGTATAGAGCAGATAGTCGCCCGCGCCCGCGAATGACACTGGGGTCGGATTCGAAGTCATGTCCACAGGCATCACCTCGCTGCCGTGAACAACGTCGATCAGCCCCAATTGGCCCGGAATGAACGTCAGCGCTGCGCCGGCCCACTTCACCAGATTGGGCAGCGCCGCAAAGGCAGCGCACACGAGCACAAACAGACCGATGCCTCCGACGATGCTGCGAATGGTTGGCTGTGGTGGTAGGCCTTGTGTCATGGTTGTTTACCGGCTCCAGAGTCTACAGAGGTTTCAGCCCCTTGGCAACATCCCCCAAGAGGGTTTCCGATGACGCAGACAGCGCTCCGCCGGCTGGAAACTCCAATGGACGTCGCAAGGGTCATTCCTTGCAGAAGACGATCACGGCAGGGACAATTGCTACCCTCTTGGTGATAAAATCGCTCGACGGCGGTCGAAGCTTTGCCGCCAGAGGAGCAGAGGGCATGCCGCATACTGTTGGCGATTGGATGAGCAAGCCGGTGGTGGTGGTAGATGGAGACACCACGGTCTCCTACGCCACGACGCTGATGCGCCGGCGTCGCATCCACAGCGTGATCGTGGACATTAGCGAGAAGAACCCAAAGTACGGGATTGTTACGACCACGGACATCCGCGACAAGATCGTCGCTGCCGGTCGAAATCCGTCGAACACGCGGGTGCGTGAGATCATGTCCGGCCCGATCATTACGGCGAAGGCGGAGTGGACATTGATGGAGTGCTCACAGGTCATGGAACAGCACAAGATCCATCATCTCCCGGTAGCGGACGCGAGCGACAACCTGGTGGGCATGATCTCGGCCACCGACATCTTCATGGCGGTGGAAGAGGCGGGGTGGGAAGAAGAGGGCGCCAGCGAGTGAAGGCGCGGGCCGCCCGGAGAGGCAAGGGACAAGGATGAACTCAAACATTGCCATGTGGCGCAAGTCGCTCACGCAGCTCATTAAGATGGAAGATCGCAAGGAATGGGACGCGCTGGATGTGCTATCCAAGTGGTTCATTGCAACCCGCTCGGCGGTCGGCACCGTCACGCTGTATTCGGGCCTGATCGGCGGGCTGCTTGCCTGGCAGTACTTGCGCAGCCACGGCCGGCCCTTCGATTTCCTGACCTGGCTGGTGCTAACGCTGGGCCTGTTCATTGCGCACGGCGCCAACAATCTGATCAACGACTACACCGATTACGTGCGCGGTATCGACAAGGACAACTACTTCAGAACCCAATACGGCGTGCACCCGCTGGCGCAGGGTTTTTGGGACAAGCGGACGCACCTGATCTGGTTCGGCATCAGTGGATTGCTGGCCACACTCGCCGGGGTGTACGCGCTCTTCTACACCAGCTTTGCGCCCCTGGTCGTATGGTTCTTCGCGTTCGGGGCGCTGATCCTGCTGTTCTACACATACCCACTAAAATACATCGGCATCGGCGAGCTCTCGATCTTCGTGATCTGGGGTCCGCTGATGATCGGAGGCGTGTACTTTGTGCTCACAGGCCAATGGTCATGGCTGGTGCTGTTGACCAGCATTCCCGTCGGCCTCAACGTTGTCACGATCAACCTGGGAAAGCACACCGATAAGCTGAAAGAGGACCGCGGCAAGGGCGTACGCACGCTGCCGGTCCTGCTGGGCGAGACGGCAGCCCGCTATGTAACGATGGGCGCCATCCTGCTCTCTTACGTACTCGTGGCATACCTGATTTTCGTGCCGCGATTTCTCACGCCGCTGATGCTGCTGGTCCTACTGGCGTACAGGCCGGCGCGCGCCGCCCTGGACAGGCTGTCCAAGCCCCGACCGGACGCGCCGCCGGCGGGCTATCCGATCTGGCCGCGCTGGTTCTCGACGGTGTGCTTTGTCCACAACCGTGTTTTCAGCAACTATTTTGTACTCGGCCTCCTGGCCGACACGGTCCTGCGCACGGTGTTTCCGGCTTTCTGGCACTAGGGAACTGCGGCCAACCCCGAGGCTAAGACTCGGTCCCAAGGCAACGTAGGGCCGTGGGAACCGCCGTTGACCTTCGTCCATCGCGGGATATTTATGATATTTATCTAGTATATTGACAGAGAACACTTTGCTGGGTATACTCTTGCGCGTGGAGGCTGCCCCGCCGCGAAAGGGAGCTGCGGGCGGCGATACCGAATGAAAAGCACACGCGATCGCATCATGCAGACGCTTCTTCGCCAACCCCGGCGGACAATTACGGAGTTGGCCGAAGCGGTCGGCATTAACCCCATCTCGGTCCGGCATCACCTCTCGAACCTGCAGGTCGAAGGACTCGTGAGGTTTGAAGAAGAGCGTCACGGCGTTGGGCGTCCGCGCTTGGTGTACATCCTGACCGAGGCGGGTATGGAGAAATTCCCCACCCGTTACCTTCGCCTGACGACGCGCCTGCTGGCGCAGATGAAGGAAAGCATGCCGGGACCCATCGTGACGAAGCTCTTCAGCCAGGTTGCCGAGGACCTCGCCAGCGAGTATGCCGATCAGGTGAGCGGCCTGGGTATGGAGGAGCGCCTGGATTTCGTCAAGGATCTGCTCGCCGAGGAAGGTTTCACGGTCGAATGGCAGAAACAGGGCGATGAGTATCACATCGACGAGATCTCATGTCCCTATTACCAGATCGGCGTGAGCCACCCGGAGGTCTGCACAGTGGATCAGGCCCTGATCTCAAAGATGCTGGCGCTGCCCGCAGAACGTGTCCAATGTGTACTCAGCGGCAGTGCCCACTGCACCTATGTCGTCCAACCAACGCGGACAGTCGCGGCCAACTAGAGGAAAGTTGAGATGACCGAAGAGAACGAACACGCTGCCAACCCCATCAAGTGGAGCGTCCATGACACGCATCCCGAGCTCGTTGAGGCATTGCGGACGAGCCTGGGCGAAGTGATCGACCCTGAAATCGGCATGAGCATCATCCAGTTGGGCCTGGTCCGCGACGTGAGCATTGAGAACGGCATCGCCCACCTCAAGATGGTTCTCACGACGCCCTTCTGTCCCTACGGTCCCGCCATGATCGAGATGACCCGGCAGAAAGCAACCGAGGCGCTGAACCAGCCGGTCACGGTAGAGATGCTGCCGGACGTGTGGGATTTCGCAATGATGGAAGATCCTTCTGCGCTCGATTGGGGCATGTACGCATAGAGAACATCGCACAGGACAAGAGACGCCAGCCGAAATCGGCTGGCGTCTCTCTTTTCTTGCACCTGCAGCTGCGATCACTTGACCGTATGCGGAGTCCGTCCTTCGGCGAAGCAGGAGAGCACGACCAGCACATTGGTCACGGTGCGGCCGGGATTCTTCCACTTGTGGCGCAGGTGAGCGGCAAAGATCAGGCTGTCACCCGGTCCCAGCTCGTAGCGTTGGTCCTTCACCACGTATTCCAGTTGCCCGCGCAGGCAGTACACGAACTCGTGCCCCGTGTGCACGATTGACCGCGAACCACTTGCGCCGCCGGCCTCCAGTGTCAACACAAAAGGCTCAACATGGCCGGAGAACCGCTCACCACCCAGGCCTTCCCACAGCCCTCGCGTAAAAGGAACGCGTGCCCGCTCGTCCGCGTGCGTCAACACCACGTCGTCCCGTATCGGAACGGATCCAAAGAATTGCGTCATCTGTATTCCGAGCGCCTCGGCCAGCTTGTTCAGCGTACTTACGGATGGCGAGGCCCGGCCGCGCTCGATCATGCTGAGGGCGTTGGCCGAGAGCCCGCTCTTGGCGGCCAGCGCGCGCATGGACATGCCCTGCCCCTCGCGCAGCTCGCGCAGCCGCGCGGCCACGTCCACGGATTGCGCATCATGCTGATATGCCATGGCAACACCTCCGATCTCGTAATCCGCCGCGTCACACTCTAATTACACGGCTGTCCATTACATGTGACATTATAGCATCGCCCGGATGACACCTGGCACTATTGTACTTTTCTTCACAGGGCTATTATGCCGCATGCATATATATGTTTATGCACATGTTAACAGGAGTGATCGATGGTCTCACAAACATTGGCCCAGGAGATCTCGCAGCTCGAAGCTGACTTTTGTTTTGCCCTTTCGGATCCCACGCGCCTGCTCATGATCTACACGCTGGGCGAAGGGCCGCGCAACGTCAGCGACCTGGCGGCTGACATCGGAGTGGCGCAGCCGACCGCATCGCGACACCTGAAGATCCTGCGGGACCGGGGACTGGTCACGACCGTCCGCCAGGGGACGACGGTCACCTACCGCCTGGCAGATCCCCGGCTCACCCAGGCGCTGGATCTGCTCAGGACAGTTATGCGCGATCGCCTTGCGCACCGTGTGGACCTCATGAGTGAAACCGACACTGAGCCGGCGTAGGGCCGCGGAAGTGGCGAAGGTAGTCCCTTTGGAGGAATGTATGCAGCTTAGGACCAGATCGACGGCACTCATCATCTTCGGGCTGGCACTTACGACGGTCTGTGCGATCGCCCTGTTTACAGCACAGCCGGCGCAGGCCCAGTGCGGCTCACAGGCATCGTCGTGCAAGAACTGCCACGAGACGCAGGCCCAGGATCCTGTCAATGCAGATGGCACCGGCTGGCATCAGTCGCATGCCTTCGGCGACTTCTGCTACATCTGCCACGGAGGCAATAACCAGGCCACTGAGAAGGACACCGCCCACGTGGGGATGGTCGCCCCGATGTCGGACGTCCAGGCCGCGTGTGCACAGTGCCATCCAAATGACCTGCAGGCGCGCTCCGACGTATATACGGCCGCATTGGGGATCCCGAATGCGGTGATCGGCGCACCGGCTGGCTCACCGCCCCCATCCGCGACGCAGGCGCCCGGATCCGCGTCCGCGCCCGCTGAATCTGCGCCGGCGGCCGCGCCGGCGATGGCCCTCAACGATCCGAACCTGGTGGATTACGTGCAGCGTTACAACGAACTCGTCCTGCACCAGGGCGCCACCAACTGGGGCAACGTTTTCCTGGCAATCATCCTTCTGGTCTTGCTAGGAGCCGGCCTTTACCTGGTGAACCGCCGCGAGGGCTGGATATCCGTCTCGATCAGCGAAAAGAAGTCCAGCCGCAAGCCAGGGCGTAAGAAGTAGTCCGATGAGAGAACCGGACAGCACCGATAACCAAAGTCATCGAAAGGAGAAGCAATGAATTGGTTGAGAACGCAGTTGAGCAAGGAATTGTGGTCGCCCTATGTTGCCGGCGTGCTCCTCGGTCTGGTGGGCATCTGCACCGTGGTGTTCGCGAACAAGATGTTGGGCGCCTCCGGCGGCTTTGAGAATATCGCCGGCATGCTGGGCAAGGCGGTCGCGCCGGCTGCCTTCAACAACACGTATTTCAATTTCGTAATGCCGGCGCAGGTCACGTACGCCGTGATGCTCCTGGTCGGCATCTTCTTCGGGGGAACGCTCGGCGCCCTCTCGAGCCGCACCTTCAAGGTCCGCACCATGGATGATCCGCTGTGGAAGAAGGTGTTCGGCAAGGAGCTGTGGAAGCGCTGGCTGCTGCTGTTCGTTGGCGGCATCATCGTGGAGTATGCAGCCGGCATAGCAGGCGGCTGCACGAGCGGCCTGGCCATTTCCGGCGGCATGCTCCTGGCGCCCGCGGCCTTCCTGTTCATCGCAGGCATGTTCGCCGGCGGCATTCCCACGGCGCTGCTGGTCTACGGAAAGAGGTTCTAAGCCATGACCACCTATCTTCTTCCCCTGATCCTGGGCGTCTTCTTTGGATTTTCTCTGAACAAGGCGGGCCTGACCCGCTACGCAAAGGTTGCCGGCCAATTCCGGTTCGTGGACATGACAGTGCTCAAATTCATGATGACCGCACTGGTGGTCACCATGCTGGGCGTGTATCCGCTGCGCATGCTGGGCGTGATTACCTTCCCGACCGTCCCCGCGACTTACATCGTCGGCAACCTGGTGGGCGGCATCATCTTCGGTGTGGGCATGTCGCTGGCTGGCTTCTGCCCCGGCACGATGGCCGCGGGCGCCGGTGAAGGCAAGCTCGATTACCTGGTTCCCGGCGGCCTGGGTTTCCTGGTCGGTGCAATTCTCTTCGGGCTCACGTACGACAAGGTGTTCCCGCCGATCGCAAAGATCCTGAACTACGGCAGCGTCGTGATCCCCGACCTATGGAATGTGAATGCCATCCTGGCAGTCAGCGTCTTTGCGCTGATGGCGCTGGCGCTCTTCTACATGATCGATCGAATGGGTATGCAACGCAAGGCCAAGCTCAAGTAAGACAACATGGGGATCGGGTCCTCAGCCGGTCCCCAATGCAATCATTGGAGTCAATCATGGAACAAACGGTCTCCAGGCGCGATTTCCTGAAGCTGGGCGGGGCTGCGGCCGGTGCTTTGGCAGTTGGAAGCTTCGTGCCGCCGCGGGTGGCGCAGGCTGCCCTCGAAGCGGGGCACCTCAATGCCCAGGGCGACGGTTACATTCCCAGTGTGTGCGAAATGTGCGTGTGGCGCTGCGGGCTGCTGGCCAAGGTCAAGGACGGCCGCGTGGTGAAACTGGATGGGAATCCGGACCACCCGCACTCTAAGGGGAAGCTCTGCCCGCGCGGCCAGGCCGGCATCATGACCACCTATGACCCGGATCGCGTGCTGACCCCTCTAATAAGAGTTGGGTCGCGCGGCGAGGGCAAGTTCCGCAAGGCGAGCTGGGAAGAAGCGCTGGATATCGTCGCACAGAAGATGCTGGAGATCCGCGAGAAGTATGGATCCGAGGCGATGGTGTTCTCGTCCACGCACAACCTTTCGCAGGTGCAGTTCGAGAACTTCCTGCAGGCCTTTGGATCACCCAATTACGGCACGCAGCGCAGCCTGTGCTTCAATGCCATGATCGTCTCGAACCTGATGACGTATGGCATGGAGGAGCCCGCGCGCAACTACGACAACCTGCAGTACATCATCTACACCGGGCGCAACCTGGCCGAGGCCATCTCGAATTCGGAGACTGGCGAGATGATCGCGGCCATCGACCGGGGCGCGAAGATGGTGTGCCTGGATCCGCGCTTCACCAAGACGGCGGCCAAGGCAACCGACTGGCTGCCGATCCGACCGGGCACGGACCTGGCCTTCCACCTGGCGCTCATCAACGTGATCATCGAGGAGCGCCTCTACAACCAGGCATTCGTCGAGGCGTATACCACCGGCTTCGACGAGCTGGCTGCATCCACCAAGCCGTACACACCCGATTGGGCTGCCGAGCGCACGGATGTGCCCGCAGAGACCATCGCGCGCATCGGGCGCGAGTTCGCCGCCGCGGCGCCGTTTGCGCTGGCGCATAACGGCTGGCGTACTTCCAATTTCGTCAATTCCTTCCAGGCGGAGCGCGCCATCACGATCCTGAACGCGTTGGTAGGCAACTGGGGCACCAGCATGGTGCATGCCGGGGGCGAGGAGGGCGGCGGGCTGGGCAAGCCACCGCAACCTCCCTATCCGCGGATCTCGGCGCAGCGCCTGGACGGCGTGCCGTGGATGTACCCATTCGTGCCGCTCAAGATCGGTGTGTTTCAGCAGCTGCGGGACTCGATCATCGATGAGAACCCCTACAAGGCGCACGGCTGGTTCATTTCCCGCCAGAACCCGGTGCTATCGCTGCCGGACAGAAAGAAGACGCTGGCGGCCATGGCTTCGATGGACTTCATCGCGACCGTAGATGTGATACTGAACGACACGGCGTGGTTCTCGGACGTAGTGCTGCCTGAGGCTTCATATCTGGAGCGCTACGATCCGTTGGCAGTGGTGGGCGACAAGGCATACATCCGGCAGCCCGTGATCGAGCCGCAGGGTGAAGCAAAGTCAGCCCTGTGGATCTACAAGGAGCTGGGCAGCCGGTTGGGCATGAGCGAGTTCTTCCAATACGCCGATGAAGAGGACTACATCAAGCAGCAGCTTGCGCCGTTGGGCGCCTCGTTCGACAGTCTGAGGAGCCAAGGGTACGTGGAACTTCCAGGTGAGGCCGGTGATCAGTTCCAATGGCAGACGCCCAGCGGCAAGATCGAACTGAAATCGTCCACGTTGGAGAGCGCCGGGTTCGCAGCCATCCCGACCTGGTCGGAGCCGCCGGCACCCGCGGAAGGGCAGTTCTATCTGCTGACTGGCAAGGGCGCGCGCCAGACGCAATTCGGGACGCAGAACAACCAACTTCTGCACAAATACGACGATGAGCCCCGGCTGTGGATGAATGCGAAGACCGCCAAGGCTCAGGGCCTGCGCGACGGCGACATGGTGCAAGTCGCCAGCGAGGTCGGAAGCATCTACGTCAGGCTGCTGGCCACCGAGGCCATCCGTCCGGACTGCGTCTACATGATGCCTGGCTTCGGACACCTTTCCATGGGGCTCACCACGGCCTACGGGCTGGGCTCGAGCGACTCTGACCTGCACGTGACCTACACCGACCCGATCAGCGGCGGCCAGGCACTGACCCAGACCTTCGTCACGGTACAGAAGGCTTAGCGATATGGCAACCATCCAACAACACGCTTATCTTTTCGACGCCACGCGCTGCATCGACTGCCGCGCCTGCATGATCGCCTGCAGCGTTGAGAACAGCGTCCCAATGAACGATAGTTACATCTGGGTGACCGGCAGCGCTGTGATGGGCGAGTACCCTGATCTGAGACGGGCGACGATGCCTTACCACTGCATGCACTGCCTGGAGCCCGATTGCGTATCGGCCTGCCCAGTGGGCGCGTGGTCGAAGCGCGAGGACGGGCCGGTGTTGTACGACGAGGACAAGTGCATCGGCTGCCGTTACTGCATGAACGCCTGCCCCTTCAGTGTGCCGCATTTCGATTGGGACAAGGGCCTGTTCGGCGGCGCCCTGATGCACAAGTGCACGATGTGTGTGCAGCGGCTGGAGGTGGGTCAGGAGCCGGCATGCGTGCAGACCTGTCCAACCGAGGCCTTGAAGTTCGGAGAGCGCGAGGCGCTGATCGCCGAAGCACATTCCCGGATCGCGGCGCACCCTGAGCGTTACATCGATCACGTCTACGGCGAACTCGAAAACGGCGGCACGTCCTACTTGATCCTCTCGCATGTGCCCTTCGGTGAGCTGGGCCTGCCGGATGTGGGCGTTACCCCGGTGAAGAACGTGAGCGAGGCGGCCATGCGCGCGACCATACCGCTGGCCCTGGGCTGGGGTGCGGTGCTGACGGGTGTGACCGTGGGCATGGAATTGAACAAGCAGCGCAAGGACAAAGCCGGCAAAGAAGAGCCGGCCGAGGTCGAGGCCGCAGCCGGAGGCAAGAGATGAAGATCGATATTGCAGTCCCCTCCCGGCTGTATCACTTCCGACCTAACCCCCTGCCGGTCATCCTGGTCGCCTTGATGGCAATCGGATTGGCGGTGGCTATGGTCCGCTTTGCGTCTGGGATCGGCGCGATCAGCAATCTGAGCAACACGTATCCGTGGGGCTTCTGGATCAGCTTTGACATCTACACCGGCATCGCCATAAGCAGCGGGGCATTTCTGCTGGCGGCGGCCGTGTACATCTTCGAGATCCGCTCGCTGCGACCGTTGCTCATGCCGACGATCCTCACAGCGCTGCTGGGTTACTTCATGGAAGTGCTGGCGCTCATGGTTGACCTGGGCCGGCCCGAGCGCATCTTCAACATGCTCTTCTATCAGAACTTCACGTCCTGGATGCTGGTGGTCGGTCTATGCGTGATGATCTACCTCGCCATCCTGGCGGTGGAGATCGCGCCCATCTTCCTGCGCGGTCTCAAGCAGGACAAGTGGGCGCACTTTGCGCGGCGCTTCATCAAGCCGGCAGTCATCCTGGGGGTGGTTGTCTCCACGATCCACCAGGGCTCCCTGGGCGCGCTGTTGCTGATCCAATCGGCGAAGCTGCACCCCTTGTGGTGGACGCCGCTGCTTCCAGTGATGTTCTTTGTATCCTCTATTTCGATCGGGCTGGCGATGGTGATTTTCGAGTCATCGATGACCTCACGTTACTTTAAGTCGCATCACCTCGAGATCAAGCTGCTGGCGAAGGTCGCAGGGGCCATCCCCTATGCCGTCGGAATCTATGCCGTTTTGAGGTTTGCCCAGCTGTTCCTGAGTGGAAACTCCCAGTACCTTTTCAGCAGCGGACTGATGAGTGTGCTCTTCTGGGTGGAGATCGTGATTGGCGTGGTGGTTCCGTTCATTCTGTTCATATCGCCGCGCAACCGGGCCGATCCGAGGACGCTGTTGATCGGGGCCATCATCCTCCTGGTCGGCATGGTCTTGAATCGCTTCAACGTCAGCTGGTTCGGAATACACCGGCTGCAAGAGGTTGGGTACGTGCCAAGCCTGGCGGAAATCTCCATCTCGCTGGCGATCTTCTCGTTCGGAATCCTCGCATTTGGGCTGGGAGCCCGGTACTTGCCGCTCTTCGAGGACTCGGACGCCATCGCGGAGAGAGCCTGAGGCCGCTTTCGCCGGCGCAGCCGGTATCCACACTGAAGTCTCTCCACTGCATCGAAAAGGGCGCGCAGATATAATCCCCCAATGCGCCCTTCGTTCTTCCATCACCTGCATCCACCGACAATACCTGCGCCGCAAGCGAGGTTGAGTTACACGCTCGGCGCCGGCGGGATGTCGGTGTTCCTATCGCTGGTGGTGGGCTTCACGGGAATACTTGAAGCCTTCTATTACGTTCCGACGCCGGAGAAGGCCGCAGCCTCAGTTCAAACCATAAGCTACCTGGTGCCCTTCGGCGGCCTGGTGCGTAGTCTGCATTACTGGTCGGCGCAGCTGCTCGTCACAATGGTCGCCGTACACATGCTGCGCGTATTCCTGACGGGTGCCTATGCCTCGCGCCGGCGCTTCAACCACCTGTTGGGTATGTCACTGCTGGTTGGCGCGATACTGCTCAATTTCACGGGCTACGTCCTGCGCTGGGACCAGGGAATCCAATGGGCGCTGGTGGTGGGTACAAACCTGTTGAAGACCATTCCCGCCATCGGCACATCGCTGTACGTGGCGGTCACCGGATCGACCGAACTGGGACCTCTGACCGTTCTGCGCTTTTACATCTGGCACGTATTTGGTTTCGTCCTGCCCATCGTCGTTATCTTCGTGTGGCACCTGTTCCGCGTGCGTCGCGACGGCGGCATCGCGGTGCCTCCGCCGGCGCTCAGGACGCAGCATGAGCGGATTTCACGATCCGTACTGGTGAGGCGGGAGGTCCTGGCCGCATTCCTGACGGGCGCGCTTTTGCTGACACTCTCGCTGATATGGCCGGCACCCATCGCGGCGCCGATGACCGACGTGCAGGCGGCCACAGGCGACGCGCGTGCGCCGTGGTTCTTCCTATGGGTGCAGCAGTTGCTGCGCTGGGGCGATCCGTTCATTCTTGGCGTGCTGGTGCCATTGGCGATCCTGGCCATCCTCGGGGTTGGCCCCTACATCGTGAGGGGCACCGAGCCGGCAGACCTGGGAAGATGGTTCCCGCCCTCGGGGCGGAGCCTGCAGGCTGTGGCGATCCTGCTGGCCCTGGGCGTAGTGGCGCTAACCATCCTGGCGCTGCTGCCGGTTCCATAGACAATGAAGTCCATCTGGCTGGTCGTTGGTGCGATCGTGCTGCTGTCAGCAGTAATAGCCGCGGGCATCGTCGAGACAGTGAAACCGCGACCCGTGGAGCTGATACCAACACTGACGCAGCAGCCCGAGTACTGCCTGACCTGCCATGCAGAGCTGGAAGAGATCAGCGCGGCGCATCCGGTAAAGACATTTGGGTGCGTGGTCTGCCACGGCGGCGAGCGCCTGGCCTTGGACGGTGACCTGGCGCACAGCACAATGCGCGGCGGGGCCAACCCATCGGACTTCAGTGTGGTCGAGCAATCATGCGGGAGCGAGCAGTGCCACTCAGGGAGCGCGCAGGATCGCCGCGATCACATCCAGCGGGCAACCACGAGCATCCAGGCGACGTATGCGGGCGCACTCGCGAACATTCTGTATACATTCGGCGCCGAGCCCGACCTGACGGCGCGCTATGGGATCTCAGAGGTTAAAGACGCCCAGGTGCAGACGGTGACCGGCGTACCAGGGCTGCTGACATTCGAGGCTGCATCGTTCAACAACCCCTTCATCGAGCAATTCAGCCAGAACTGCACAACCTGTCACCTGAACGCCATGCCGGCTGCGGGGGAAGAGTACGACCGATTTAGCGGCTGCTCCGCGTGCCATACTCCCTTGAAGCCCCGCGAAACGACGGCCGACGGCAACATCCACCGGCTGACGACGGCGATGCCATACACGCAGTGCAACACGTGCCACAACCGGGGCAACTACGACCTGCGGACGATGACCTTCGTACCAAGGTCGGATCACCCCACGGACCGGCTGCGCGATTACTATCAACCCATCGCACAATTCGTGAAGTGCGAATACACTCTGGATTGCGTCGACTGCCACACGCGCATCGAAGCCATGGGCGACGGCGACCTGCACTCGAGCAAGAAGGACATCCAATATATCCAGTGCAAGACGTGTCACGGCACACTCACCGAGCTCCCCAGGACAACGAGGCTGAACGATGAGAACGATATCGCCTTTCGCATGGCACAGCTCAATCCAGTGGTGGAACTTAAGCTCGGGGACGAGATCCTGATGACCGCCAAGGGCGAGCCGCTTTGGAATACTCGCGTTCAGCCCGACGGCACGTTCGAGCTGGTCGGAAAGGCCACCGGACAAACCTTCCGATTCCGGCCGGTGATGGGCTCGGGCTGCAAGCAGAACATCGACCAGCAGGCCTCGCAATACTGTCATGAATGCCACTCGGTGGAGCGATAGACCAATGCAGCAGCCGTCGCGCCGCGATTTTCTAAAGCTGATGGCCACGTATATAGCAGGACTGGCCGGCCTGCTGGGAGGTTATGGCATGGCGCGCTTTATGTCTTTTCAGTCGGAACAGGGTCAATCGACGGAATTCGACCTGGGGCCCGCGGACGCCTTTGCAGTCAATTCGAAGAAAGTGGTCACTGAGATCCCTGCGATCATCGCGCGGGACGCCGGAGGCTTTACGGCGATGAGCCTGCAGTGCACTCACCTGGGCTGCACGGTGGAAGAATCAGCCGATGGCTTCGCCTGCCCGTGCCACGGTTCGCGTTATGATTCGACCGGGGTGGTTACACGTGGCCCGGCCACCAGGGCTCTTCCACATTTGCGCACGGAGGTCAGCGCGGGCGGGCATCTGATCGTGCACAAGGACGAGGCGTAGGCAGGCCACATGCTTTCGATCGCACAGCTGCTCGAGATGTCAGCGGCCCGGCACAGCCACCTGTGCCCGCGGCAGGTGCTTGGCGTGCGAATGGGCCTGGCGGGGCTAGCGGCTTTGGGACTCGAGGCCCCACTGACCAAACCAACCGGCATGGTGATCGTCGAGACGGATGGCTGCTTCGTCGACGGCATTGAAGTGGCAACAGGCGCCACGGTAGGGCATCGGACCCTGCGGGTGGTGGACATGGGGAAGATCGCCGCCACCTTTGTCGATGTAGCCAGGGGGACCGCGATCCGATTTGCACCCAGGCAGGGTGTGCGCACAGAGGCCTTTCACTACGCTCCGGCGGTGACCGTCCGCTACGAGGCGCAATTGCAGGGATACACGGTGATGCCGGATGCGAACCTGTTCTCCTGGCGCGCCGTACGTCTGCAGCCGTCATTGGCGGATTTGCTGAGCCAGCCGGATGCAAGGACCATCTGCGAAGAGTGCGGCGAGGAAATCATCAATGAGCGTCAGGTATTGCAGGAAGGAAGAGTGCTTTGCCGTTCGTGTGCAGGAGCTGGGTATTTTGAATTCGAGCTAGGGGATCAGCGAGAGGCAGGGGTAAGTGCCGGGGCAATTCGCGCCAAAGGAGGACTGAAATGATCAAACTGCCCAAACCGTATCAGGCATTCCGAATCGACTATCCATCCGTGTACGCGGCCTACGAGGCCCTGGGGACGACCGTATCGAACGCTGGACCACTTGACGCCAAGACCCGTGAGCTGATCAAGCTCGGCATGGCGGCCGCCAATGGCTCGGAGACCGGCGTCGAGTCGCATACGCATCGAGCCCTGGACGCCGGCGCCACGGAACACGAGATCGAGCACGCGGTGATGCTTGGCATCAACACGCTGGGATTCTCGACCATGATGGCCGCCCTCACCTGGGCGAAACAGGCAATCAGAAATCACACGTAACGCACGGCCCGGGGGGCGGGTGTCTCCCCGCCGCATGCACGGGAGGGCGCAGCGACGCACCGACGGCGGTGCTTTGCTATAATTTGAAGCGAGGCCAAATGGATGAGCTGAAGTGGGCGCTGTTGACCGAACTGAACGGCCGCATGCAGGCTGACCTGCTGAAGAGCCACCTCGAAGCAGAAGGCATCGAAGTGGAGCTGTTCCAGGAGGCGGTCGGCCATCACGCCTACCCGGTCATGATTGACGGCCTCGGACTCGTGCAGGTCTTCGTCCCCAAGGGTGACCTTGCGGCGGCGCGACGCATCCTGGCCGAGCACGAGGCCTGAGCAGAGCCATACGAGAGCATAACCAGAAACGCATTACGACCCGCCAAGGGACGTTGGACGAATGCGACATTCGTCGGGAGGGCTTGGATGGATTTCGCGCTTACCGAGGAGCAACGCGCCTGGCAAAAGGCGGTGCATGAGTTCGTCGCGAACGAAGTGCGGCCAAAGGCGCGTGATGTTGATGAAAGAAGTGAGTTCAATTGGGCCGCCGCGAAGAAGGGAGCCGCACTCGGGCTACTGGGCCTGAACATTCCGGAGTCGTACGGCGGCGCAGACGTGGATGCCATCAGCGCGGCCATCGCCGTGGAGGAGCTGGGGTGGGCTTGCGGCTCGACCGCCCTTTCGATGGCCGCTCACAACGGTCTGGGCTCAATGCCCATTGTCCAGTACGGCACGGAGGCACTCAAACGGAAGTGGTTGCCCCTGGTCGCCAGCGGCAAGGGAAGGCTGGCAGCTCTGGCCCTCACGGAACCGGGGGCAGGCAGCGACCTGCAAGGCGGGGTGAAGACAAGAGCCCAGCGCAGCGGCAATGAGTGGGTGATCAACGGATCCAAGATGTGGTGCACCAATGCGGCCATATCTGAATACATCCTCACGCTTGCGCGCACTGACCCGGCCGGCGGCCCCGCGTCGCTCAGTCTGATCCTCGTGCCATCCGATACGCCGGGCTTGAAGATCGGACCCCCGGAAAAGAAAATGGGATTGCGCGGCTCCCCCACCAGCGCGATCTCATACGACGACGTCCATGTTCCCCTCGGAAATCTGCTGGGCAATGAAGGCGATGGCCTGCATCAGGCCCTGGCTACACTGGACGCCGGCCGCGTGAGCATCGCTGCGATGGCGGTCGGACTGGCACAAGCCGCGTTCGAATATGCCACCTCATATGCGAAGGACCGTCAGGCCTTCGGGGAAAGCATTTCCAAATTCGAAGCGCTGCAGTGGATGCTCGCGGATGCCGCGACTGAGATCGATGCGGCGCGACTGCTTACATATCGGGCCGCCTGGCTCAAAGAACAAGGGCGGGTCTACACGAAAGAGGCCTCGATGGCCAAGCTGTATGCGTCCGAGATGGCCGAACGCGTCTCCCGCAACGCCATACAGATCCACGGCGGCTATGGTTACAGCAGCGAATACCCTGTCGAGCGCATCTACCGCGATGCGCGGCTGTTGACGATCGGGGAAGGCACGAGCGAGATTCAGCGTCTGGTGATCGCGCGGCGCGTCACCCAGTGATCCAAGGCGGAATTGGGAAGCGGCTTTCCGCTCCAGGGGTGGAAAGCCGCTTCTTCGCGCCTCGGCGTAGTGCGGAGGCTAGACGGTGATCAGGCCCCTAATGCTGTCGAATGTGGCGGGCCCTATGCCGGCGACGTTCATGATGTCTTCGATGCGGGCGAAGGGGCCGTGCTCCGTGCGGTACTCAACGATGCGCTGCGCAGTAGTCGGTCCAATGCCCGGCAAGGTCGCAATTTCCTCGGCCGAGGCGGTGTTAAGGTTGATCAGATCTGCGGCCGGGGTTGCCGTTGGCGCCGTGGAAGGCAGTACGCGGAAGCCGGCTGTCGGCTGCGCCACGGCCGAGGCACCGCCGCCGCCACCGGGTACTTCCAGCTGCTGGCCGTCCTCAAGCTTGGCTGCGAGGTTAAGCGATGCAACGTTGGCATCCGACGTCAGGCCGCCGGCTGCCGTGATCGCATCCTGTACGCGACTCCCCTCGGCGAAGACATAGACGCCCGGGCGCAAGACGGCGCCGATCACATGCACCTCGAGCGGAACCTGGGTCGGCGGTGGCTCAAGTGTGATGGGTTTTCCCGCCGGCGGCCGCGCAACCAGGAAGACAACAGCCGCCAGGAAGAATCCTGCGAGCAGGCCCACGATGACGTATGCGATCTGACGCATGCAACGATTCTACTTCAAGACCATGACCAGCAGGTACTCACCGTCGCCGAAGAACGGTTGCAACAGTGACATGGCCCTCGATAAGCGTAGGTAGTATGCGGGCATGTCTTCCGGCTTGACTTCTTCAAAGCCCCACTTCGAGTAGAGCGATCGGAGCCCCGACCGGGCCGTCAAGTAAACGGGGCGAGGCGCCCGCGCTAGAAGCGTCTCGATGATCAGCCGGGCGATACCTTGGCCGCGATGGGTCTCCTCGACCGCGATGGAGGCGAGTTCGATCACGGAACGGCCGTGCGGTTTCAGCTGCCCACAGCCAACCAGCTGGTCGTCTCCGTCAACTGCAACCACGAAGCGACGCCAATCCAGACTCCACGGATTGATGCGCACGCGGCGTATCAGGCGCTTGATGGCGGGAAAGTCCTGTTCGGTCGCTTGCCGAAGCTGCCACCTGGTATCTGAAGACATCGGGGTCAGCCCAGGGCGCCCGCTGCCACGAGGATCGTAAACGTGGCAACAAACCAGTGAATGAGAAACGGATAGATGAAGGAGCGCGTCCGATAAGCGACCCATCCAAAAGCGAAGCCACCGAAAATGGTGGAAATGGTTTCGATCTCGGGCTTGGTGATGTGCGCCAAGGCAAATGGCACGGCCTGGAGCCACAGGCCATCGGGTCCCAATTTACGCACATACGTGAACAGAATGAACCCCCGGAAGAAGAACTCCCAGCCGAGCAGGTCCATGAAAGTGGTCCAGGGCAAGCCCGCAAGTTGTGGCTCATAGAACTTCTGCATGCCGTCCTGGCGGGCGACGAACCACAGAACCGGAGCCATGAGCAGAATGGCGCCGACTGTGATCACAATCCCTGCCTTCCAATCGCCGACGCCAAACCCGTAGGCCGCAGGCTTCTCACGAAACACTAGCAGGATGGTGAGCAGCGGGAGCACGAGGTACAGAAGCAGCCGGTCGTAGTACTTGACGGGCGTGAGCCGATGATATGAGTCCACGAGCAACAAGAGTGTGCTCAGGACAGTGACCAGCACAACGCGCCAGTCAAAATGCAGCCTCTCGCCGAATATCTGCTTCACGCTCATGTTCCTAGTATGGCAGGTGCAGCTGATTGCCGCCAGGGCCGAGCAGGGCAATCATAGTTGGCCATGTAGACCCGATCTGAAAGGACCAGTTGACGACGAGCAGCACGACGACGACCGCAGACAGCCAGAGCCTCCGAACACTCGTAGAGGTCCACCCACGGCGACGTTCCCATGCGGCCGCGGCAAGAATGGAAAAGACGGGAACAAGCGCAAGGTGAAAGCGCTCTTCCGACAGGATGAATACGTGTGGAAGGAGATACATCACTAACAGCAGTGCTAAGAGTCCGGTCGTTGCACCCTTCGGCAGCATGGCGGCACCAAACGCGGCCAACGAGGCGATGAGGACAAAGGGCAGAGCCAGCAAGATCAGGGTCACAGCGATCACGGCAGGTGTAAGCAGGCCCAGCAGGCCGTTCGAGTAGAAGTACGTGAAGGCGCGCCACTCCAGGTCGAAGAAATGCCCAAGGCGTCGCAGGGCAAGATACCCAAACCTGCCCGGCTCCTGGCGGACGAACTCGATGGCCCGTTGCGTGCCGACCGCATCGCGAGTGCGATCCTCCAGAATTGACATCAGATCAAGCGAGGGGCCGAACATGAAAGTGCCCGTCGAATCGGGATGGTAACCCAGGTACAGGTTGTAACCCATGGAGGTCTCGATGCCCGTGAACCTGCCGGATAGCTCGGAATTGCGAATGATCCATGGCGTGATCGTGAGGGCCGCGGCCAGGACCGCGATGGCGGCCTCCTTTGGCCGGCGGCAGCTCATCCAGATCCAGACTATGGCTGCAAAGGCGAATGGAAGGATGACCGAACGTGTCAGCGCGGCAAGGCCGAGCAAAACGCCAGCCAGGATGGCGATGGCCACCTTGCCGTCCCCAGGTGACGTGATGGCGCCACTATTGTTCCCCCTAGGCAGAGACAAGAGCGCCAGAAATCCGGCGAGGAGCAGGGGAAAGAACAAGTTCTCCGTGGCCAATCCGAGCGGATACATGATGAGCGACGGATACGCTGCTACTGCCACCGCGGCGATGCGGGCGGCGCGCGTCGATCCGTCACCCTGCCAGCCATCGCCCACAAGAATCCTTCGGCCGGCAATATATGTCATTGGTGCAAGGCTCGCGCCAAGAAAAGCCTGGAGGATACGGACGGCCAAGAAGCGCTGTGCGCCGGCGCCAAAGATCATATAGACCAGTGCGACCATGCCGGGATAGAGAGGTGCGCGGAATGTGGTGGGCATACCGCGCGGATCCAGGCCCAGGGAATCAACGTCCAGGTTCAGGTAAGGGGCCAGGCGGGCAACGTCCGCCGGGGCGTACCAGCGGAAACCATTTCCGCTCGCGAGGCTTCGGGCGATCATGTCGTACTGGAACATATCGTCCAGCCCAATGCCCAGATGTGGCAGCAGGAGCACCGGCGTCAGTCGCAGGGCCAGCGCCAGAAGAAAGACCGTTAGGGGAAAAGTGAATGATCGCGACGTTGTGAGCTTCTTATCGACGACAGCGGGAACCAGGTCCCGTATCTCGACCGCGAGCCGTCAGCTCTGATCGGTCGTCTCGCCCGTCGATCGGCCAATGAGCCGCTGGGCCAGCAGGATGGGAAGCACCGTGGCCAGTACTACGAGCATCGCCGTCACATTCGTGATCGGGCGGTTGCGCGGCTTAAGCATCTGGCTGTACAGCCAGATCGGGAGGGTCTGCTGCTGGCCGGAGGTGAAGGTGGTGACGATCACCTCGTCAAAGGACAGCGAAAACGCCAGTATGCCTCCGGCGAGCAGTGCAGTTGCGAGGTCCGGCATGACCACGTGCCAGAACGTCTGGAAGCCGTTGGCGCCCAGGTCCATCGAAGCTTCCACAATGCTGCCGCTGCTGCGCCGAAATCGCGCCAGGACGTTATTGTAGACGGTCACGACGCAGAAGGTGGCATGGCCGATGACGATGGTCCAGAATGAGAACGGAATGTCCATCAGGCTCATGGCCGAGCGCATTGAGATTCCTGTGACGATGCCCGGGAGGGCAAGGGGAAGAACTAGCATGAAAGAAATGGCTTCCTTGCCGAAGAAGTCGTAGCGATAGACCGCGGCAGCCGCCAATGTACCAAGGATTAGGGCCAGGAGCGTCGCCAGAGCGGCAACGCGCAGCGTCAACAGCAAGGACGTCTGCATTTCCGGATTGGCGAGTGCTTGCGGAATCCACTTCAGCGTGAACCCGGGCGGAGGAAAGCTGTAGGCGGATTGCTCCGTGGTGAATGAATACAGGAATATCAGCCACAACGGAATGTGCAGGAACAGGAGGGCCGCACCGGCTGCCACCTTGATAGACCAGGGGGCTGAATCCATTGGCGCGGCGCGCTTCACCTTAGAGGGCATTGAACGCTCCCAGTTTCCGCGCGATCAGCAGATACGCGATCATGATGATTATCGGTCCCATGGTGAAGGCCGCCGCCAGCGGTATGTTACCGGACGTGCCCTGGTAGGTCAGGACCGCCTTACCGATGAAGAAGCTGGAACTGCCGAACAATGAAGGCACAATGAAGTCCCCCAGCGTGAGTGAGAAGGTGAAGATCGAGCCGGCGACGACGCCGGGCAGAGCCAGGGGCAGGATCACATTGCGGAACGTCTGGCCAGGGTTGGCCCCGAGGTCGCCCGAGGCTTCGATCAGGGACTTGGGAACGCGTTCGAGCGCAGATTGGATGGGCAGCACCATATAGGGCAGCCATATGTACACGAAGACAATGAATATCCCGGTCATCGAGACCGCAAGAGATGGTCCCCCTACCACCGGCAGGCCAAGATACAGCTGCAGCAATCCATCCAGATGCACCAGCCGCGTGAACCAGGAGACGATACCCTCCTGGGCCAGGATCAGCTTCCAGGAATAAACGCGCACGACATAGCTTGACCAAAGCGGAAGCGTCACCGCCAGGTACAAGAATGTCTTGAGCCTGGGCGAAGCAAACCGGGCGATGTAATATGCCAGCGGAAACGCGATCAGAATGCACGCGGCCGTGACGCACAGCGCCATAATGGTGGTGCGCGCAAAGATCTGCACATTTATGGGATCCAGCAGCTTGGCGTAAGTCTTGAGGGTGAAGGTGCGCACGACCTGCCCGGTGAATGAATCCAGGGCATAGAAGCTGTTTATCAGCATTGCGCCCAGCGCCCCCAGGTAGATCACGACAAACCACACAAGCGGCGGCACCAATAGGGCCGCCAGGAGAAGCCGCGGTCGCCGATAGAGATAGGTAGAGAGCCGATTCACAGGTTCAACTCCCCACGTAACGCACGTGTTCCTTGTTCCACACGAGTCGTACATCCTGCCCGCGCGCCCTCATGACGTCCATGGACGTGCTGCGCAGGTTCTGCTCCACCACAACCAGGTCGCCACCGCCATCCAGCTCAACCAGGTAGCGTGTGTACAGTCCAAGATAGACCACATCGCGCACACGGCCGTCGGCGAAGAACGTATCGGCCTCGGGTTCCTTCTGACGTGATGACAGGTGGATCTTCTCCGGGCGGATGGAGAAGCGCGACTCCGAGCCCGTGATGCGGCGCGCCATTTCGCCTTCAATGAGATTCGAGGTGCCCACAAAACCAGCCACAAAAGGAGTAGCGGGATGCTCGTATACGTCTGCCGGCGTCCCGATCTGCTCAACTTTGCCGCGGCTGAAGACTGCGATCCGGTCGCTCATGGTCAGGGCTTCCTCCTGATCATGCGTCACGAACACGAAGGTGATGCCCACCCGCCGCTGCAAGTTCTTGAGCTCTACCTGCATCTGTTGCCGCAACTTCAGGTCGAGCGCGCCGAGCGGTTCATCCAAGAGCAGAACCCGGGGGTGATTGATGAGCGCGCGCGCAAGGGCCACGCGCTGCCGCTGCCCTCCGGATAGCTGCGATGGTTTGCGTGTTGCCAGCCCGGGGAGCTGCACCATATCGAGCATCTCATCGACGCGCTTATTCCTCTCCTGGCCGGGAACCTTCTTGATCATCAGGCCGTAGGCGATATTCTGTCCCACTGTCATGTGGGGAAAGAGTGCATAGTCCTGGAAAACTGTGTTGACCGGCCGTTCGTAAGGTGGCAGGCTCGAGACATCCTGTCCGTACAGCACGATGCGGCCGGATGTGGGCCGCTCAAAGCCGGCGATCAGTCGCAAACAAGTGGTTTTTCCCGAACCCGAAGGTCCGAGCATCGAGAAGAATTCCCCATCCCGTACGTCGAGGGTTACGTCATCCACTGCCCGCACTTCCCCAAAGTGCCGGCTGACGCCCTCGAACGCAATTGCAGAGTCTGCCATTCCCACCCTCACAAAGCGCCCCGCCGCGTCCATTGGGACGCGGCGGGGCCGCTCATGCCAAGCTATTGACCCACTATACTCGTGAATGCCTCCACCCACTTGTCGTAGGTGACGCAGTCCTTCTGACCGTTGCCGCAATCGGCGATCGGGGTCTTCCAGAACGCGATCTTGTCGAATGTATCGTAGCCGTTCGCCTTGCAGCCCTCTGCGCCCAGCAGCTCACTGGCTTTGCAGCCTTCGGGGACAGAAGGATTCGACCCGAACCAATAGGCAACGTCGCCCTGGACCTTCGGATCGATGGAGTGCTCCAGCCACAGGTACGCGCAGTTCGGGTGCGGCGCCTTGGAGGCCATCATGGTGGTGTCGGCCCAACCGGTTGCGCCTTCCTGCGGAATGGTGCTGGAGATCGGCTGACCATCGGCCAGGAGCAGGTTCACCTGGTAGGGCCAGGATGGAGCCGCGACAAAACCCTCGCTCTTGAAATCCTCAACCTGACCGGCGTAGTCACCCCAGTACTTCGGGGCGATCTTGCGCTGCTCCTTGAGCAGCTCCACCGCGGCATCGAATTGCTTTTGCGTAAGTTCGTAAGGATCCGTGATGCCGAGGTCCGGCTGGGCGGTCTTCAGGTACTGGGCGGCATCGGCGATATAGATGGGGCCCACATAGCCCTGGACCCGATCCTTGTTGCTCTTGCCGTCAGGCAGCTGCATCTCCTTGAACACCACGTCCCACGAAGTCGGGGCCGCCGAAAAAACGGTGGTGTTGTACATCAAAACATTCGGCCCCCATTGATACGGCACGCCATAGTGCTTGCCATCGACGGTGTGCCAGGCGGCATTCTGCAGCCGGGGATCGACCTTGCTGTAGGACGGGATGCGCGTGACGTCAATTTCCTGCACGGAGCCGCCATAGACGAGCCGCAGGCTGGCATCGCCCGAGGCCGTCACGAGGTCGTAGCCGCCACCATTGATGAGCTGAACCATCTCATCCGACGTGGCCGCGTCCTTGACTTTCACGGTACAGCCGGTTTCCTTCTCGAATCCGGTGACCCAGTCGACCGCCGGATCATTGGCGCCGCGCTCGATGTAGCCGGGCCAGTCGACGATATCCACTTCCCCCTCGGGAGTGGTATTCGCCACTGCCGGGGCCTTGCCCGCACCCCCGCAGGCCGCCAGCACGAGGCTCAGTAACGCCGCGCCGGCAATGAACTTGAATAAAGCAAACTTGGAATGCATGCGCTCTCCTTTGGATTTCTCAGCTCTGGATGATGATGTGGCTTCCCCTGGGTCGTAAGCGAAAGACTTCACCTCCTCCCGTTCCGCATCGACTGCGGCCCTCATGGGACATGCATTTCCCTGATAATTGGGCCGAATTATAGCGATTTTGCACGAAGCGTCAATCACGCTCGTGCACTCTGGCACGGACGTGCCGACCCTTACCGACGACGCGGTGCGCCCGACACGGGGCAAGGCTGCCCACGGTATAATCATCCGGTTTATGGAGGCGGCATGAGTGAATTCTTCACCCTCAGCGACGAACACCGCATGATCCGTGACACGGCGCGGGACTTTGCCAGAACCGCCATCGCGCCGATCGCCGCCCAGTTTGATGAGAGCGGCGAGTTCCCCCAAGATACGATCCGGAAGATGGGCGACATGGGCTTCATGGGGATAGAAGTCCCGGAGCAGTATGGGGGCGCGGGCCTGGATACGATGGCCTATGTGCTGGCGATGGTGGAGATCTCCAAGGCCGACGCCGCCCACGGCGTGATCATGTCGGTCAACAATTCGCTTTACTGTCACGGTATCCTGAAGCATGGGACCGAAGAACAGAAAGCCAAGTTCCTCCAGCCCGTGGCATCCGGCAAGTCGGTGGGCGCCTATGCACTCACCGAACCCATGTCAGGCTCGGACGCGGGCAGCATGAAAAGCCGGGCCGTCCGCGATGGGGACCACTACGTCCTTAACAGTCGCAAGTCATGGGTCACCAGCGGCCCCGTGGCAGACTATGTGCTTACCTTCATGATGACCAGCCCCGAGAAAAAGCACAAGGGCATCAGCGCGTTCCTGATCGACACCAAGAACGCGCCGGGCTTCAGCCGTGGAAAGAAAGAACCCAAGCTCGGCATCCGCGCCTCGGCCACCAGCGAGCTGCTCTTCGAGAATTGCCGCATCCCTGCCTCATGGCGCCTGGGCGAGGAAGGCGAGGGCTTCAAGATCGCCATGGGAGTGCTGGATGCCGGCCGGATCGGCATCGCCTCGCAAGCCCTGGGGATCGCCGAGGCGGCATACGAGGCCAGTGTGGCGTATGCGCGTGAACGGGAGGCCTTTGGGCAGAAGATCGGCGAATTCCAGGGCGTGGGCTTCAAGATCGCGGACATGAAGACACGCATCGAGGCCTCGCGGCTGCTCATCTATCAGGCTGCTGCCGCAAAGGAACGCGCAAAGACGAGCGGGGGAAGATACACGTTGGAATCCTCGATGGCCAAACTGTTTGCGTCTGAGACGGCCATGTTCTGTGCGCACGCGGCGATCCAGATCCACGGCGGCATGGGCTACAGCCGCGAGTTACCGGTCGAGCGATACTTTCGAGACGCCAAGATCACTGAAATATACGAGGGGACCAGCGAGATTCAGCGGCTGGTGATCTCGCGAGCCGAGCTGGGCGCTTCATAGCGCGCCGCCCGCACGGGGGCGGCGCATGGCCGCCCCTCGAGCATGCGCGCCTCAGGCAGGACGTCTTCGCGGGGCCACATTGCAGCACTCACCGATGGAAAGATCAACTTGACACGACCAAAGGCGAAGAAGCGCAGTCGCGCCAATGCGCGGACTGCAAAGCCGTCCTGGCGAGGGATCCTCAGCAATCCAGGCATCATCCTGCTGGTCACATTTGCCTCGTTACTGCTGGCGGGATTTGGAATCGTCGAACTGCGCGGAAGCTCCCTGGTGAGCGGTACGGTGGCGCTGGTCGTCGCGCTGGCGCTCTTTGTGGCAGCCTCCGGCCGTCTCAGCAGTCTCGAGCTGAGCGGCACCGAGTTGTGGAACTCGATCCGCGGCTTGTTGCCGGTCGGGCTGCTCCTGGTGGCGCTCTTCGCCGCCGCCCTTGCATTCTATGAAGTGACGCGCCCCCGCGGCACGGAGGTCTTTCAGCTCTCGAGGGCCTTCTGGTTGGTAAGCCTCGTCCTTCTCGTCACCGGTACTCTGTGGCTAGCGAAATGGCGTCCGGATTTCAGGTCGTGGTCCGAATGGGTACTCGCGCACAGGCTCGAAGTGGGTCTGCTGGTCCTGATCTTCACTGCTGCCGTCCTCGCGAGGCTATATCAACTGGATCAGCATCCCTATCCGTGGTCGGGGGATGAGGCCACGGTCGGCATGGAGGCTGGCCGTATCCTCGACAGCACCGAGCCTGAGATGTTCAACGCCGGGTGGTCCGGTAATCCGTTCACGGGCTTCTACGGCACGGCCGCGGCTGTCGCGGCGTTGGGCCGCAACATGTACGCCGTCCGTCTTGCCAGCGCGCTTGTCGGAGCCTTGAGCGTGTTGTGCCTGTATCTATTGGGCCGCGAGCTATTCGATGGCCCTACAGGCTTATTGGCGGCGGCATTCCTTTCCACGTTCCCAATCCACCTGCAGTTCAGCCGCGTGGGTGTGCTGACGATCCAGGACACGCTGGTTGTGACCGGGGTCCTATGGCTGGTGGTGCGGGCTATCCGTCTGCGCCGAATGTCCGCCTTTCTGTGGGCGGGAATCGCATCCGGCCTTACGTTCTACACATACGTTGGCGGCCGCCTGGTGCTGGCCATGGCACTGGGCACACTCGTTCTCGCCTGCCTGCGCGAGAGGAGCTTCCTGAGAGACCAATGGCAGAACTTGAGCCTGTACCTGGGCGCGACACTCGTCACGCTCGCGCCGATGGCCGCCTTCTTCATGCAGCACCTGCAAGACTTCAATTCGCGCTTCGGACAGGTATCCATCTTCCAGAGCGGCTGGCTGCAGCACGAACTCGTGACCTCAGGTCGCTCGCTGCTGCAGATCATGGGTGACCAATTCACCCGCTCGACGCTGGTCTACATCGCGCAGCCCGCCTCCGGCAGTTTCTTCAATTCGCCGCAGCCATACCTGACATTGATCGGCTCGCTGCTGTTCCTGATCGGTATGGCGATCGCATTCAGACAACTGATCACATTCCCCTACACCATCCTGTTGGGCTGGTTCTGGTCCGTGATCCTCATCGCCGGGGTGTTCACCATCAGCCCTCCGGCGAACACGCGAATGATCATGACCGCGCCCGCCGTGGCGCTGTTCGTTGCGTTGGGGCTCACCACGGTGCGGGATGTCGTGGCGCGATTCCAGGTGCCCGCGGCCTGGCTGCACGCGGGCGCTGCGGCCATCATGGCGGTGATGGTCGTTCAGAATGCCCTGTTCTATTTTGGGCCATACCGCAGCGGCCACTACTTCGACGATGCGAATGCGGAAGTTGCCATGCAGGTCGGCACGAAGCTTCAGGCCCTGGGCCCAAAATATACGCTTGGAATGATCGGACTCCCCCGGATGTTCTCAGGATTCTCAACGATTCCGTTCATGGCGCCGGACAATCCGCGCATTGACATACAATCGGCCGACGCCGCCACAGTGGATCTTTCGCAGAACTTGCCTGTGCTGCTCGCGGCAACGCCCGACAATGAGACCGCGCTGCGGATCCTGGCACAGCGATACCCGGGCGGCACCTGGGAGTCGGTCGGACGGATGGGGGTCAACGAGGCGCTGTATTTCTCGTACACGGTGGATGCGACCAGAGGACCCTGATTTGGTTTGCCCGGAGCGCACGCGGCATTGCGTGCACACGCTTCGAGCAGATCACGGACGGCGACCATGAAATGTATCCTGTTCAGTAGGCACGGCGGGCCGGAAGTGCTCGAGTACGCTGAATGGCCGACGCCTGAGCCGCGCACCGGCGAAGTGCTGGTGCGGTTGCGGGCGGCCGCGTTGAATCGGATGGATGTCACCGTCCGCAAAGGCTGGCCCGGCATCAAGCTCGAGCTTCCACATGTTCCCGGTGCAGACGGAGCAGGCGAGGTGGCGGCCGTAGGCAGCGGAGTGACGAAGTTCGCCACCGGCGACCATGTCGTGATCAACGCCAACCTCGGGTGCGGCAAGTGCGAGGCTTGTCTGGCCGGCATGGACAATATGTGCCGGGATTGGCACTTGCTGGGCGAAACGGTCCGCGGAACCTACGCCGAATATGTCAGTCTACCGGAGCGCCAGCTCTACGCGCTC
>DATDCZ010000023.1:0-7450 GCA_036524055.1 Anaerolineales bacterium | reverse complement strand
GGCACTCGGTTGCGGGGCGGGCTCTGTGGTGGCGCTCGGCTGTGGAGCGGGCTGAGTGGCGGCCGGCTGAGGAGCGGGCTGCGTGGTGGGGCTTGGCTGCGGAGCGGGCTGCGTGACCGCCTGTGCGCCGCCGCAAGCCGCGAGCACTAGGGAGACCAAGCCGATCACGGCAAGGACTTTCAAACGAACGTCCATTCTGCCTCCTCCATCTCAAGTCATGTCATTCTATCGCTTATCGCCGCCCACCCAACAGTGGCAGTGGAACTCTGTGAGGCGCGGAACAATATTGGATGCGGCGCTTGAGTTGGCGATCCGAGGTTCATAGCCTGCAAACCGATGTACTGGATTAGCCAGCCGCTTCGTCTGTTCTCAGCTCCTTGCTCATCTTGCGACTCAGGCTTCGATAGCCGAGGCTTTCATAGAAGGCGATCGCCGTCTCGTTGAACTCGTACACGTTCAGCTCGATGGAAGTGGCGCCTCTCGCCATCGCCCAGGCTTGAGCTTCGTCCATCAGCCTTCGTCCGATTCCCTGATGCTGGAACTCTAAGCTCACGACAACGGCGTCAACGACGGCATAGTGCCGGGAGACAAAAATCGGGAGTGCAGGCGCGTCCCTAAGATATGCCTGGACGTAGCCGACCAGGTGAGCATTGGCTTCGGCAATCAGCAAGGCGACGTTGTCATCCGCGAGAAGGCCGAGGTAGTAGTCTTTTTCACGAGCGGGTCCGTTGGGCTGTTGGAAGATGTGCGGCAGGTGGTCGCGATGCAAGGCGTCGCCTTCATCGAACAGCTCACACAAGGGGTCGTAGTCTTCGGCGGTGGCTTTGCGGACGCGAATTTCCATCAGACGTTACCTTCATCTTCGGAACATACGTTATGCGGTAAGCGCGGGCAAGGGAGGCCTACTGCTGGTGCCTGAACACGTTAACATAGTAGTAGAGGGCGGTGAAGATGCCGAGGAAGACAAATGCGACCGCCCAGTCCATCCGTGGATCTGTTCCCCTGGTGATGCTGATGAAACAGGCGGGCAAATCCTCATGCCTCAGCATGGCAAGGAACATCCAGGCGGAAAATGCCAGTAGTAGAACCGGCAGGAGGAGACCAAAGAGTTCAGCCATATCGCCTGATTATAGAACGCGGCCAAGCACCGCGCCCGCAGCAAACGCGCCTGCCGCCGAGCTGAGGAACGCGACGCTAAGCATGGTGACGCGTTCGGCGGCGCGGGGCCCGCCGACGCGCATGCCAAGGGCGTCGAGGAGTAGATCCACGACGAGGAAGGCGATGGCGGCCACGAGGCCGACCAAGACTCCAGAACCGAGCCAATTGATCCGCTTGCCGCTGACAAGCAGCAAGGCGGTCGCACCTATGGTCGAAACGAGGAACATCATCGGGACGAACACCGTGGTGAAAACGACATGGACGGGCGCTTGAGGCAGCATATTGCGTTGGACGAGCGCCCTCAGTTGGGGCAGGAGGACGGCAGCCAGCGCGACTCCAATACCGAAAGCGAGACCACCCACAACGGCCGCCCGCCGGGTGTCAGGAAAGTTATGCAGGCGCGCCATGCGCCAACCCCAGAGGCCACCGCCCCCGAAAATGCCCACGATGACTATGAGGCCGGCGAGAACCCCTATGGTTTGAATCGGGGCGTGACCGGGAAGATTAGTGAGCAGGGCGGCGCCGCCGCCGCCAATGAGCAACCCGCCTGAAAGGCACAGGAGGGTAGTGACCGCGGACGCAAGAACTGGGCGATTCATAGCTTCTCCTCCTACCTGTAAGAGAGATGCCCGGCTACCCGTCGCTGCGTCTATGCGGAGTTGACCGTGCCGTACGGATGCCTGTGTATTGGAAAACACCGCATGAGTGTCTTGGGCGCGGCAGCCGTAGGGAGACCGCTATAATGCGCCAGGATCAGCATGCATTTCGGCACCGCGCCCGGTGCGGCGAAGTC
Source organism: Anaerolineales bacterium (assembly GCA_036524055.1). Classification (GTDB taxonomy): domain Bacteria; phylum Chloroflexota; class Anaerolineae; order Anaerolineales; family Villigracilaceae; genus Fen-1038. The sequence goes on along the minus strand of DATDCZ010000023.1, from coordinate 5,499 downwards.
GGCGAGCAACCGAAAGGGTTAGCGCCAAGGAGGAGAGATGAAAAGCATGCGCGACTGGAAGAGCATGCAGGAGATGTCTGCCCGGCTGCTGAAGGAACGCACCGGTGAGAACGTTGCGGCGTGGAACCGGCGCATTGCGCAGCAGAAGCTCGCGGATGAAAAGAGCCTGAGGGCATGGCTGACGAAGCAGGGCGTTACGGGCTATGCACAGTCCATGCTGGTGATGGAACGCTTTGGCTACCCCGATTTCATGCTGGCCTCCGCCGATGAGCTCATTGAGGGCCAATACGCCGACCGGCCCGCGCTGCGCCCGATCTTCGAGACCCTGATCGACGCGGCCACGGCACTGGGGGAAGTGGTGGTCCAGACCCGCAAGACGTATGTTTCGCTGGTGACGGGGCGGCGCACATTTGCGCGCATCCAACCGACGACGAAGACGCGCATCGACCTCGCGCTGCGGCTGGAGGGACGCAAGTCTCGCGGGCGGCTGCAAGCCTCCAGGATCCATGAGACCACGCCGCTGCAGGTCGGCCTCACATCGGTTGAGGATGTGGATTCGGAAGTCTTAGGGTGGCTGCAAGAGGCCTACGAAAAGAACCGCTGAGAGCAGCGGCACTCATCGCCCGATCGAGCAGGGGGCGGATCAATGCCGGAGATCAGGCTTGTGCGTCGGCCGCGAATCCCTGCAGACTGAGGAACGCGGTGACGACCTGGGGATCCAACTGTGAACCTGCGAGGGAACGGATAAGTTCCAGGGCGGCGCGTCTTTCGACGGCCGGCCGGTAGGGGCGATCCGAGGTCAGGGCATCCCAGACGTCCACAACCGCAAACACGCGCGCGGGCAGGGGAATCTCCTCGCCGCGCAAGCCACGGGGGTAACCCGTGCCGTCCCATCGCTCATGGTGACACCAGGGGACATCCATGGCGTGCTGCAGATAAGGGATGGGAGCAAGGACCTCGTGGGCAAGGGTGGGATGCTGCTTCATCTGGGTCCATTCTGCTTCTGTGAGCTCGCCGGGCTTGAGCAGGATCGAATCCCGAATGGCAAGCTTGCCGATATCGTGCAGCAGGGCCCCCCGGCGAAGGTCGACGAGGGCCTGACCGCGCATGCCCATGAGCCGGGCGAGCTGCTCCGCCAGGGCCGCCACGCGCTCGGTATGGCCCCGGGTTTCCATATCCCGGTATTCCAGGATCTTCGCCCACGCCGCCAGTGTCAGATCGTAGCTCAGGCGAAGCTCGCCCTCCGAGTCCTTTGCGCGCTGGAGGTTCTTCTCCATGGTGTTCACGATCACCCACGTGAAGGCGGAGGCTGCGAGCAGAAGCACGACCATGGGCGCAATGAGGCCGAGCCCGGCCGGGCCGAAGGTGGGATGAACATACCCGGAGGATTCGAGAAAGGCGACCAGCGCCAGAGCGAAGACGGCCGCCGCGGCAAAGAACGGCGCGGCTCGCCTGCCGAGCAGCAGCGTACCGGTCATGATGAAAATGGGCAGGGCGAGAATTCCCGCATCCCGGACGCCGTCACCATCATATAGATTGAGGGCTATGACAAGCAGGACAGTCAGGCTAAGCAGGATGGCGGCCGCGCTCAGGTGCCCTGTGCGGCTAAAGATCAGAATTGGGATGCAGAGTAGAGCCAGGGCAAACAGGGCGATAACGGAGATCCAGGTATTGAACTGGATGTCGTACAGCCCCAGGGCGACGGAGGTCAGGAGGACCGTCCATGCAACGGTCGTGAGAATCCTGCGCTTCTGTTCCTGCTCGAAAAGGCCAACGTCGGACATCATGATCGCACCTCGCGCGGCTGATAGGTTGCAGTGCTGTCGCGCTTGCGTGTGCATCTTACCATGCGGAGGCGGGAGCGATCTCAGAGGGCGGTGCTGAATCCGGCGGTCGCGTTCCGAGTCTGCAGCCGCGAGGCGGCCGAACTCAAGGCGGCAAGGGGGGTGAGATCTGATAGACCACAATGTTATCCTGCTCGAAGACGTTTGCCAGGCTGACCGAAACGCAGTTCCGGATGCTCGAGGGCGGAACCTGATTGAAGATCCCCTCGTCCTGCATGATCACCACGTAGTCTCCCTGCGGCAAGTCGGCGCAATACCACGTGAGGAATGAGTCCCGGTCGGTAAACAGCCGCATGGCGCGCGGCTTGAAGAATATGACGACGCTGTCTGCCGGAGAGGAGCGTCGGATGAAGGAGAACATGGCTGCGGCGCCCGGCGAAAATGGTCCGGACGGCGCTTCGCGGTGCGCGGCGAGATTGCTGCGGGCGTCGGTGACGGAAACTCCCAAAGCCACGGCGGCCATGCCGGCCCAGACAATGCAGATCGCGAGCATGACGCTGTTTTGACTACCCGGCCGGAGTCTGCGAACGGCAACTCTCATACCGTCGAAGGCGAGCAAGAAGAATACAGGCAGGATCGGGTAGATGAATCGGGGCCCCTGCAGAGGCGGATACAAGACGTAGTACGCGAGGGTCGCCACGGAGTAAAGAAGCATGGGCGCGTCCTCACGGCGGAGGGCGGAAAGCCGCAGTACGAGGAACGTAAACAGCAGGGCGAATGAGCCAAATCCCAGGCCGGACTCCTGCAAGAGTCTGCCGGTAACCACAAAGTAGTACGCGGCATGGTGCAGTAACAAGCGACCGGAGAATCCATCGAAGGCGTACTGAAGGCCGCCGAGCTTGCTGGGAAGAACCAGGGCCTGCAAACCATAGCAGATAGCAAAGGCGGCATATGGAATGGCTACCAGGCCGAGCGTTCCAGACGGGCGGCCGGCCAAGGGTGAGGTTGACCGCCGGTGTTGGAACTGGGCCAAGGCGAGGGGGACCAGGAGCAGAAGACCGTTGAACCGGGTAAGAGCGGCCATGAAAATGCTCAAGCCGATGGCTATGCCCGCGGTGACACTGCGAGCCGGCGGCGATTCGGTGTTGACGTACCGCTCTATCAGCCAAAGGCTGACCGTGGACCACGCGAGAAATGGGAAATCGGCGAAGATCTGATTTTGAGCACGCAGCAGGCTGGCATTGAAGGCCATAAACGCCGTTAGCAGAAGGGACTCGGCGTTGGTTAATCGCGTTCGCGCCAGGAGGAAGTAGGCGACCAGAAACAGCATGTAGGAGGCGGTAAGCACGAGCTTGAAGGCAAGGGGATCCAGCCCGAAGGCCGCATAGACCGGTGCGAGCAGCAGCGGAAGGCCCCATGGATAGGATGTCAATCCGACGGTCCCAGGGCTGTGATCTATGGTGAATTCGCTGTGGCGGAGCAACTCATGTATGTTCCCGCGCACGAGAGCCTGCGCCTGCAGGATGTAGGCGGCAAAGTCATCGCCCCAATCGTGGCCGCGGTTCAACATGAGAAAGCCAACGATTCCTGAGGTCGCGACGATGATCCCAAGTGCAAGGAACGTCTTTCCAGTCCTGTTCACTCTTGCGGGCTCCCCGCGGTGCCTGACCCGAATGCCGGGCCCATCTTCCCCAGGGCCATGAGGTCGCCACTGCATGCCCTGCAATACTGTGCCCATCGCGATTGGAACTTACACACCGGCATATTCAGCCTCATTTCCACTCGAGCGGCCAGTTCAGCCAGAATAGGAGGGTGCCCGTGAACGTGTGCGGGAGGCAGTTGCAGCCCACCAGAACAAATAGAGATTGGCTGAGAACTCGCCCGCGCCAATGGAAAAGTAGATCCAAGGTTGCGCAGCGGGCGGAAGTGCATTCAACTTCATCATCGCCGCCGGAACAAATACCATGATCAGGTACAGGCCTGCCGGCAGGACAACCCAGTAGTCCAACACTCTCTGTGGGAGGATCTTCGCCTGCAAGAGGTAGATCATGGGCGGAATCACGATCATGGCCATATGAATGTGGGAATGCCAGGTGATCATGAGGCTGGCGGCAAGCACGCCCAACAGTGCCAGGGGAAATGACGGCGAGTCTGCGTTGAATGGCCGGCGCCACACCAGAAGGGTTGCGATGAGGGTGATGAGCATCCCCGCCACGGCGAAGCCCCATCCGATCCAGGGGCCGATAAGGCTGGACAGGTGCAGTCCCAACATGCGCCAATTCATCATGCCTTCCACCCACACGTTTGCAGGGGCATCAGCGGTTGCGAGCCACAGCCCAAGCATTTGAACAAATCCTGCGGGGCCGGTGAGCATTAGTGAGAGGGCCGCCAGGGCAGCAGAGGTGGCTGCGAGTCCTGCAAGCGTCTTCCACGCCCGGTGCAGCAAAAGAACCAAACCGATCAAGACCAACAACTGGGGCTTAAGCAGCAGCCCTCCGAGCCAAAGGCCTGCCCTGAAGGGCTTGCGGTTGAGAAGGGCCCGCATGAATTCGCCGATGGAGATCACCAACCAGACGTTCACTTGTCCTGTGAGCAGGTTCATGAAAACGGGCAGGCAGGCGAAGAGGAGCAGCAGAAGGCGGACTGGAGCAGGGTCAAGGTGCAGGCGGTGAAGGAAGAACTGGAGGTACACCAGCAGCGCGAGCACGTTGACCGCGGTCCAAATCCAAAAACCGATCTCTGGGCTCAGGCCGGAAAGGAGCTGGAACGGCAGGACAAAGACTGGAAGATATCGGTATGGGAGGACGGGAATCGGAGCCAGAAGGCCGGCGGTGGTGAGCATGTGGTGCTGGGCTCGTTCCAGGAACTGCAAATCGTAGATCCGGGCATACCCATAGTCGTTGGCTGCCGTGGCCGCGGCCAGGTAATCACAGTAGTCAACGCCGATCTGACTGCACATCATGTGCTGGATCGTCTGCCATCCCAGGTACAGCGCGTAGAACAGTCCAAGGCTGGCCAATGCAAGGTTCAGCCAGGTTCTGGGATTGGTGTTCCGAAATGGACGCATGTGCGCGGGGCTCACGATACGACCTGCAGCCCGGTTTCACTCCACGGAGCGAGGCGGTGCGGGGCGGACCAGAGAGGCGCGAGGACGGGAAAGAGGATCCTGGCAGACGGGCGTTTCAACATCCTGGTTGGCTGCATGGACTGCGCTCGAGGGCAATTGTAGGCGCGCGGGCGCCGTCCGAGCCTTGCGGTTACGAAAACCCTGCAAGCCGTGGATTGTTGCGAGAGCACTGGGCCGGGCCTCACCTAATGGGAATTCATCGCCACACGCTGGATTGTGGACCGATATAATCCGAATAAATGGAGATCAAGTTCAGCGGGAAGATCTGGACATGGAGGGGGCCGGCGCCGTGGTACTTCGTGACGGTGCCGGAGGCGGAGAGCCGCTCGCTGGATGAAATCCTGAGGATGGTGACTTACGGCTGGGGGATGGTGCCGGTTTACGTGCGCATCGGGAAGACGTCGCTGTGGCCGAAGGACGGCCGGTACATTGTGCCCCTCAAGGTGAGCGTGCGGGAAGCAGAGAAGCTGGATGAAGGCGACACGGTGACGGTGCGACTCGCGGTTCGCTGACGGTCGGGCTCCGGAGGCCGATCAAAGCGCGTTGTGCCTGAAGCAGCCCAGCTCGTGGTCGTTCACCATGCCGACC
>DATDCZ010000022.1:0-1524 GCA_036524055.1 Anaerolineales bacterium | reverse complement strand
ATCATCCTGCACGGGAATCAGTTTGACGACGCCTACATAACCTATCGATACGCCATCAATCTGGCGGACGGCCGGGGGTTGGTCTTCAACCCGGGCGAGAAAGTGAACAGCGCCAGCAGTCTGTCATATGCGCTGCTGCTGGCTGCCATCCACCGGGCTGGAGTTGACAACCTCGAACAAGCCGCTGCCTTGATCGGCGTCCTAAGCGGTTGCATCCTGCTGGTTTACGCCAGCCTGTTGGGACGGCGTCTCTCCGGAAGCACATGGATCACGGCGCTCTTTGTGATTCCCCTGGCGGTCTCCGGTTCCCTCACGGCGTGGTCCGTGAGCGGAATGGAGACCCTGTTCTATGCGGCGATGCTGATCATGTTCTTTTACTACCTGGCGGGCCGCCGCATATTGCCCGCGGGCGGCCTATTGATCCTGAGCATGCTCACGCGACCCGAGGCCGTGATTCTGCTGGTTGGGCTGGCGGCCGCCGGAGTGGCGCTGATCTGGCTGCGACAGAACCCTGGCCCGGTTGTACCTTTGGTTCTTGCAGGCGGCTCTGCAATCGCCGTCTACTATGTCTTTAACGAGCTTTACTACGGCAGCTTCGTCCCGCAATCGGCGTGGCACAAGCAGGTCACGCTTTTCTACGCGCCGGACCCGGTCGAGAAAGTCCGCCGCTTTGCCGAATTTATGCTTTCGGAGCATGCCGTGTTGACGCTCCTGGGCGCAGCATTCTGCTTGGTGATTCTCCTGCAGCTGCTGCGCGCGCTGAAGACGCATAAGCTGCAGTCGCTCAGCGACAAACCCAACGCGCTGGTGAACCTGACGCTTGCAGCGTTCATCGTGGGGAGTGCGATGTCGCTTACACTCGGACCGATTTCGATCGGTCATCGCTACGAAGTCCCGCTGCTTCCCATCCTTGCCGTGGCCGCGGCCGCAGTCTGCGAGTACGGGCGGAGGTCCTACGCTCTCAGCACGTCAGCTGCAAAGCAGCCGCTGATGGCGATAGTGGTCGCGGGCATTTTGGTCCTCGGCCCTGTGCAAGCGCTGCTGAGCTACCAGGCTCACGCGTCCGAAACGCTGGCGGCGGCAGAGCACCAGCGCCTCCGCCGAGCCATGGGCGAGTGGATCGAGGCGCATGTGCCCACGGACCAGCCGGTCCTCTCGCATGATCTCGGGGCGATCTCCTACTTTGCGCTGCAGCACAGATTCATCGATGTGGAGGGCCTGATCTCAGCCGAGCCACTGATGGCGGTGAGGCAGGGCGATTGGGAGCGCTTCATCGACTACTTGCGTGAAGAGAAGCCGCTCTGGGCAGCCGACACTCTTGGGCCCGATGGCGTGCCCGCAGCCTTCCATATGGTTCGCCGGCCCACGGAGTATTTCAGGGGTCTGCGCGGTTCATCGAACGATCTGCTGGATCTCGAGTCGCCTTTGAACAAGCTAGAGATGCGCTGGGACATTCCCGGCGGCCGCAGCTTTGGGATTGTAGCCATCGATCCCAGCCTGTACGGCGAATGAGTCAGCTCTTGA
>DATDCZ010000021.1:0-2550 GCA_036524055.1 Anaerolineales bacterium | reverse complement strand
CCGGCTCTCCGTCCTTCGAGCCTCAGGATAGCGTACAACCAGGCGACCAGGACCAGCACTACAAAGAGGCCGCTGAAGCCGGGCTGGTCCATGCCGCTACTCTTGCGCAGGACGTCGTCTGTAAAGTGAAGTGTAAGGAAGAGAATGGTGACCAGTGAGATGCGGTTGTACGCGGAACTTAAGGACATCTAAATTCTCCTTGGCAGCAATCTAAGTTGGAGGCTCCAGTGAAGTATCAGCCGCCTACAGGGAGCCGAACCCCACAGTCCGCATAAAGTTACGGGCCAAGGCGTGACGATCCCCAGGCGCCCACCGCCAAAGTCATAAACGGGTGGCGCGTGCGGTCGCCACGCGTCTCAGAATACGGAAATGGCGATGCAGCTACTCAGTCGGTTCGACTGCACTGCACCGCCAATGTGTCTCCAGCTAGGAGAGACTGCTTCTCCACCCTAAGACCGTGCTGAACTGCAAGGGCTGGCAGTCCGCCATGCGAAACAAAATGCTGCTGGTTGCTGAAATGCTTCCAACCGGCTGCAACTTCCGAGAGCAAGATGATGGCTCTGGAGATCCAACCTTGCAGCGGTTGATATGGGCCGGGATGAAAGTCGATCAGCAGGATGCGGCCATCGCGTTTCAGCACGCGCTTGATCTCGCCCATCACAGCCGCCCGCGTTTCGGGTGACATTTCGTGCAGCGTCAGCATGGAAATGACCAGGTCGAACTTATCGCTTTCGTAGGGCAAGCGTGTCGCGTCGCCGCGTTCCAGCTGGGCCGCGTCCGCCAAGCGTCTGCGCGCCACCTCCAGCATGGATGGGGATGCGTCCAGCCCGTACAGATGACACTGATAGCGCCGATAGAGATCCAGATACGCCCCCGTTCCGCAGCCTACATCCAGAATGCTCATGCCCTTGGCCGGACGGAACATGTGGATGCCAACCAGCCTCAGGCCCTTGTTCATGGAATCAAACAACCGGTCGTAGATGCCAGCCACATCGCGGTACGAATCATTTGGCATGCGCGTCAGGTCCTGGGAGGCAAGCGGGCAGGATTCTATCCATGCAACCCCATCGGCTGGATTCGTGAGCGGCGCCCCTGCCCATGCTTTCCGTCAAGGGCTCACTGCTGCTGCAGTACAAACACGCCCCGCCACAACAGGCTGCTGTCGATCCTGCGGGCGATGATGACCACCGCCTGGTCGGCGCCGTTCGGCCCCCAACCCTTTGCCAGGATCGGCGCGACTTCTTCACCGGGGAAAATCCCGGAGTACGTATCCAGGCTGCCCGGCACGCTGGTCCAGTCCACCTGGTATTGCAGCGACACGGCAGGTGCCAGAGACAATTGGTTCAGGATCAATGGAACGGCGTCCGTTCGCCCGAAGGTCTGATAGGTGAAACCTTCGGCAGTGGTTGATGACAGGGAGCCGAGGGCAAACCCGTCACCCATCAGGCGCGCAATGCCCTCCGCGCTGCGGGCGTTGAGTGCGCGTTCCAGATGATGCATCATGTTGCCGATATCCGTGACCGGCGGAACAGCCTGGTGTTCGGGCAGGAAGCGCAGGCTGTTGACGATCGCCGCGTAGAGGGCTTCCATTTGCTCGTACGCCTCGCCGGCCGCGGGATCGTCTGGCACGAAGGTGAAGCGATACAAGATGCCGTTGTACACAACGATGACCTGACGGTTCAAATCCTGGCCGGGCAGCCCGCCGAGCACATAAGCTTGCTGACCGTCAATGACTTGCGTCGAGGACGTGATCTCGATGCCGAAGTTGGCATTCTCTGCCTTCGCCTGATCTGCGTACCACTCCGCGTTGTCCTCGGAGGCCAATTCCACCGCCAGCCAACCGCGCTCGCGGTGACCGGACGTATCCTGCGGGGCGAGGAAGACGACAGAATGTGGGAAGGAACTCTGCAGTTCATAGCCGGCGGGGTAGGAAAAGCTGAACCCGAAATCTTGGTTCGTGTACTCCTGCTGGCCGGGGGCTGCGGTCGGCGCGAGGGTCGGGCCCGCCAAAGGTGGAGGCGAGGTTGGCACCTCAGCGGGCGTTACCGGGCCGCCTGGGCTGCAGGCGGCCAAGAGAAGCGCACCAACAAGGAGACCATAAAGAAGAAAGTGTTTACGGATCATCTATCCCTCCACCCCGTGGATTGCGCAAGTTGGATGTACTGTATCTTCTATTGCGAAGAGATTCAATAGGCAGACTTGCCTGCAATGCGAGAATCCTCTTTGGGGAATCTACCGACGACGCGGCGTACGCCTGCTCAGTTCCGGTCGGGCGATAATACCAGCGGGCGCGCCCGAGGCTCAGCGGCCCGGCGGTCGAAAATCCACGCTCTTCTTGACCGCCACGTCCACTTCCTCGGGAGTCAACAGCTCCGTGGCACGGATGCTGAACGTCCCGCTCACGTTCCCGGCAAGCGTCACGGCCATGGCGCTGACATAATCGGGCAGATTCACTATGATGTAGAAATCCTCTTCGTCACAGGAAAGTAGAAAGCCTCGAGAGAACCACCGACGCTGCCCAACGCCTGCCGGGCCGCGTCAATGCGCATA
>DATDCZ010000020.1:0-11874 GCA_036524055.1 Anaerolineales bacterium | reverse complement strand
GAGCTCTACCGACTCTTTGTCAGCGGAGAGATCCTAGAGACGGATGCCACGACAGCGGAGCTCATCAAGCTGATGGAAAATACCTACCGGGATGTGAACATCGCGGTGGCAAACGAGTTCTCGCGCGTTGCAGACCGCTATGGCGTGGACGTGTGGGAAGCGATCTCCCTGGCAAACCGGCATCCACGGGTCAACATTCTGAACCCTGGCCCGGGTGTCGGGGGGCACTGCATCAGCGTGGATCCCTGGTTCCTGGTGGAAGGCGCCCCGGCCCTCACGCCGCTCATCGCCAGCGCGCGCCGTGTCAATGACGCGCAGCCTGCCTTCGTCGTGGAGCTTGTGAAACGCGGTGTGGGCGGCCTTAAGGGAAAGCGCATCGCTGCGCTTGGCCTGGCCTACAAGCCAAATGTGGACGATGTTCGCGAAAGCCCCGCGGCAGAGGTGGTGCGCCTGCTGCACGCGGAAGGCGCGATAGTATCCGCGTGGGAGCCTTATAGGCCGGCGGCTTCACTTCCCGGGATTGAGGCGGCTCAGAGTCTCGAGGCTGCCCTGAGCGGCGCTGATGCCATTCTGCTTCTCGTGGCGCACACGGAGTTCGCACGGCTCAGCCCTGACGAAACCGCCAAAAAGTCGACCGCTCGCATTGCCATCGACACATCCCATGCGTGGGATGCCGCGGCGTGGCGCCAAGCCGGCTTCTCGTTCTTTCGGCTTGGGTCACCCCAATCCTAGGCTGGCAAAGTCATCAAAGACAGCATGAAGGTCCTCTCGGTCATTGGCACTCGTCCCGAAGCTGTCAAGATGGCTCCGGTGATCATGGCACTCTCACGCGAAAGTGGCATCGAATCGAGGGTGTGTATTACAGCGCAGCATCGCCAGATGCTGGATCAGGTGCTGAACCTGTTCCAGATCCAGCCCGATTATGACCTTGACCTGATGCGCGAGGACCAGTCCCTGCCCGAGTTGAGCGCCGCGATTTTCCAGGGCCTGGACCCCGTATTGCAATCTTTTGTGCCGGACTGGGTGCTGGCACAGGGAGATACGACTACGGTCGCGATCACGGCGATGCTTGCCTATTATCGGCGCTTACGGCTTGGGCACGTCGAGGCAGGCCTCCGAACGCACGACAAGTGGCAACCTTTTCCTGAGGAACTTAACCGTCGTTTCGCCAGCGTAGCCGCCGATCTGCATTTCGCACCAACGGAACAAGCACGGCAAAACCTGCTGCGCGAGGGCATCGACGAGCGGATGATCGTTGTGACGGGGAACCCGGTGATCGACGCACTGCATTTCGTGGCGACCCAACCAGAGCCTGATCCCATCCGGGATTTGCTGGGGCGGCTCAACATCTCCGCAGCTGCGCCAAAGGGCAAGCGGCACAGGCTCCTGCTGGTGACCGCGCATAGAAGAGAGAACTTCGGCGCTCCGCTCGAGTCGATCTGCGCAGCGCTCAAGGTCCTGGCGGCGCGAGGCGATGTTGAGATCGTCTATCCGGTGCACCTGAATCCAAACGTACAGGAGCCCGTGCAACGGATCCTGGGCGGCGTTCCGCACGTCACGCTATTGCCACCACTCGACTACCTGCCACTGGTACACCTCATGAAGCACGCCACGTTGATACTTACCGATTCGGGCGGCATCCAGGAGGAAGCGCCGGGCTTTGGGATTCCCGTGTTAGTGCTGCGCGAGGTGACGGAACGACCCGAGGGCATTGAAGCTGGAACACTCAGGCTGGTAGGAACGGCTCGCGACCGTATCGTTCAAAACGCCAACACGCTGCTGGATGACGACGCAGCCTACGCGCGCATGGCGAAGGCCAGCAATCCCTTCGGAGATGGGCACGCGGCCGAGAGGATCGTGAGCGCGCTGCTAGCTTTTCCCAACTAGAGACTTGAGATCAAACACGGGACCGTCTACGCAGGCAAGCTTTGGGCCCGCCTTGGTGCGCACGGAACAGACGCCGCATTGTCCGATACCCCCACATGGCATCGGGGCCCGCACGAGCGCTTGAGCGTGCCCGGTACCGACCACACCGCGCCGCCGCGTAAGCACACCCAGCAGTTCCGAGACAGATCCGCGATCCACATCGATGGCGGCGTAATCAGACCACTCACATACCTCCGCCAGGCCCCGCACAGGATGGATCTCAAGTTGCAGCGGCAGCTCCAGTGGAGGAGTGTCGCAGACAAGCGCGACCGATGCCGCCTGCCGGATCGCAGTGGCCGCCAACGGAATCAATCGACTCGGATCCCCATCAAACGCCACAAGTGCAACGCGACGTGCCTCTGCAGGCAGTTCGAATCCGAGGCCCAACGGGCCGCGCACATCCAGGATGCTCCCAGGCTGCCATTCGCGCGGCACGGGCGGCCCGGCCAGAAAACCTCGCGGGCCATATTCAAGGGCGAACAATTCTGTTGCCAGGGGCGCGTCAGACTCGTGGTCGTGTGCCAGCACATAGCGCCCCGGTGCCGGGACGACAGCAGCCTCGCAATCAATCCAGGCTGCCTGGCGTCCATACACCAGCCGGAGTTCCGTGACGCTTGCTACTGCATCCATGCCGCGATGCTATCACGAGGGGTCGCGCGGAGCAAGCGATTATAATGACCGCGTTGCAGTCTCATTATCGCTTTCTTATCGTGGAGGAGTAGATGAATATCGCAAGTATCTTTCAGGGCGTCGCAGTCGTCACATGGATCGCATTCATCGCCGCCCTTGGCCTGACGCTGGTGCGCAGCGGCCGCGGTCAGCCCGCCAAAGGTTTTGCCACGCTGCTGGCCATTCTTCTCGTGAGTGCATTGCTACTGTCGAGTCTCGGTGCAGGCCTCGTATTCCTGCAGGCCGATGAATATGGCGTTGTAATCTCGGCGTTCCAGCCGAATGGCTACAGGCCACAAGCGCTTGGCCCCGGGCTGCATTGGATCACGCCATTCTTCGAGAACGTGCAGAAGTATTCGGTTGCGCGGCAGACATACACGATGTCCATCGCTCCGGGCGAGGGCTCGAGAGTGGGCGATGACTCCATCGAAGCCCGTACCAAGGATGGTCAGCAAGTGCGCATCGATGGCTCGGTGATCTACGCGATCGACCCGGCGCACGTGATTGATATGCACATTACCTGGCAGAACCGGTTCGAGGACAATGTGGTGCGCCCGATCGCCCGGGCAGCGATTCGGGAGGCGGTTTCGCAGTACGGCGTTGAAGAGATCGTCACCAGCAAGCGCGTCGATCTTGAAAGGGACATCACCGACGCCATCGCCAAAGGATTCAGTTCCAACAACTTGATCCTGTCGGATTTCCTGCTGCGCAACATCGCCTTCAGCGATGAGTATGCAAAGGCAGTGGAGCAGAAGCAGATCGCGCAGCAGCAAGCACAGCAGGCGGCGTATGTGGTGGAACAGCGCCGCCAGGAAGCGGAGCAAGCCCGCCAGCAGGCCCAGGGGCAGGCGGACGCCGCCGTGATCGCGGCCAAGGGTGCGGCAGATGCCCGCCTGATCCAGGCCGACGCCGAGGCACGAGCCAACCAACTCCTGGCTCAATCCCTCTCGCCGCAGCTGCTGCAGTATCAATACATACTGAAACTTGCGCCGGGTGTGCAGACCATCTTCGTCCCCAGTGGAAATCAGTTCATCCTTCCGCTGCCGAGCGTGACAGGGCAGTAGCACACCGCACCGAATAGCCGGGCGGACGGTTCTTCGTCCACCCGGAAAGAGGAGACTTTGAACGAGAAGAAACCGAGTGGGCGCGAGATTCGCCTGACGAGTCTCGCCACCTGCGCAGGTTGAGCGTCGAAGCTCAGCGCGGAAACGCTGGCGCAGGTTCTGCGCCCTGTGCAGGAGGTGTTCAATCCATCGGACTACCCGGATCTGCTTGTGGGACTTTCGGGCCCTGACGACGCGGCGGTATGGCGGCTGGACGAGGGGCGTGCGCTGCTTGCCACCACAGATTTCTTTACCCCGATCGTCGACGATCCCCGCGCCTATGGCGCGATCGCGGCTGCAAACAGTATGTCGGACATCTACGCAATGGGCGGCCGGCCCTTCCTGGCACTGAACATCGCGGCCCTGCCTGAAGATCTACCGACAGAGATGGCGGCGGAGATTTTCCAGGGAGGGGCCGAAAAGGCGCTCGAGGCCGGCGTGGTGATCGCCGGCGGCCATTCGGTCAAGGACCGCGAGCCCAAATACGGCCTGGTGGTCCTGGGCTTCGCCAATCCGCACAAGATGCTCAGCAAGGGCGGATTAAGGGCGGGCGATGTCCTGGTCCTGACAAAACCCCTTGGCTTTGGAGTGACGACGACGGCGCTCAAACGCGATCAGGCTGATCCCGGTGACGTTGAAGAAGCCACAACCTGGATGTCCCGACTCAATCGAACTGCCAGCGAGTTAGCCGTCGAATTTGACCTGAAGGCAGGCACGGATGTGACCGGTTTCGGGCTGCTGGGTCACGGCCTCGAGATGGCCTCGGCATCTGGAGTGAGGCTGGAGATCGAGTATCGCAAGGTGCCGTTCCTCAGCGGCGCAGCCAGGTACGCGACCATGGGCGCCATTGCGGGCGGCTTGCGCGACAACAAGACATACTTCGAGCCGAGAGTCCAGTTCAGCATCTCGATCGAGAAGAACGAGCGACTATTGCTCTTTGACCCACAGACGAGCGGCGGATTGCTTCTTGGGGTGCCGCCGGATCAACTGGACGCATTCCTGCGACGTGCCGGCGAATTGGGGCAGCCCGTATGGGTGATTGGCGCTGCCGAGGTCGGTTCGGGGATTCGAGTAGAATAAAATGTGGCGGGAATCAATCCCGCCGGAACCCATACATGTCAGGTGTCATTTCAGAGATACTGGTAGTCGTAGTCCTGCTCATCGTGAACAGCCTGTTCGTGATGTCGGAAATGGCGGTCGTCTCATCACGGAAGGCCCGCCTGCAGCAGTTGGGGAATGAGGGCAGCAAGTCGGCGCTGCGCGCGCTGCACCTGGCGCAAAACCCTGGAACTTTTCTCTCCACCGTTCAGATCGGGATTACCCTCATAGGGATCATCATGGGCGCGCTGGGTGGCGCGGCCTTCTCGGCACCCCTTGCGAGCCTGTTCCGGCTGTGGCCGCCCCTGGCCCCGTATGCCGATTCACTGGCTTTCGGGCTGATCGTTGTGGTGATCGCGGGATTGATGCTGCTGATCGGTGAATTGGTGCCCAAGCGCATCGCCCTACACCGCCCCGAGCGCATCGCCTCAGCCGTCGCCGGCCCAATGACGGTCCTATCAACCATCTTCAGGCCGCTGGTTTGGCTGCTGGGCAAGAGCAGCGACGTGGTCCTCAAGGTCCTTGGCATCCAACCGGGGGCAGAACCGCCGGTAACCGAAGAAGAGATCCAGCTGCTCATCGACCAGGGTACTGAGGCGGGTGTCATCGAAGAAGCCGAGCAGGATATGGTGCAGGGCGTCTTCAGCCTGGGCGATTCCAGGGTCTATTCGCTGATGACGCCGCGCACAGAGATCGTGTGGCTGGATATTGAGGACAACGCCGACGAGATTCGGCGGAAGATCAGTGAAAGCCCATATTCACGCTTCCCGGTATGCCAGGGCAGCCTGGATATTGTGCTGGGCATCATCAAAGCGCGCGACCTGCTGGCGGCACCCGGGCTCGCCAGTCCGGACTTCAACATGAAGGAAAAGATCAAGCCTCCCCTCTATGTTCCGGAGACGATGTTTGCGTCGCGGGCGCTGGAGGTCTTCAAGCGGCAGAGCGCCGAGTTGATGCTCGTGGTGGACGAGTTCGGCAGCTTGCAGGGCCTAGTCACGCTCAACGACATCATTGAGGAGATCGTAGGGGACGTAGAGGTGGAGAAGCAGGCCACCCAGCGCCAGGACGGTTCGTGGTTACTGGATGGATTGCTGCCCGTGGATGATTTCAAGGAAATCTTCAAGGTCGACGAGCTGCCCCACGAAACGGAGTACGAATCACTCAGCGGGTTCGTCATGATGAATCTGGGCCGCGTGCCACAGGCAGCCGATCACTTTGATTGGAATGGCCTGCGCTTCGAGGTGATGGATATGGACGGCAGGCGCGTGGACAAGGTTCTGGTCACTTCGCTGGCACCGCGCTCCCCCACCCAGCCCGTGAAGGCGCCCACCAAGTAAGAAAGATGCGTGCTCCATACTTGCGGACTCCACGCAACGGAGTCCGTCAGCAGCATGCCACAAGGTGGCGCGTGCGGTAAGCAAACGGATATGCGAAGGCCCGCGAGTTCAGTAGTGTATAATTTTCGGCGCCATGAGCCCGGATAATCCATCCCAGAGAACGCAGGTCTGCCCCACGTGCGGGACACGCCTTGCCGAGACGGCGACGCGCTGCCCCGTCTGTGGTACTGACCTTGGCGCGAAGGGCAAGCCAGCGCCGCCCCAGAAGCAGCCCGCCGCCCGATCGGTCTCCGCTGCTCGCATGCCGGAAGTGACGCTTTCGCTGCCGGCGGCACTCGGACTGCTCGTGATCTTCCTGGCTGTGGGCGCGACCCTGGTCTATGCCATACTGCGTGCCGGGGGAAACGTGGTCGACCCCACGCCGGTGCCGACCGGCACGGAAACGTTGGCGCCCTCGGTCACACCGACGGACACGCAATTACCCACCCTCCCCCCGACTGCGACGGAGCAGGCCCCCTTTGAGTACACAGTGGCCTCGGGCGACACCTGCGGCGGAATCGCTATCACGTTCGGCGTCTCGGTACAGAGCGTGATCATCCTGAACAACCTGCCCACCTCGTGCAATAATCTTGTCGTCGGTCAGAAGCTCAAGATCCCGTATCCGACCGCAACGCCACCGCCCGCGGCCACGAATACGCTGGCTCCCGCGGATGCAACGACGGCCGCGTGCCAGAAGGTGGAACTGACAGTACAGGAGAACGATACGCTTTCCAGCATCGCCGCCAACTACGCGGTCTCGATGCAGGCCATCAAGGATTTCAACGGGCTTGCCACCGACAACGTGTTCATTGGTCAACAGTTGCTCATTCCGCTTTGCGCACGGGCGGCGACACCCGGCCCGACGCCCACAGCCACTATTCCGCCACCTTATCCGGCCGCCAACCTGCTGCTGCCAGCCGACGGCTCGGCCTTCACGCTGGCCCACGATGTGGTCACGCTGCAGTGGGCCTCGATCGGCACGCTGCGCGAAAACGAACGCTACCAGGTGATCGTGGAGGACGTTACGGCCGGTCAGGCGCAACGTATCGTGGATTACGTGTCCGACACAAAGTACATTGTCCCTACCAGCTTCCGCCCGAAGGACAATCTTGCCCACGTGCTTCGCTGGTGGGTGACACCGATGCGACAATCAGGATCGGACGCGCAGGGTCAGCCCGTGTGGACCGCAGCGGGTGCCGCCAGTGACAAGCGCGATTTCACCTGGGTCGGCGCGGCGGTTGCCACCACACCGACTCCGTAGTCCAGTTCCAGCGCCGAGCCAATACAGCGCCGGCGGCTATCACAGTCGCCGGCGCTCCTTGATTCCAAGTTGGATCGCGCGTCGTCCACGCAGAATGCCGATTCCCAAGCACGCCTGTACCGTAAGTCCCCGATCGATAGAGATTCGCTTCTCGAATATCCCCTCACCTTCCTCCAGCGCTTCCTTGCGAGGTGATCCTGTGCGCGCCCTTTTTGCGGGATAATTACATCCGATTCAGCAGTCGAACGCGTATCCCGTTTTCGGAGGTTCAGATGGCACAC
This sequence comes from Anaerolineales bacterium, assembly GCA_036524055.1. GTDB lineage: Bacteria > Chloroflexota > Anaerolineae > Anaerolineales > Villigracilaceae > Fen-1038. Next base: position 4,160 of record DATDCZ010000020.1, on the reverse strand, counting down.
CCGCTGGTCGAGCAGTTCCGCTTTACCCGTAGTGAATGGTCGCGGGGCCTGAGGGGAATTACACCCGACGACGCCACCCGTCACTTCGGACCCATGAACTGCATCAGTTGGATCGTCGGCCACCTCACGTGGCAGGAGCAGCGATACTGGCTGCAACGGTCGCAGGGCATCGTGCTGTATCCCGAATTGAACAGGGACTTCGCTTTCGGCGCACCCATGAGCGCACCCCCGCTGAAGGACATGCTGAAGGCGTGGCGCCATGTAACCCGGGCGGCGGATCCATTCCTGGATTCGCTTACAACGAAGATGCTGAAACGCGAATTACTCTTGAATGGCAAGGTCGTTGGCCAGTCCATGGGATCGGCACTCCGCAGGAACACCTATCACTATTGGTATCATATCGGCGAAATACAGGCGATCCGGCAGATGCTCGGTCACTCCAAGCTGCCATCCTACGTCGGAAACATTGAGGGTAAAGCGCCGTATCGGCCCGAGTAATGGCTGAGTCCACAATCTTCAGCGTGGGAGATCGCGTTCGGGTCCGCCTGGATGGCAAGTACTGGCGGACGGCTGGCTGGATTGACGGCACGATCGTTCGCATCGATCCCTACACCGCCCATCGCAGTTTCCACTGGGTGGAGCTGGACCTGCCAGTTGAAGACAGGCACGGTGGAAGGACAAGCATGGTCTCGATCCTCAATCCGCAGCACATAGTCAGGATCTGACGTGGACTCTATTGCGCTGCGGCGCAGGTCGATCCTGTTCCTGATCCTTGCCGCCATCTTGTGGAGCACAGGCGGGCTGATGATCAAGTCATCCACATGGGACCCACTGGCCATCATGGTTGGCCGCAATGTCTTCTCATGTACGATCCTGCTAATCTACCTGCGGCGCTTTCCGACGCACTGGTCTCGCTGGAAGATCATTGCCGCGGTGGGACACCTGCTCACCTCCTTCCTCTTCATCTCCAGCACAAAGCTAACGACCTCTGCCAACGCCATATTCCTCCAGTACACCGCCCCCATTTATGTGGTTCTACTGGGATACTGGTTGCTGCGAGAGCGCCCCACGCGTACTGACTGGTTTTCGATGGTCATCATTTTCGGGGGAATGGGGCTCTTCTTTGGAGACAAGCTCAGCCTGCAGGGGTTGCACGGGAATCTACTGGCTGCCCTGAGCGGCGTCACCATGGCCATCATGACGGTCGGTCTGCGCGCGCAGAAAGATGGAACACCGATCGAGAGCATCTTGATCGCTCAGGCATTCACGCTGGTCTTCGGTTTTCCGCTGCTTCTGCGAGCATCGCCCACGGTCACGAACTGGCTGATCGTGGCGTTCCTGGGTGTCTTCCAAATCTGCATCGCCTTCCTGTTGTTCACGACGGCCCTCAAGCACGTTCCGGCCATCGAGGCGACCCTGATTGGCACGCTGGAACCAATCCTCAATCCCATCTGGGTGGCGCTCTTCATAGGCGAGCGACCGGGGATGTTTGCACTGGCTGGAGCATTCATTGTCCTCCTAGGTGTAATCCTCAACGCTGTGGGGAGTGCGCGCGCGGCTCCCGCTCCGCCGACGTGAGCTAGTTGTCAGACGTGCAACGGAATCTGGCCCCCGATCCGCGAGCACTTGAGTCAGTGCTTGGCGATGCCATTGCAGAACGCGCCCGCCTTCTAGCCGGCGAGCACGAAGGCGCGTTGCGGCTATTCAACGGCTTCCTGGAAGGCTGCCCGGATCTCGTCATCGACCTGTATGGGGATACAGTCGTCTTACAGAACTATGCGGATCCACCCGAACGGGCCGCAGATCTACTGGCAATCGCCACAAGAACTGTTCAGTTGACGCTGCCATGGGTGCGCAGCGGACTCACCAAGACGAGGAACAGCCCTGACGACGCCGAACGCCGCGGCGTGATTGCTTTTGGGGATCAGCTAACGACCAGGATTCGCGAACACGGGATCTGGTTCGCGATCGACCTCACGCTGCATCAGGACTGCAGTTTCTATCTGGATACCCGCGAGCTGCGCCTGTGGGCAACGCAAAACCTAACCGACAAGACGGTGTTGAACGCATTCTCCTACACCGGAAGTCTCGGCGTGGCAGCACTGGGCGGAGGCGCGCGCCGCGTCATTCAACTGGACCGAAATCGCAAGTTCCTTGAGTTGGCATCTGCGTCCAGCAAATTGAACGGATTCGACGTACGCAGGGAAGACTTCATCCGAGCGGACTTCTTCCGCGCGGCCGGTGGCATGCGCCGCCGGGGTGAAACGTTCGACTGTGTCTTCCTTGACCCACCGTTCTTTTCTTCTACAGCAGCGGGTGTCGTGGATCAGCAAACCCAGTCAGCCCGCTTGATCGACAAGGTTAGGCCGCTGGTGGCTCACGGCGGCTGGCTCGTCGCCATCAACAACGCTGTATACGTAAGCGGCGCCAGCTACATGCGGACATTGGAGAAGGTTTGCGCGGGTGGCTATCTTGATGTGGAGGAACTGATCCCCGTGCCAGTGGATTTTGTCGGTTACAACCGCAGAAATCCAGCCGGATGGCTTGTCGATCCTGCTCCATTCAATCATTCCACCAAGATCGCACTGCTTAAGATCAGGTAAACGCCTATCTGGCGCCGTGCGAGCAAGCCGAACCGCCGACCGGGATTATGACGTTGACAAGCTGGACGAAGTAGGTGTGGCCGGCAGGTATTCGAGATAGGTCGAATCGACGATGCCCACGATAACCGAGATGACGCACGCGTCAGGATTCTGAAGCACCTGGCGAGCGCCGTTGCCCTCCCGGTTCACGAGCACGGTGTCGCCGACGCCGGCGTGGCTGTTATCGAGGGCCATGAAAGCCTCGTCTGGAGCTTCGCCCTCCAATCCCAACGGCTGAACGACCAACAGGCGCCGGTCCTTATAGTCCCGGTGGCTGATGGTCGTTACCACAGTGCCGATCACTTTCCCCAGAATCATCGTATAAGTCCATGGTCCTGCATATCACGCAGCATTCAGACTGAGGCCGTCTCGACGAGCCTCAGCGACTACGTGTACTTGACCCAACCATCTCGCAAGGTGTAGTCGAATTCACCGTCCGGTCGGATCTCCAACTCGTCTATGACGCCCACGAGGGCCAGATCGATGGGCACGAACTTGACCACCGGCATGGCCAGTGCCGCCTCACGCGACCGCACCATGACGCAGACATCTCCCGGTCCGGCATCTACGACGTCCGCGGCCACCTGCAGCGTCCCGGCCGGCTCGAGCTTCTTGTTGACCGGCTGGACCACCAGCAGCTTGAGCCCCTCTGTGCCGCTGATCTTAAGGGTGCAAACCGCGTTGCCCACGACCCTGCCGAAGATCATGTGGCTACTTCAATCCGGTGCTCTTGAGCACTCGTTCAATGATGCTGTCCAGCAGAGCCGGATCCACCTGCGTCCCGAGCTTGGCAATCACGGCTCGGCGGATGTTCCCCGGGAGGTCGCTTGGCGCAGAGGATGGTGGCGGCGCAGTTGTGATGGTGGATGCCGCGGCAAGTGTCGGTGCAACCTTCTCCAGTATGTATGGCCGCACGGGAGCACCAGGCGGATTGTCCGGCCTCGACCGGACCAGTCTCATGCCGAGCCGGTTCGCCTTCTCGTACGCCAGGTCCGTCAGCACGCAGTCGTCGCTAACATTCAACGACATTACCCCGCGTTTAACCAGATCTTCGATATCCTTCTCGGTGTAGAACTCTTTGGGCATCCCATATTCCTTTCCGCGGTGGGCGGAGAACCCATGATCGCTTCCCGCACAGCAACTGCACGATGTGCTCATAGCAGCCTCATCGGCCCCTCTGGAGGCATTTCATGCGCCAGGTTTGCCTTCCAGGGACTCGAGCGCGCGAATGGCCGCATCCCGGGCGGTCATGATCTCCGCCTCAGACCCGGAGAGCCACATTCGTCCAAAGCGGCCAACCGAGGACACATGCACGAGCTTGATACTGGCGGTCTTCTCGGCTTCGTTGCAGGCAAAGTTGATATAGGCAGCCGGGGCGCACTCCAGCACCAGCATGGTCTCACCCGGCACCAGCATGCTGCCGCGCCGAAAGCGATTCAGAAGCTGCGACTGATAGGGGTCAATGTGAGTGATCACCTGGGTTGATACGACCTGGGGCTTGAGGCGATCCGCAACGGT
>DATDCZ010000019.1:0-8460 GCA_036524055.1 Anaerolineales bacterium | reverse complement strand
CCATCCCCCGTGTAGGCATAGGCATTCGATGTGACCTGGAAGATGCGGCCGTGCCCGCCCGTGGCGAAGATCACGGCCTTGGCGTGGAATGTGTGCAGCCGGCCGCTGGCCAGCTCCAACGCGACCACTCCCGCGGTCCTTCCATTTGCGATCAGCAGGTCGATCACTTGGTACTCGTCGAAGAAGGTGACCCTGTTCTTGATGCATTGCTGATAAAGCGTTTGCAGGATCATGTGACCGGTGCGATCCGCTGCGTGACAGGCTCTCCGGACCGGTTTTCCGGTCTCATTGTTGGTGTGACCGCCGAACGGCCTCTGGGAAATGCGGCCCTCCGGCGTCCGGTCGAAGGGCAGTCCATAGTTCTCCAGCTCGAGCACGGTCTGCGGAGCCTCGTGGCACATGAACTCAATCGCATCCTGGTCGCCGAGGTAGTCCGAGCCCTTCACTGTGTCATACGTGTGCCAATCCGGGTTATCGCCCTCGATGTTGCCGAGCGCCGCGGCGATGCCGCCCTGGGCCGCACCGGTGTGCGATCGCGTCGGGTAGAGCTTGCTGATGACCGCCGTCTTCGCACCGCTGGATGCATATAGTCCGGCCATCAAACCCGCGCCCCCGCCGCCAACGACAACTACGTCAAACTCATGAACATCTTGCATTAAGTGCTCCTGAATGCAGGTGCCTCAAATACGCAAGCCAGGCGCCCGGCTGACTGTGATTTGCCGGGCGCCCCTCTCATGCAGTCCAAACGACGTACACGCCGATGATGCTCATTGCGAGCAGGAAAACAATGCTCGCGATTCTCAGGATCTGCCGGCCGCGCGGCGTGACGATGTAATCGTCACCGATGACGACCAATCCGTGTATGCCGTGCGCCGAAGCCACCAGCACCATGAGGGACGCTACGACTCTCCAGAAAGGCGTGGACCAGGGCTCGAGGTCCGGCACATTGGTGCTCTGCACGTGCGTCACGTTGGGCGTGAAGCCCCAGCGCATGACGTCTGCAAAGTTCATGTTGTTTCGTGCACCCATGATCAACGCGCCGACAAGCGCGAACAAGACCAGCGCATACATGGCCAACGCCGTCAGGCGGGTGAACAGCCACATCAACATCTCAAAGTTCATGCCCCGCTGCTTGAGGGAGAGCGTCTTCGTCTTTGCGGCCACTCTCAACCTCCCAGCCCGGCCCGCGTGATCACAAACACAGCGAATCCGTAAACGGGTAGGAACACCATCCACTCCAGCCAGATCGCCTCGCGCTGGTGGACCAGCAGGGACGGCCACAGGTCGACGATAGTGATGCGCAAGCCGTTGATGGCATGGAACAGGGCGCAGAAAAAGATGAACAACTGGAAGCCCCAGTTCTCATAGATCGAGTTCAGCCACACGCCGGTCTTTCCGCCCAGGAGGCTTGAAAGAATGTGGACGGTGACAAAGACTGCCATGCCCAGGCCGCCGATCCGATGCAGCACGTACGTCAGCATCGGGCCCTGCCCCTTGTATCGCAGCGCGGTCGCCAGGCCGACGCTTCGGGTCAGCCTCATCTATGCCTCCGGTCTTCTGGTGTATGCTCGCATGGCGCCATGAATACCCCCGCACCGTACTCTGTAAAAGTGACAATTATCATCGCAATTCAGTCCACACGTCCTCGAATGGCGGTGCTGCCGACCTTTATAATCCGTGACCGTTCACGTAGTACGGGCTGCGCCGTATAATTCTAACTCAATTGACATCGCATCGTGGCGCGCGCTGCCCGCATGTGAGCCACGATATGCCTTGGAGCTGCACTGGAGGTGTTGATGGCGGATAACGAGCTCAATCGCCGCGACTTCATCAAGGTCACCACCGGGATTGTCGGGGGACTCATCGGCGCGGCGGTGGGGTTGCCGGCGATTGCCTACCTGCTCGATCCGGCATTCAAGGGCGGGGGAAAAGAAGGCTGGGTTCCCGTCGGTAATGTCGCAGACATGCAGGTCGGCAAACCTTACCCCTTCTCTTTCACGCGCGTGCAAGTCAATGGGTGGGAGCGAACGTCCACGTCCCGCGGTGGCTTCGCGGTGCGTCGATCGGATGATCCCAATGACATCCTGATCCTGAATAGTCGTTGCACGCATCTTGCCTGCACCGTGAACTGGCATGACGAGACGCAGACATTCGTCTGCCCCTGCCACGATGCACAGTTCAGCCTGGAGGGTGCCGTGCTCGGGGGACCCCCGCCGCGCCCTCTCGACCGCTATAGCGAGTTCCGCCTGACCGATGGCGGCGTGCTCGAGATCTTCTTCAGGGAGAGCTAGCCGTGTGGAAAAGGATCTACAACTGGCTCGACGAGCGCATTGGCCTGCACGGGCTGTATGAGAGTGTGCTGGACCGCCCCGAACCCAAAGGCAGCTGGTGGAACACCCTGGGTTCTGCCAGCCTCTTCCTCTTTATCCTCCAGGGAGTGACCGGCATCTTCCTCACAACCTATTACACGCCCTCACCGGACCACGCCTACGACAGCATCACCTACATTATGGACGGCGTGGCCTTCGGCTGGCTGATACGGGGCATTCACCACTGGGGCGCCACCCTCATGGTGGTGGTTGTCTTCATTCATCTGCTGCGCGTGTTCGTCACGGCCTCTTTCAAGTACCCCCGTGAGCTCACCTGGCTCATTGGGGTTGGCTTGCTCATCCTCACCCTTGGGATGGGCTTCACCGGCTACCTCCTGCCTTGGGACCAGCGTGCCTATTGGGCCACAACGGTCGGCACGCAGATCGCCGGTACGGCTCCGCTGATCGGGGCGTTCATTCTCAAAGCCCTGCGCGGCGGCTCTGAATTGAGCGCTCTGACCCTGGCGCGCTTCTTCTCGGCGCATATCTGGATGCTGCCGGCCGCCCTGGCTGCGCTGATTGGCGTTCACCTATACCTGGTCATCCGGCACGGTGAGTCGCATTGGCCGCGCAAGGATGACTAGGCCATGACCACCCACATGCCACCCACCGGAAAAGACATGCAGGACGACGCCAGGAAGAGGCTCGCTGACCGCTACCAGCAGGAGCTCCACAAGGGCGAGCGCTTCTGGCCGGATAGCATCTACAAGGACCTGCTTGTCTCGCTCGGCATCTTTGTGCTGCTTGTGCTTCTGGCTACCTTCGTCGGTATTGATGCACAGCCCAAAGCCGATCCCAGCGACACGGCTTACGTACCCAGGCCGGAGTGGTACTTCCTCTTCCTCTTCAAGTTCCTGGCCATATATGGCCAGATCCCCGTGCTGGGCAAGATCGAATGGCTCGCCACGGTGGTTGTGCCCGGGATAGCCATCCTGGTTCTCGCCCTCATGCCGTTCCTGGAGCGCAACCCTGCACGCTATTATGGAAAGCGCATACTTCCGATCTCGGTGATGGCCATCATGGTTGTGGCCATCGTCACCCTGACCCTGATGGCTGATGTGCCCACGGTTACTCCCGAAGGCTCCGCATTTCCCGGCGTTCTGCAGGCCATCGGAGGCCTGGTTGTACCCGGTCTGGGACTCATCCTGCTCTTTCTGATGTCGTTCGCCTTCCGAAATACGCCGGCCCGAACCATGATCTGGACCGCTGGTATCACCGCCGCGCTGATGGTTGGATTTACCGGCGGCATTTTGTGGCTGGCTCCGAAGGCCGTCGCTGAAGAAACCACTGTCGCCACCACGCTCCCCGATCAGATCGTCGCCGGCCAGGACCTCTACTCGATCAATTGCGTTGAGTGCCATGGCGAAGACGGGAAGGTGACCAAGATCACCGGTGTGGAGGGCCTTGAGGGGAAAGAGCTCTCTGCCATCAACGGGCATGATGTCCTCTACACGCTTAATGACGCCGCCATGGCCGAGGTGATTGCCTACGGCCGACCGGATGCCGGGATGACGCCGTTCGGTCGCGCCTTCAACCCCGAGGGCCTCTCAAAGAGCGAAATTGATTACCTCGTGACCTTCATGCGCTATACCTGGGATGACCGCTTTGAGGCTCCGCCGATCAAACCCTTGTTCCCCGCCCTCGCGGATGGGGAGGTGCCATCCTACGACGTGCATATCCAGCCCATCGTCAAGCGCTACTGCATCTCCTGTCACCGCGCAGGCAAGACCAACAACAACTACCTCATGACGACCTACGAGGAGATGCTCACCACGGGTGACAACAAGGACAACAACATCATCGCCGGCGACCCCAAGAGCTATCTGCTGCAGGTGATCCAGGGAACCCCGATTCCGGATCCGAAGGATCCTGCCACCGAGATGATCCGTGTCATGCCGCCTACCAGCACGCTCAAACCGAACATCATCGACGTATTCGTGCGTTGGATTATGGCAGGCATGCCGCAGACGGCAGGCGATGCCGCCGCGCTTTCGGTCACGCCGACGCCCGGCCCGGTGACAACCCCTGCACCATAAACTCCCTTTAGAAACCATGAGCTGCCCGAGCAACTCGGGCAGTTTTCTTTAGGCTTGGGTGAGAGAACGCCCTGCCACCGCTGAAAATCAGGACCATCCATGTCTACTTCGAATATAATGCGGCCTTCGGGAGACCATGGATGAAAAGAGCTTCACTGCTTTCTATGTCGATTTGCGGCCTGGCACTGGCAGCATGCGCCAGCCCGCGGCCGACCAGTGACACCGCCTTGTCGTCAGAGCCTGCCTCGCCTGCGGCACCCGCCTCGTCGGCGGCGTCGACTGCGACACTTGTCGCCGAACCGACTGCCACCGAAGTCGTTCCAACCGAGACTCCGGCCGGCGGTGCTACCCGGGTCGAGGTAAAGCTGGTGGACAACACCATTTCGGCTTCGCTGACAACCTTCAAAGCCGGTCAGCTCTATACTTTTGTGATCAGCAATCGCGGGCGGCATGAACACAACTTCATCATCTCACCCCCTGTAACCGTCGCGGGTGGCTACAGCGAGGCGCTGGCCCAGGCGCTTCTGGCGGTTGATGAGACCCAGCTTCCGCCTGGCACAAGCGTCTCGGTGGACTTCACGTTTCCAGCCAGCGCAGCGGGCACTGACTTGGAATTCAATTGCCTTATCCGCCGGCATTATGAGGATGGCATGCGCCTTCCCATTCAAGTCACCAAGTAGCCCGACGCGACCTTGCGCTATACGCCGGCTGGCTGATTCTGCGGATCGACGGTGAGAAGCGCGCAGGCCTCGATCGCCGGGTGCACTCGACCTTCGTCGACAATCGGCAGGCGATCACCCGATCACCACAACAGTTCTCGACCGGATTCTCAATGAAAAGAGAGGCACACGCACGGCGTGTGCCTCTCTTTTTGCCTTGGGTTCTGGCCGCCCTGCATCAGCCCATGTGCTTGATGATCGCGTCGCCAAACTCCGAGCACTTCACTTCGATGGCGTTGTCCATCAGGCGGGCAAAGTCGTAGGTCACCGTGCGCGCGTTGATGGCTCCGCTCATCCCGGATACGATCCGGTCCGCCGCCTCTCCCCAGCCCATGTAGCGCAGCATCATCTCGCCTGAGAGGATCACGGATCCAGGATTGACCTTGTCCAGGTCGGCGTACTTGGGTGCGGTCCCGTGTGTGGCCTCAAAGATGGCATGCCCGGTCACGTAATTGATGTTAGCGCCCGGAGCGATACCGATGCCGCCGACCTGCGCAGCCAGCGCATCCGAAAGGTAATCCCCGTTCAGGTTCGTCGTCACAATTACGTCGTAGTCCTTCGGACGGATCAGCACGAACTGCAGCGTGACGTCCGCGATCGAGTCCTTGATCAGCAATTTGGACTTCCACTTGCCGTCCCCGTGCGTGGGCTTGAGCTTGAGCGCAGCTTCCACCTCTGCCTTGATGTCGCCCTGCTGGGCCGGTGACATCATGTCGTAGCCCGGATCTATCATCCGCGCATTCTCCTCCAGGCTCAGGCTCGGATTCTTCTCCTGGTTGCCCAGAATCCAGGTCTCGCGCTCGGTGACGATGTCGTTGCGGAACTCGCGCTTTGCCACCGCGTAGCCCCAGTCCTTGAAGGCTCCTTCGGTGAACTTCATGATGTTGCCCTTGTGCATCAGGTTCAGGTTGCGCCGCTTGTTCAACAACGCCCACTGGATCGCCGCCCGCACCACACGCTCGGTCCCCTCAATGGAAACCGGCTTGATCCCGATGCCACTCGTGTTCGGGAATCGCATCTTTGCGTATTCCTTGGGGAATGCTTCCTTCAGGAAGGCCGAGAACTTGGCGTTGTCTTCCGTGCCCTGCGCGAATTCCATCCCGGCGTAGATATCTTCCGTATTCTCTCGGAAGATGACCATGTCCACATACTCCGGGTGTTTGACCGGCGACGGGACGCCCGGGTAGTAGGCAATCGGCCGCTGACACACGTACAAGTCCAGCAGCTTGCGCAATGCCACATTAAGTGACCGGATTCCTCCGCCGATGGGCGTTGTTAACGGGCCTTTGATGCCGACCAGAAATTCTCTGAACGCCTGGGTCGTCTCGTCCGGCAGCCAGGTGTTGAAGCGCTTGTAAGCCTTCTCGCCGGCGTACACCTCCATCCAGTGGATTTTGCGTTTGCCGCCGTATGCTTTCTCAACGGCTGCATCGAAAACCCGGACAGATGCGCGCCAGATGTCCCGTCCTGTCCCATCTCCCTCGACGAATGGAATGACCGGATTGTCCGGAACCTGCAGCTTTCCATTCTGGATGCCTATCTTTGCTCCCTCGGCAGGAACCTTGATGTCCTTATAGACCATGCCACGCTCCCTTTTTGAAGTCCGGGCATTCTAACATGCGCGATTTTTCACCCACAGTGACAATTGTCCCGTATTCGGCTTGCAATTGTCCGATAGGGCCTTCCCTTGACACATGGAGCCAAGTGCATAGAATTAGTGCCGGCATGACAACGGTTTGGCGCGACATACATCGTGTGACTCCGGGTGCAACCGGAGCCCGAGACCATTATTCCAGAACCAGAGAGTCGCTTTTGGCGGCTCTCTTTTTTTGCCCATGATACGACTGCCCGGCCTTGTCGACCCTCACGTTCACATGCGCGAGCCTGGCGCCTTGCACAAGGAGGACTGGGACAGCGGAACGGCCGCGGCGCTGGCAGGCGGCTTCACGACCGTGTTGGCCATGCCCAACACCAAGCCTCCTATCTTTGACGCGACCACCCTGAATCTCAGCCTTGAGTCCGCGCGCCAGAAGGCCCGCTGCGACTATGCCCAGTTTGTGGGAGCTGGCCCGCACAACGCACAGGCCGTCGCAGCAGTCGCCCGACGATCCGCCGGACTCAAGATGTATCTCGACATGACCTTCGGCGAATTGCGCCTCGATGATATGACTCTATGGATGCCGCATTTTCAGCACTGGCCGGCCGATCTTCCGATCGTGGTGCATGCAGAAAGCCGCAGTATGGCCGCCGCCATCCTCCTGGCCGCCATCTACGATCGGTCTATTCACATTGCCCACATCTCTCTGCGGGAAGAGATACTGCTCATCCGCGAGGCCCGGCAGCGCGGTGTCAAAGTCACTTGTGAGGTCACGCCCCACCACCTTTTCCTCACCGAAGATTCGGCTCGGATGGGCCAGATACAAGGTGGACCGGGTCGCCTCGAAGTGCGCCCGCGGTTGGCCCGCCAGGCCGATGTGGATGCCCTGTGGGAGAACCTGGACATCATCGACTGCTTCGCCACAGATCACGCGCCGCACACCCTGCAGGAGAAAGACTCCGACAGTCCGCCGCCAGGCTTCCCCGGGTTGGAGACGGCTCTACCGCTGCTCTTGACTGCGGTCCATGAAGGCCGTCTGAGTCTTGATCAAGTCGTCGAGAAGTGCGTGATCAATCCGCGCCGCATTTTCGGCCTCCCGGAGCAGGCCGAAACATGGATCGAAGTGGATGACGGCGCCACCTTCGAGGTACGCGCCGCCGATCAGCACACTCGGTGCGGCTGGACTCCGTTTGAGGGCTGGCAAGTGCGGGGCCGTGTACGCAAGGTCGTCCTGCGCGGCGCCGAGGCATTCAGGGATGGAGAGGTCCTGGTCAAACCCGGCTTCGGCCGGGACATTAGATCTTCCGGATAGGAGAGAGAGCATGCACGTCGCAAACCGTAACCCCCATCTTCCGTTTGGCGATCAGAGGAACGCGCCCTGGTACGGCAAGGACATCTTGTCGGTCAACCAGTTTACGCGTGAAGATCTCGAGTACATCTTCGGCGTCGCGCATGAGATGCGCACCATGGTCGAACGCGTCGGCACCTTCGACCTGCTCAAGGGCAAGATCCTGGCTAACCTGTTCTATGAGCCATCCACCCGAACCTCGTCCTCCTTCACTTCGGCCATGGAACGCCTCGGCGGCTCCGTCATACCCATCAACGAGGTGAAGTACTCGTCGGTCACGAAGGGCGAGAGCCTGGTGGACACTGTCCGCACATTGGAATGCTACGCCGACGTGATTGTTCTGCGCCACCCGGAGACAGGCTCTGCCGCTGTGGCCGCCAAGGCCGCCCGC
>DATDCZ010000018.1:0-6714 GCA_036524055.1 Anaerolineales bacterium | reverse complement strand
ATCCTTCGCCGCCAGTAGTGACCGGTACAGGACGGTTGCTCCCTTTCGCTCTTCGGGGCTCAGGTACACGTTTCGGCTCGACATCGCCAGCCCGTCCGGTTCCCGTACGATCGGGCACACTACAATCTCTATCGGGTAGCTTAGATCCTTCGTCATGCGTCGAAGGACGGCCGCTTGCTGGGCATCCTTCTGCCCGAAATACGCTCTTGCCGGCTGGACTGCATTGAAGAGCTTGGTGACCACCGTTGTGACACCCCGGAAGTGCCCCGGACGCTGCGCTCCCTCCAGCGGCAGGGTCACTTTCTCGACTTCCACCCAAGTCTGGTAGCCGTCCGGATACATGATTTCCACCGTAGGCGTCCAAACCAGGTCGACGCCTGTTTCGTCCAGCAATCGCAAGTCCCGCTCGAGGTCCCTTGGATACTTGGCAAGGTCTTCCTGCGGCCCGAATTGGGTGGGGTTGACGAAGATACTTACGGCTACACTTCGGCAATCCTGACCCGCGCGCCTGGCAAGGGACAAGTGCCCCTCATGCAAGTACCCCATCGTAGGGACGAAACCCAGCGGATTCTCGAGTAGTGCCCTGGCTGTAGCCAGTTCCTCAAGCGTAGTTGCTACTATCATTTGTCTAGACATGACCCGAAAGTCCTTGTTGACAGGCGTAGAAAATCCGTGCTAGACTAAGTATGTTCCCAACCTCAAAAGGAGAGAAGATGGCGTACTCATTCACGAATTCCAAGGGTGTTACTTACTACCTGCATACTCGTCGGCAGATGGCGGCTAGCGGCAAGGAGCGTGTCCTCTTCTTCTTCGCGAAGGAGATCAAGGATGGCGTCATGGACGCTGTCCCTGCCGGCTACGACGTCGTTGAAATGAAGACCGGCCTACCCGTACTCAAGAAGAAAGTATAACCGTCCATAACCATTCAGGAAGACCCAAGAACAAGAAAGATCCAGCTCTAGAGCTGGATCTTTCTTGTTCTCAGCCGGACCCACATATGAAGGGCCACTACTGGGGTAGTTGGGCCGGATGCCAGTGTATCTGGGGGCCTCCCGGGAACCTACTCGATTCTGTCTTCGATCTCCCAGGCATGATCCAGCACATGCCAGGCCGCCCGCCGGGCAAAATACCTTGGCGACCAGCGCTTGCCGCCGCGTGGCCCGACCGCTGGAATCTTCCCGGCAGCCGACGCCCGCATCCCCTCCACGGCTGCTTCCCGTACTACGGCCATTCCTTTGTCTCTTGCCTGAGGTTTGCCCAAGGCCGGCGACCAACCGAGCGCCCCAACGTACGCGGCCTCGGCATCACTGACATGGTCCACCATCTTCGCCAGATCGCGACCCCCTCCGCGTGGGCCTTTCCGCAATTCTCTGCCCCTGGCGCGCTTCTGGACGGCATCAAAGTAGCGCCAACAGGCGGCAAGGATCACGTGCAGGCGCTGAAGTTCCTTGTCATTCAGTGGCGCCGCATCGGCTGCTGGCGCCCTTTGCGGCGCGCCGAAATCCGTACCACTGCCTCCCTTGAGCCTCTCGGTGACCTCTAGCTCCGAGAGTCTGGCGGGGGGCGAGAACTTCAGCCCGCTACCCTTCAGTACTTTGGCATAGCGCGGCCCGTAATCCAGTAACGCCTGCAAGGCCGCGGCCTCATCCTTGCCGCTGCGACTCCACCCCGGCCAATCGGTTGCGCTGGCGAAGGTTCTCTTCTCGCCACTCTCTACGTGCACAGTGAAAGCCACTCTTCCCTCCGACAGAAGCCCCAATCCTAATTCGCCGTGCATATCGCTGCAAGGGGTCGCTGCTCGCCAAACCATGGATCACCGATCTGCCAAGTGCCGCATCCCCGTCTGCTTGCCATCAGCCTCTTTCCCCCATACAATGGAGTCAACCTTGGGAGGTTTGCATGAAACAGGACCGCTTCCTGCTTGGAATCCTCGTCGGGATCGGAGTGCTCGTGGTAGCCGCGCTTGTCGTCTTCTTCACGCGCCAGCAGCAGACCGCCTATCGGCCCGAACTCGGACCCGACGACGTGGTCCATAACTACGTGCTCGCCATTATGAACAAGGATTACGACAAGGCCTACAGCTACCTGGCCGATCTCAAATACAAGCCCATGTTCGATGATTTCCGCCAGGCATTCGCCGTTGGCCGCCTTGTGCCTGGTGAGAACGGAGTGAACATCGGGGCTGCCGAGGTGGCTGGCGATACCGCCACTGTCGAAGTCGTCATGGTGTACTCACCGGGCGATCCATTTTCTTCGGGCTACAACAACATCGGCTCGGCCCAGCTCGTCCGTCAGAACGGCGCCTGGAAGATCTCCGCCATGCCTGCCTACAACCTGTGGGACTTCGGCTGGTACCAGGCCACCCCCAAGTAATAAAGATGCCCTCTGCGCGCCCCGACCGCTCTGGCGGTGAGCCCGCTTCACCGAGGTCATCCCATCCCCGGAGGCTGCAGTGAAGACCGTCCGCCGTCTGTACGTCTACGCCGTCGCCCTGATCAGCATCGAAGTGGTGATTTGGGGGCTGATCAATCTGCTGCGCTCCATGGTCAGCCAGACCGTGGGCGGCACGGCGGAAGTGCTGGCCAGAGCCCTCGCCCTGACCGTGGTCGGCCTGCCCATCTTCCTGTTCCACTGGCGATGGGCCCAGCGCCTCGCCGCCTCCGACGTGGAGGAGCGCAGCGCCAGCCTGCGCGCCATCTTCTTCTACGGCATGCTCCTGGCCACTCTCATTCCACTGATCCAGAATGTATTTGCGCTGCTCAATCGCGGGCTGATCCAGCTCCTGGGCCTCCAGGTCGGCCGGGCGCTTCTGGGCTCCACCGGCACGGCACTGGATAACCTGATCGCGATCGTCATCAACGGCCTTGTAGCGTTGTACTTCTGGAACATCCTGCGTCGCGAGTGGCCTGCGCTAAAGGAGACGGAGAACTTCGCGGACGTTCGGCGCCTCTATCGCTATGTGTGGGTAATCTACGGCCTGGTCATGACCCTGTTTGGCGCGCAGCAAATCCTGCGCTACATCTTCTTCGTTCCCACGGGCATGCTTGGAGAGATGACGCGCGAAACCATCGTCAACGGCCTGGCCCTGCTCATCGTCGGCACGCCGCTGTGGGTTTACACCTGGGGCATCGTGCAGAACTCGCTGGGCGACGAACGAGAACGCGACTCCAACCTGAGGCCTGCCATTCTATATCTCCTGGCACTGGCAGGCGTGATCACCGTGCTGACCACCGGCGCTACGGTGCTGCATGTGCTCCTGGACGCGCTCCTGGGTGTGCGCATGACAGCCGCCGACATGATCAACAGGATGGGTTCGCCCCTTTCGATTGGGGTTCCACTGACTGCCGTCTGGGCCTATTACGGCCACTGGCTCAACCGTCATATCGACTCGATCGCGGAGCCGGTGCGACGGTCAGGAATGAAGCGCGTTTACAACTACATTCTTTCTGCGGTCGGCCTGGCCGGCACTTTCTTCGGCGTCGCCATGCTGATCCAGTTCATCATCCAGCGCTTCACGGGCGGGGTGCTGGCCCTCGACGACACCCTGCGCTCCAACCTCGGCCGCGCCCTCGCGGTGATCGCCGCCTGGATACCGCTCTGGCTCGTGGTGTGGCGCAAGCTGCAGTCCGAGGTTGCCGCCCCCGCCGATACCGGCGACCACGCACGTCGTTCGGTCGTCCGCCGCGCCTATCTCTACCTGGCCCTGTTTGCGGGTGTAATTGGCGGCATGATCTTTGCCGTTGCACTCGTATTCGAGCTGGTCAACACGGCGCTTGCCGGTCACCGGGAGAGCACTTTCGTCACGACGGTCCTCAACGACTTGCAGCTCTTCGTCCTCTTCGCCGTTCTTCTGGCATACCACCTGGTCGTCATGCGGCGCGATGGCCGCTCGGCAGCCGTGGCCCTGGCCGCGAAACAGAAAGCCTTCAGATTGCTGGTGGTCGATTCAGGCGCGGGCTTCGGAGAGTCGGTCAAGGCTGCCATGGCTCGCGTCGCGCCCCACGTGCCGGTGACGTTGGCGGCCCACATGCCGCGCGGCAAGTTCGATGCCATGGTCCTCGCCGGCAGCCGGCTGCTCGACGCGCCTCAGTGGGTGCGTACCTTTCGCGGGCAGCGCATTATCGTCCCGGACGAGACTGGGAACCTCCACTGGGCCGGCGCCCTGGACGCGGATCCTGTCCACAGGGCCGCCACCGCCGTGCGGCAGTTGGCGGAGGGTCAGGGCACGGCCAGGCCGACAAAGCGCACTGGTTGGATGGTTCTAGTGTACATCGCCGCGGCTTTGTTCGCGGTCGAGCTCATTCTCATGATCGGCGGTTCATTGATGTCAGCATTCATGCGCTGACCCGGGCTGGCAGCAGTGTTCCGATGTTATACTGCGTCATCATATCCGGCTAAGAGGGCCCGCCCATGAAAGCCACTGTCTCGCAAGAAAAACTCGCCCACGGCCTCGGCCTCGTCTCACGCGCTGTGGCGGCGCGCTCCACCCTCCCCGTACTCGGCAACATACTCATCGCCTCCGACGAGGGTCGGCTGCGCCTTTCAGCCACAAATCTTGAACTCGGCATCACATGCTGGATCCCGGCGCGCATCGAGCAAAACGGCTCGACCACGGTCCCGGCGCGCACCTTTTCGGACCTGATCAGCACCCTGCCGTCCGACCAGGTGATGCTCTCTCTCGACACGCGCTCCCAGACGCTGAACGTCCGCGGTGGGACATCTACTACGGACATCAAGTGCATTGATGCCCAGGAATTCCCACCTACCCCGCCGGCCGACCTGGACGGCGCCATCCAGCTCAAGACCGCCGAGTTCCGTGAGATGATCCAGCAGGTGGCCTTCGCTGCCTCCACCGACGAGGCGCGGCCCGTGCTCATGGGGGTGCTCCTCCAGGCCGAAAAGACCAAGCTCACGCTGGCTGCCGCCGATGGCTTCAGGCTTTCGGTTCGCACTGCCACTCTTGGAGAACCAGCGCCCACGGCGATCAATGCCATCATCCCCGCCCGCTCTCTGATGGAATTGGCCCGCGTGGCGCCGGATGGCGAAGAGATCGTGCAAATGGCCATTCCCAAGATGCGCAACCAGGTCGTCTTCCGCGCAAAGGACATCGAGGTAACCAGTCAGCTCATCGATGGCACGTTCCCTGACTACCAGCAGATCATCCCGCGCAAGCACTCCACGCGTACGCTGGTCTCGACCTCGGCGCTGCTCAAAGCGTGCAAACAGGCTGAGATCTTTGCCCGCGAAGGTTCGAACGTGGCGCGCGTCAACATCAAGGCCGCCGGCAGCGGGCAACCCAGCGAGCTTGAGATCTCGGCCATGTCGGAGGAAACGGGCAAGAACGAGACTATCGTCGAGGCCACGGTTGACGGCGGCGGCGTGCTGATCGCCTTCAACGTCAAGTTCTTGCGCGAAGCGCTCGAGGTCATCAGGACGCCCAACGTCGCCATCGAAATGTCTGCCGCGAATGCGCCGGGCGTGCTCAAGCCGGTCGGCGACGATCAGTTCCTGCATGTCATCATGCCAATGCACCTGGGTTAGAGCATCGGCACATCTATTTCAAAGCAAGAGAGCCTGGCATTGCGCCAGGCTCTCTGGTTCTTTTGTTGGATGCACGCTATTCCACGATGGGCGCGGCGATGCCGATGAACTTGTGAAGTTGCAGTTCGACCTGTGCAGGCGTTGTCGCCAGCGCGTGGCTCCATTCCGCGAGCAGTGCTGTCTGGGCTCTCTTCAGCAGCGCCTGGTCGTTATCGTTGAGCGGATGGTTCTTGCCGTACACCACCAGGCTGCGGATCACCTTGCACAACGACTCAGCGCGGCCATCCTTCAGCATTTCGAAGAGCATGGTCTTGCGCTCATGCCGATCCTGAGGCAGGGGCACTCCGGGCTTATTCAATAGGGTGCGCAGTTTGTTCAGTTGCACCTTCGTGCTGGGACGGCGCAAGCGGGTTGAAAGCTGGTCATCATTCGGGACCCATACCGTCATATCGCCCACCTGGACGGCGTAGTAGAGTGTTTTGTGGCCGAGCAGCTCCCGGTTTTCCAGTCGTACAACTGTTCCAAGCCCGTAGGTCCAGTGCATTACCGCATCGCCCCGGCGAAAGGCCTTCTTGCTAGCCCTGGGGGTTGCCTTTCGGGCGGCCCTCCTGGCCTTTGGACGCGCGGCGCGTCGAACCGGACGCCTGGTAGGGCGTCGGACCACCCGCTTCATGGGTTTCTTAGGGGTTTTCTTGGCCGCCCGTTTCGTTGCCCGCTTCGCTGGACGCTTCATATGCGCATAAGTACAGGGAGCGCCAGCCCCGCTTACCGGACTGGCGCCTGGAGGCTCAAAATGACCGTACTGGACCTAAGCTGGGCGCAGTATAGCACAGGTCTCTCATTTTCCATAGGTTTTTCGCCGCTTTTTGCCCCCTACAGCGACCCTACACGCCCCTATGGGGGCTGGAGCCTATCAAGGAGCCACCGCAATGGCATCGATAGCGTCTAGAACCTCCGGGAGACCAGGGAAGCCGGCGACGAACACCGCGGTGTTGGCGGGAAGATTCGGGCGCGCCACCCACCATCGCATCTCGGCCTGGAAGGCGGGCTGCACTGGTTGGCGTGCTGCGTCTGCGCCGCGATGGCTTTCTTGCCGAGTAGCGTCCCGGAGGCATCCGTCGCAGTCTGCAGCCCGACGAACAACTCTTCGACCGTCGCAAAGATGGATCCCAT
>DATDCZ010000017.1:0-15464 GCA_036524055.1 Anaerolineales bacterium | reverse complement strand
ACGCTCCACGTGTTTGCCGCGGTGTTCTCCAGCGCCTGCACCGTTGTGTTCAGACGCAGGGAGACGCCGCGTGCGGTGAGATGCTCGACCAGGCTTTCGACTATCTCAGCCAGGCCGGTGGTTGGCGTGAGGAAGGCGGAGGGTGAGCCTAGAGACGCCCGGCCGTTCGATTGTCTTCGCAGCTCCAGGGCACCGCGGGCGAGGCTGCCGTAACGGAGTTCGAGATCCCGCAAATACGGGAAGGTGGACGCCAGGCTGAGTGCATCCCCATCGCCGGCGTAAATGCCGGACATCAACGGTTCGATCAAGTTCTCGTACGCTTCCCGACCTAGGCGGCGCGAGACGAACCCGCCGAGAGATTCATCCTGCCGATTACCTTTTGCAGGCAGCAAGAAATCGAGCCCGATGCGGGCCTTGCCCATCCACGAAATCAGCCCCGATCGCAGAATTGAGTTGATGTCCGACGGCAGCATCATCGCCAGGCCATTGGGCAATGGCACAAGACGGCCGTCATGTAGCACGTACGTGTTCCGCTGGTGCAGATTCGTTCCGTGCAGCCGGTCGCCAAGTCCGAGCTCAGTGCACAAAGCCACAGCCCAGGGCTTGGTCGCAAGAAAAGTGTCGGGACCGCCTTCGATAATGAAACGGCCATCTTCGTGGGAGACACGATCAGTGACGATCTTGCCGCCCCATCGCGGCCCAGATTCCAGGATCGTGACATCGGCATGAGGCGCGCGTCGCGCGGCATAGAACGCGGCGGACAGCCCGGCGATTCCGCCGCCGACAATGATCAGTCTCATGCTGGTCCTGCCGCTGGGCCTGTTAGGCTGAGGCCTTACAGGTGCGGCGCCTTCCATTTCTTGATTACAGATTCAAAGGGCGGCTTGATCTTGCCGGAGGCGGGGTTGTGAGGGAACCAACCCAGCTCCGCGCGGATGGCCTGCTCCTTCAATTCAGTCGAACCCCAAACGAAGGTCGAGCCGACAACGCCGACGACGACCGCCAGCCAATCGTTCCGTAGAAACAGTGAAGCGGCGACGATCAATGCTCCAATTCCCATCATGTAGGGCCACCAGCGATACCCGAAGTATCGTTCGCCGCGGATGACGAGCGGGAAGCCGAGGCCGATGATGACAAGGGTTATCACGCCGATAACAACTCCAAATGCGCTCATGGTCTACCTTGATGCGCCGTTTGTGATCGCATGGAATTCATAGGGGCACCTAGGAGTCGCGAGGCTCGCGTTTCAGCAGGTCGACGGTTGTGGCCCGGGAGTTCGGCTCCGCCAGGAAGCGCGAGTGACGCGGGTTGCCGGGATTAGCCGGCGCATGTCCTTTCCGGACGCGTCGCTGCTGGCGGGTGAATTCATACGCGTCAAAGATGAGCGTGATGCCAAGAATGCCGCAGATGGCCTCCAGTTCCCGGCTGCGCACCATAAGGGCGATGTACTCCATGATGATCCCGGAAGCCGCAAACATGACAGTGGGGAGCCACACCGTTGGCGAAATCGATTCGATCTTGCGGACTGCAACGTGGCCAAACCAGATGCTGAGAAAGGCAGTCAGGGCCGCAACAGGTCCGAGAGTGTTCATACGCTCATTCCCTGCGGGGCCGCCTCACGCAAGGCCGAGTATTCATGCACGATATCCACTACAGCCTTCAAGTTCTCAACGGGCGTGTTCTGCAGTACACCGTGACCCAGATTGAAGATGTGCCCGGGCCTGCCTTCGGCGCGTCGTAAGATGTCATGTACTCGCGATTGGATCTCCAACAGTGGAGCAAACAGCGCGGCCGGATCGAGATTCCCCTGAATTGCGACATCGTGGCCGACGGATCTCCAGCCGTCGTCGAGCGCGACACGCCAGTCCAGTCCGATTACATCTCCGCCTGCGCGCTTCATCAGAGGGAGCAGCGAGGCCGTATTTGTCCCGAAGTGGACTACCGGCACACCCTGGGCTTTCGCCGACTCTAGGACGCGCCGTGAGTAGGGCAACACATACGTCTCGTAGTCCTGCGGACTGAGCGCGCCGACCCACGAATCGAATACCTGCACGGCCTGTGCGCCGGCCCGGACCTGGGCGGCAACGTATTCTGAAAGCACAGTTGAAAGGCGGTCCAGCAGCGCGTGCCATGCCGGCGGGTCGGTGTACATCATCATTTTCGTCCTGACGAACTCGCGCGAGGAACCACCTTCGATCAGGTATGAAGCCAGCGTGAAGGGGGCGCCGCTGAAGCCAATGAGCGGAACACCGCCAGGCTCTCGGCGAAGCAAGCGGATGGCGTCCATCACGTAGCCTAGGTCAGCCTCCGGATCAACGGGCCGCAGGCGCTTGACGTCGTCCATGCTGCGCACTGGATTCGGCAGCAGGGGCCCCTCCCCCTTGACGAACTCCAGGCCAACGCCGAGTGGGATGGCCGGCAAGAGAATGTCGGCGAATAGAATGGCCGCATCCACCCCCAGTGCTCGCACTGGTTGGAGGGTCACCTCGGCGGCCAATTCTGGCTGGCGGCAGATCTCGAGCAGCGAGTACCGCTCGCGGATCAGGCGATACTCCGGCATATAACGGCCGGCCTGGCGCATGAACCACACTGGTGTGCAGTCAACAGGCTGTCGATGGCAGGCAGCCAGAAACCGTGGTTGCCCTTGCGGAAGAGTCATCTGGAAATCCTGCGCGTTTCTAGCTTCCACTCACAAGAATGCAGGCGGGATCGGATTCAAGATAGTCGCCGGTGATGCCGTAGGCGCGGCCGCGCTGGCCGCCGCAGACGTCGCGGTATTCGCATGTTCCACAAACACCCTTGTACTTATCGGGGCTGCGCAGATCCCTGAAGATCTGCGAGTTGCGGTAGACATCCACCACGTCGTCCTGGCGCACCATGCCCGCGGTGACGGGCAGGAATCCGCTAGGTTGGATCTCGCCGATGTGAGAGATGAAGAGAAAGCCGTTGCCGTCATTCACTCCCTTGGTCGGTCGGTGTAGCCCGTCCGCGTATTGGAAACCGGCGCTCTGGAACGTGACGGGGGCTCCACCGGTGTCCTGCCTCTTGCGCTCGATTGCCACCCGGCGGAACATCGGGGCAGCCGTGGCCTTGATGTCAAAGGGTGCGGTCTGAGCCAAATCGTAAAGCCAGTTGAACACTTTCTCGTGCTGCTGAGCGGAAACCATCTGCTCTATCATCGCGCGTCCCGTGGGCACCAGGAAGAAAACCGACCACTGCACCGCGCCGACTTCCTGGATGAATGGAACCATCTCATGCAGGATATCTACATTGTGCTTTGCCACCGTTGTGTTGACCTGCACACTCAAGCCGACGTCGTGCGCTCTGTGTAAGGTGTCCATAGTCCTCTGCCACGAACCCTTCACCTTCCGGAAGTCGTCGTGGATCTCGGCACGCGGCGCATCCAGCGACAGCGCTACCCGGCGAATACCTGCCTCCCGCGCTTTCTGCAGGCGCTCCGTCGTGGGCAGCGCCGTCGCGGTTGGCGTCAGCGAGCAACGCAGCCCCCGGGCGGCGGCGTACTCAACCAACTCGAATAGGTCTGGTCTCATCATCGGATCGCCGCCCGTGAAAATCAGAATCGGATTGTTGCCGAAGGCGGCTAAACGCTCGATCAATGCCTTGGCCTCGGTTGTGGAGAGCTCGCGCGGATCACGCCGGTGCTGCGCGTCGGCGCGGCAATGCACGCAGGCATACGCGCAGGCCCGCGTCACCTCCCAGGCGATTGTGAACGGAGCCATGTCGAAGTGCGCATGGACCATCCTCTCGTTCTGGTAGGTCCTCTCCTCCAATGCCTGCGGCGCAAGAGTCCGGCCTGTGAACGACAGACCGCGGGGTGCATCAGTACCGTTATTGGTCACCATCTGTTCACCTCGGCTCTTCCCTGTCAGTAAGATTCAGCGCAGCCAGCGCGCTGCCTCAAGTGCGTGGTAGGTGATGATCACATCCGCGCCCGCCCGTCGTATGGCCGTCAGCGTTTCGAGAGTCACCTTCTTCTCATCAACCCAGCCGTTCTGTGCCGCGGCTTTGATCATTGCGTATTCGCCGCTGACGTTATAGGCCGCCAGCGGATACTCGGGGAAAGCATCCCTGACCACTCGGATCACGTCCAGGTATGCCAACGCGGGCTTGACCATCAGCATGTCCGCGCCCTCGTCCACATCCAGTGCCGCTTCGCGCAGAGCTTCGCGGACGTTGGCAGGGTCCATCTGATGAGATTTTCTATCGCCGAACTTCGGAGCACCCTCCGCGGCCTCGCGAAACGGCCCATAGAACGACGAGGCATACTTAACCGCGTAGGACAGAATGGGCAGATGTTCATAGCCGGCTGTGTCCAATCCGGAACGGAGGGCTGCCACCATTCCGTCCATCATCCCGCTGGGAGCGACAATATCCGCGCCGCTCTCGGCATGTGAGACCGCAACTTTCGAGAGGATATCCAGGGTGGGGTCGTTCAGCACATACCCCTCGGGCAAGCCGCTCTGGAAGTCGGCCCCCGTGTTCAAGATGCCGCAGTGCCCATGATTGGTATACTCGCACAGACACACATCCGTTACCACCACCATTTCCGGCACGGCCATCTTGATCGCCCGCACCGCCTGCTGGACGATGCCGTCCTCTGCAAAATTCTCCAGTCCGATGGGGTCCTTCTGCGCGGGAATGCCGAACAGCATCACCGAGTTGACGCCCAGGCTGGCAGCCAATTCGGCCTCTTGCGCGGCGTCGTCCACCGAGAGTTGAAAGACTCCCGGCATGGAGCGGATCTCGCTGCGCCCGGTCCCATGCCGCACAAAGAGGGGATACACGAAGTGCTGCGCCTGCAGTTCGGTCTCACGGACCATGGCGCGCAACCCGGGTGTGGCGCGCAGTCGACGTGGGCGGCTCGACAGTTGTGCGTGGGAAGCCGCGAGTTTCGCCGGGCGGGAGGTCTGCATCTCTTTTAGCATGGTCATCCTTTCGTCGTTTCCGAGCCGAGCGAACCCTTGAATTCCAAGCTCCACCTACCTGCGTGCGATCTGACTGAGGCGCTCCACCAAACCATCTGTCGTGAACTCCGATGCGGTAAGAATATTCGCCAGTCCTGCCTCCAGGACCGCTTGCTCCGTGATGGGCCCAATGCATGCAAATAGTGGATGATTGGGCAGATCCAACGCATCCAGCCCGTTCTCCCTGGTAATTGCCAGAAAATTCTCCACAGTGGAGGGGCTAGTCAACGTGATGACGTCTACGCCCGATCTCAACGCGGCCAAACCAACTGGATCCACTTCTGCCGGCATGGTTCGATACACCGCGATCTCGTGGGGACTTCCACCAGCGGCGGCAATAGCTTCGGGCAGCGCCTTGCGGGCGATCTCGGCGCGCGGCAGCAGGACTCGCTGGCCCCGCAGATCTCCAAGCCCGGGTAGGATGGCCTCCGCAACATACTCTTCAGGAATGAAGTCTGGAGTAATACCGTGGGCTTGAAGTGCGAGAGCGGTTCTGGGTCCGATGGCAGCAACCCTGGGCGCGTCCGCGGTCCCTGTAGTCCTGAAGGAGGGATGAGTTTCCTGTGACGGGAGCCGCCCGAGAACCAATTGCACCGCGTTTACCGAGGTGAACACCACCCATGCGTACAGGTTCAGCCGTTTCAGCGCGTCATCCAATTCCGCATTGTTGTCCAGCGGTCGAATCTCAATAACGGGGAAGAATACCGGTTCGAATCCTGCAGAACGCAGTTTGGCTGCGAATTCGTCGGCTTGCGAGCGGGGGCGCGTAATCAAGACCTTCATTGTCAGTACAATACGCTCACGGCGCGGTTTTCAGCCGGAGGATCTTACCGGCTCCTCGCGCCAACGCTTCCTGCGCCAGGTCCTCACCGAGCTGCGCGGGATCTTTACCCCGTTGCGAGACGCGGATCGCGGTCCTTCCATCCACGGATATCACCAGACCCGTGAGCTCGAGTTCCGATCCCTGGGGCCCAACGAATCTTCCAAGCGCCGCCACGGGCACCGCACAGCCTCCACCCAGCACCTGCAAGAATGCACGTTCGGCGGTGACGGCTTTGCGTGTGGCGCCATGTTCCAAACCGGCCAGCAGGGTAAGGGTGGGCAAATCGTCGGCGCGGCATTGCACCGCCAGAGCGCCTTGTCCGGGTGCAGGAAGCATTGTGCCGAACGCAAGCCACTCGGTGACATGTTTTTCCAGGCCCAGCCGGCTCAATCCAGCGCCGGCGAGGATAATGGCGTCGCACTCGCCATTCAGCGCCTTTCGGAGGCGCGTCTCGACGTTGCCGCGCAGGTCCCGCGTGCCGAGATCGGGGCGAAGAGACAGGACCTGGGCGGCCCGGCGCGTGCTCGAGGTCCCAACAGAAGCGCCTTGAGGCAGCGACCGCAGCGTCTTCCCGGAGTGTGAGATCAGCACGTCGCGGACCTCGGCGCGCTCCGGAACACAGGCAATCGTGAGTCCATCTGGATCCTCGACGGGCAGATCTTTCAAGGAATGAACCGCGCATTCCACCCGTTCACTCAGCAAGGCGCTTTCCAATTCCTGTGTGAACAACCCCTTGCCACCAATTTCGGGGAGCGGCTTGTCAAGCACGCGGTCACCGTGGGTAGTGATGATCTTCTCCTCGCACCTTAGACCCGGATGGAGCGTTTGCAGTGCGGCGATCACCCACTGGGTTTGCCGACGGGCAAGGATGGAGGGACGTGTGGCGAAGGTCAATGATGCCGTCATGGCGTGTCGTACGCACCATCTTCCAGGCGAAGTCGGTTCAGGGACGGCTGCGTCTCATTTCCCCCAGAAGAATCGAGAGGCTGAGCAAAGGGATCAAAAAGCGCCCTCGCAACGGCGGCGTACTCAGTAGCGAGCGGTGAGCCCGCCTCCGAGCGAAGACGATGCGTGGGAGCATGCAGCAGCCTCTTGACGAGCGCGCGAGTCATTGCATCGATACGCTTTCGCTCCGCGTCGGTGAGGTCAGGCATTCGGCGAAGTGTCCGCTCTAGTTCGACAGCGCGGATTGTCTCGGCCTGCTTGTGGATCTCGGCAATGATCGGCAGGAGGTTCAGCGACCGGAGAAATCTTTCCACAGATGCGAGCTCTTCCTGCAGAATCGCCTCAACTTGCGGCACCTCCGCGCTGCGGCTTTCGAGTGATGCCTCAAGTTGCGCGCTCAGCCCATCGATGTCGTAGAGCTTGACATGCGAGATGTGCGCAACCTCGGGGTCGATGTCTCGTGGGACAGCAATGTCAATCAGCAGAAGCGGCCGCTGTGGGCGCCTCTGCATGGCTTGTGCGACGTGCTCCTTGGTGACAATAAATTGAGGCGCGCCGGTGGACGCTATCACAATATCGGCCGCAGCGATGGCTGCCTCCAGGCCATCTGCCGTCGCGACCCTGGCATTCCAGCGCGCAGCCAAGCCCTGAGCCCGTTCCAGCGTCCGGTTGAGGACTGTGACTTGACTGACGCCACGTTTGCGCAGGGCTTCCACCGCCAGTTCGGCCATCTCGCCGGCGCCAAGGACGAGGATCTGCGCCTCCGTGACGGACTGCATCGATCGCCCAGCCAGCGAAGCGGCCAGCGACGAAACCGATGCAGGGTGGCGGCCAATGCCCGTCTCCGTGCGGGCACGCTTGCCTGCGTGGATGGCAGCCTGGAACAGCCGGTTGAGCACGCCTCCGGCCATGTGCTGTCCGCGAGCCAACTCCAAGGCTCGCACCACTTGGCCCAGGATCTGGGCCTCGCCTAGAACGAGCGACTCAAGCCCCGCAGCAACTCTGAAGAGATGATGCACTGCGTCCAGGTTCGCCCGGTGCTCAACATATTCGGAAAACTGCTCGCGAGGGACGCCGCTCGACTCCGACAGAACAATCTCTAGTCCGGAGAAGTCCACCTCACTGGAGACTGTATAAACCTCAATTCGATTGCAAGTGGAAAGGATTATTGCTTCCGCGAGGCCCTGTGATCGTTCCCCATGACTTAGGAGGGCAAACGCTGTCCGAATTTGCTCCTCGTGTAAGGCAAGGCGCTCCCGCAGGTGGAGTGGGCAGGCAGTGTGGCTGACCCCAATCGCTACGATGTGCATCGGATTTCCGCAGGACTTTATCTGCAGGGCCGACACACGCACATGGAGATTAAGTAGATTTATCATAAGGATTCAATGAATTCGAGTTAGAGACTGCTAAGGAAGCAGTCGGAAGTCACCTTGAATCATGTTGAATGTCACCCCGCCATTCCATCCCCCTATTTCTTGGCCACGCAGGCGGACTCTGGCAGGCGGCGTCTGACTAGCCTTCCCTTTTCGGAAGCAATTCCGACGCGAACAAGAATCGCTGCTCGCGGAGTAGGCCGCCTCCGATCCACGCGGCATGACCAATCTTCCGGTGCAAAGTCATCTGGCCGCGGACGTGGTCAAGAACGCGGTGAGGCTGGTGCTCAGACGCCGCTGACAGCAGGAACGGGTTGCGAAAGAAAGAGCTTCGGGAGCTTTACTGCTCCCGAAGCTCTTCATATTAGTGCAGGCGATGGGATGGCGGGACGAGTGCTGCGCCCCGCATCACTTGCGACGCGTACGTTTCGCGGCCGCCTTCGTGCGCGCCTTTGAACGAGGGCGGGCCAGGGCTGGCGCCGCCTGCGCGGCCGGGCGCCGCGGGATCAACATGGGGGTTCGAGCCTTGTAGTCGCGATAGGCTTTGCCGAAGCGGATATCCAGTTCGCGCTCCTCAAATACCTTGACGAAAAACAGCAGGGCGGGAGCCACCAGCAGGAGCACCCAGAGGATGAAACCTGCCGATTGGATCCACAGCCCGATCGCCAGGACGCAGGCGAGTGTGGCCAGGACCATCGGGTTGCGTGTCCACGCATACAGCCAGTCGACGGCCAGGCGGCTGCTGAGGGCGATCGCAAACGGCGCGCCAAGGCCGCGCAGCGCCAGGTTGAGGACAGCCAGTACGGCGGCGGCTCCGGTGACCATGGCGAGGATCAAACCGATGGCCGGCGGGATGGGTATGACCCAAAGCCGCCACGCCTCGTAGGTCATGCCGGCGCGCACTGCTGCGGCGCCGAAGGCTGCCATCAGGACCGCGTGAACAAAGGTGGTCAGCCACTCCGCGCTGCGCGGCCGGGGATCCTGGTCCAGCAGAACCCGCCCGACCGACACCAGGGGAAATACGAGCAGCACGGCGCCAATGATGACGGCCAGATTGATGAGGGGCGAGAGCGGCTGCACCACCACCCACATCCAGGAGATGAAGACCAGAAGGAAGAGGACGACCCTGCCTATGTTCTCAAAGACATTCTTCATATACAGCCTCCCCTCTCTCAGTTCGCTGCCGCTTTCAGAGCGCGCAAGGCGCGCAGCGTGACCCACTTGTTGGGCTGTTTCTTTGGACCGAAGTTCGCCCAGGTTTTGCCAGTGTAGTCGTACTCGAGCGCCCAGCGGCCTTCTGCATCCTGCTTCTCCCGGACGACCTGAAGCGCGTGTGCCAGGCGCGGATCGCGGCCATAGCCGAGCGCCACGAGGGCCTCGACGATCTGCAGCATATCGGTGACGTAGAAGACTGGGAAGCCGAACTTCCACCAATTGCCGCTGGGTTTGGCCGCCCACCCGGAAGGATAGGTGGCCAATGCCGGATCGACGCTGAAGAAGAAGTCCACGCCGCGCTGGATGGCGCGTTTGATGAGCGGTGTGCGGCGGTCCTTCGGGAGCCGCCCGAGTGCAAGCATCACCTTCACGCCGCCCCAGGCGCATGGAAGCTTGTTGTTGGAGCCGCAGGCGAAATCGGGACCGCACTTGCCGGAGTAGTAGCGCGCGGGTGCATTTCGATCTGTGACCGGGGCGAGGCCTTCGCCGGTGACGGTGCGCGCCATCCACTCGAAGGCGCGGCCAAGCCGCTCATCGTCGCAGCCCAGTTCGAGCATGGCCCAGCATAAGTTCCCCTGCATGCAATCGGCTGTTCCGGAGGGTGCGCCCGAGGCCGTGAATTGGCCCATGTCGGTGAGGCCATGTTCCAGCAGGTAGGCACAGGCCTTCTGAATGCGCGCATCATCGCTGGCTGCGGCTCCCAGTTCTGCGAGCAGAATGATTGACCAGACAGAGGCGCGGTATTTGGGGTAATAGCCCGCGCCGGGTGCGGCCCAGTAACCGGCCTTGTTCATACGCTGCAAGATGTTGGCAATGGGCCCGGATTCATGAGCCTGTTTCTGAGCCTGGCGCAGCTCGGCCGGCTTGGAATCCTCAACCAGGTCGCGCAGGGCCAGGTACCGGACACCGGGTTCGTCTGGCTGCAGGAGCCACGAGAGTGTCTCTGGCTTCAATTGGGACTTCGGCATCATGGTATGTCCTTCCCCCTTCATATTACCCCGATTGCGAGGGAATTCAATCCTGTACCGGAATCAACGCGTTGTCAGGAAGACCTAGTTCCCGTCCAGCTTCAATGCAAACGCAATCGAGGTCTCGAGGTCCATCGCATGGCCGTCAGAATAGGCCCGCTGGTAGGCGTCATTACCGAGAGCCGCGAGGGTTTGGCTCAAGTAGGGATCATTCTCGGCCTGATCGGCAGGTATGAGCTGCCCGTTGAACGACTCGAGGACGGCGGCGGTGGCGCCGTAGAGGTGCGCGGCCCGCGTGGATTTGCCCAACTTCCATGCCAGCGAGGCCATCGCCGCTAGGCAGTTCGCGACGCCCTGTTTATCGCCGATCCCGGCGTTAATGGTTAGGCTCTCGCTGTACAGAGCGAACGCCTTTTTGAAGTCGCCTTGTCGAAGAGCCAAGTGCCCAAGGCGCCGGACCGCGAATGCCAGGCTGTTCCCATCGCCCGTTTCCCTCAGAAGGCTCGCGCCCTCCGCGAATGCCTCCGCTGCGGCTACGTAATCGCCTTGAGCAAGCTTCACCTGCCCGATGCCGATCAGCGCCCGACCTGCCCCCGGCCTGTAGCCCAGCTTGCGCGCCAGCGCGAGCCCTTCCTCGAGGGCTGCCCACTCTGAGGCGGGGTCGCTCCGCATGGAGTTCATGAATCCAAACCAGGTGAGTGCTTCCGCCAGAGCCTGTTCTTCTTGAATGGCTCGGCTAGTGGCCACGCTCTCCCTCAGAAAGCCCAGACCGGCGGACATCTCGCCGGCGAGGCAGAGGTACCAACCCATGTTCGTGAGGGCCTTGGCACGGCCCTTTGTGGCCACCTCTGCGCCTGGCATGGAAAGCGCGGCCCGCAGCCATTCCTCAGCCTCACGAGTGATGCCCCGGCTCCACCAAAACCACTCTGCAGCTCCGGCGAGGCGCAATGCCACCTCAGGATCTCGCAGGCCCAATGCCCAAGACAAGGCCAGCCGAAGGTTGTCCTGATCAAGGTCCAGCCGCCGGAGCCACACGATCTCATCCCGTCGTTCCAGTGCGGCGCCTGCCCGTTCGGCAAGGCTTAGGATGTACTGCAGGTGCCTGTTGTGCGCGGCGTCCACTTCTTCGCACTCCGAGAGTCTCTCCTGCGCGTACTCGCGGACGGTTTCCAGCATCCCATAGCGGGCCTCGCCGTGAGCGGCATCCGCCGCGATCAGGGATTTGTCAACCAGCCTCGCCAGCAAGTCTAGGATCTGGAAGGATTCGATCCCGTTGCCGGGGCAGACTTCTTCAGCTGCTTCCAGTGTCCATCCGCCGACAAACACAGCAAGGCGCCGGAACAGCGCCTTCTCCGGCTCAGATAGAAGACTATAGCTCCAATCGATCAGCGACCGCAGTGTCTGGTGCCGCGGCAGTGCCGTGCGACTGCCGCCTGACAGCAACTGGAAGCGATCATCAAGCCGCTGTGCGATCTGGCCGACATTGAGCACTTTAACGCGGGCAGCGGCAAGCTCGATAGCGAGGGGGATGCCATCCAGGCGGCGACAAATCTTGATGATGTCAAGGACATTGGAGTCATCAAGCTCAAACGTTGCCAGGCTCTCCCGGGCGCGCTCCACGAACAAGCGAACAGCGGGGAAATGTGCCAATTCGCGGATGGGAATGTGCGAAATCTGTGCCGGATCGGGACTCTCCAGCGAAGGCACCTGATAGGCGCACTCCCCCGCGATGCCGAGTGCTTCGCGACCGCTGGCGAGGATGTGCAATTCGCTGTCAGCTCGCAGTGCCGCGTCGGCGAGTTCGGCGCATGCCTGAATCAAATGCTCGCAGTTATCCAGCACTAACAAGATCCGCCTCCCGCGGAGCCAGTTCAATAACGTTGCCATCACGGGCCGGCCCTGCTCCTCGCGAATCCCAAGCGTGGAGGCGACGGTGCTTGGTACCAACCTCGGTTCGGAAAGCGGCGCCAGTTCGACGAACCAGACACCATCTCTGAAGGAGTCCATCACCTCTACAGCGACCTGCAGGGCAAGGCGGGTCTTGCCCGTACCGCCGGATCCGGTGAGGCTGACCAGGCGGCGGGTCTGGAGCAGTTCGCGCACATCGGCGATTTCCTTTTCGCGGCCGACGAAGCTTGTAAGTTGAGGCGGCAGATTACTGGGAATGGCGTTCAGGGATGAAAGCGGCGGGAACTGCTGCGGCAGGTCCGGTGTGATCGCCTGCCAGATACGCTCGAGGTTTAGGAGGCTCTTGAACCGATGTTCGCCCATGTCCTGTAGGCTCACATCGTTGGGGAGTTGCTGCCGCAACAACTCAGCGCTGGGATTCGACAAGAGAATCTGGTCGCCGTACGCTGCCGACATCACCCGTTGGGCCCGCGTCAGGGTGAGATAGCCCTTGTAATCACCCGCCTGTGCCTGGGCTTCACCGGTGTGGATGCCCATGCGCACGTGAACTGGCGCCTCTCCCCAATCTTCCGCCAGGAGTTCACGCTGGGCTCGCAGCGCAGCCTTGAGACCATCACGGACGGTGTGGAATGCCGCGCAAAACGCGTCGCCGGGCACGTTAAACACATAACCATTGTTGCCCTCAATGGCAGCACGCAAGATGGTATTGTGGCGTTCGCGCAACGACTCCCAGTCTTCCGGGAGTCTTTGGGCGATGATGCTGCTGTTCTCGATGTCAGTGAAGAGAAACGTGACGGTGCCGGTCGGGGGACTTGGACGCATGCCGAAAGGCCCGAAAGGGGCGCTTTCCCAAGACCATTATTCTCTATTTGGTGCTTTTAGTCAATTATGGCTGGCGGGGCATTGGGAACCTAGCGTGCATCTGCCATCAGCACCCGCAGCGCCCGCAGCGTCACCCATTTGTTAGGCTGGTGCAGCCTGCCGAAGTCGAGCCACATCTTGCCGTTGAGGTAGTCGAAGTCAAAAGACCAGCGGCCGCTCGCATCCTGCTTATCCTGAATGATGCGCAGCGAGTTCGCCAGGCGCTTATCTGCGCCGTAGCCGAGCGCGACGAACGCTTCGACAAGCTGGATCAGGTCGGTGACGTAGAACACCGGGAAGCCAAACTTCCACCAGTTGCGGCTCGGCTTGTCGCCTTTGCGCGTTGGATAGTCGGCCGTGGACGGATCGATGCTGAGGAAGAAATCGACGCCGTGATGAATGGCGCGCTGGATGACGGGCGTGCGGCGCTCCCGCGGGACGCGCGCGAGTGCCAGCATCACCTTCACGCCGCCCCAGGCACAGGGCAACCCGGCATTCACACTGCAGGCGAATGTGGGACCGCATTTGTAACCCAGGAAGCGGCGCGCGGCGGTGGTGTCCCAGGAAGGGGCAACGCCCTCGCCGGTCACGGACCGCGCCATCCAGTCCAGTGCCCGGTCCAGGCGCGCATCTTCGCAGCCGAGCTCCAGCAGCGCCCAACACAGGTTCCCCTGAAGGCAATCGATGGTCCCCGCGGGATCCCCGGAGGTGAGGGCGGTGAATCGCCCGTCCTCCGACGAGGCATGACTGAGCACGTAGTCGCAGGCGCGCGCGAGGCGCGCGTCCTCGTGGATGGACGCACCCAACTGCGCCAGCGCGATCATCGACCATACAGTGGAGCGATACTTGGGGTTGTAGCCGGGCCCCGACTTTGCCCAGAAACCTTCCGGCTGCATGTGGCGCAGGATGACGCCGATCGGGCCGCGTTTATGCGCCGCGGTTCTGGCGCGCTTCAGTTCCGTGCCGGAGGCCTGTGCGAGGTCACGCAGCGCCAGGTAACGCACCCCCGGATCCCGGTCCTCGAGGAGCCAGGGAAGGGGCCTGCTTTTCAGCTGTCGCTGCCGGGATGAGACGGTCATCTTTTCCGATCGGGCACACTCTCGCCGGGCGAGTCTGGTGATGGTCCGCCCTCGCGAACATTGTACGGCGCGCAGCGGTGCCATGCAAGCGGGTCGAGAGCCTGGGTCCTGACGAAGAGCCCAGGGTTGATATCGGTAAGGTCCTGTATCACGAATGCGTCCAAGAGCTGAGCAATCGCCCTGAGAGGCGCGCGGACTGGATGCCTCAACCGTATTCCCGCGGTCGTCACCGGACGAATCACTCCTTACAAATATGAGGACCCGGGCAACACGGCACTGCCTGCGTCGTGACCTACTTTTCGCCCTCATTGTGACAGAATAGGCAATAAGGCAGCGAGGCACCAATCGACGGCCAACGGGGAGATCCGATAGGCTACAATCTTCGTATGACCATTTAGACGGGCGTGCTTTGATCATGATCGACCCAACGGGCACGCCGAGAACACAAGGGAGCAGAGATGTCACTTAGCAGCATGCAGATCCAGCAACTGCTGGACGAAAATGCAGCGCACGAATGCGCAGGCGTGGGCCCCGACAAGGTATGCGTGCGCATCGCAGCCATCGGGGAATTACCCACGCGCTTCGGCGACTTTCACATCGTGGCCTTCGAGAACAACCGTGACGCGAAAGAACATGTCGCCATTGTGCGCGGCGACGTGCTGGGCGCCGAGGATGTGCCTGTGCGGCTGCATTCCGAATGCCTGACCGGCGACGTCATCGGATCACTGCGCTGCGACTGCCGTGACCAACTTGAGGCTTCCCTCAAGCGCCTGGGACAGATGGAGCGCGGCGTGCTGCTCTACATGCGCCAGGAAGGGCGCGGCATCGGCCTGGTCAACAAGATCCGCGCCTATGGGCTGCAGGATCAGGGTTACGATACGGTGCAGGCCAACCTGGCGCTGGGCTTCCGCGATGATGAACGCGAGTACAGCGTGGCTGCGCACATGCTGTTCTCTCTCAAGATCAAGTCGATCCGCCTCATGACGAACAACCCGCGCAAGATCCACGACCTGTCGCAGAACGGTGTCATTGTCCGGGGGCGCATCCCCGTGGTCACGGCTCCCAACGCACACAACGCGTTCTACCTGCGGACCAAGGCCGAGAAATCCGGGCATTACCTGGACGTGCATGCGGACCTGCATCAGCATGAGCACACCGAAATGCCGCTGACCCAGGTCGTCAAGGTACCCCAGCTGCTGGACGTGGGCCAGGAATAGAGCGCAGGAAGGCGCGATGAAAAGAGGAGGGCAGGCGATTTGACGCCTGCCCTCCTCTTTTGTTTCGGTGCCAGCGTAGTGCTCACACGC
>DATDCZ010000016.1:0-26883 GCA_036524055.1 Anaerolineales bacterium | reverse complement strand
GACACCCGGAATCTGCCGGCGGTCAGCTCTACCGTCACGGCCAACGGCGTGAGCGCCGTCTTTACGCTGCCGGCTGAAAATCCTGCGTCTACCGCGGCGCCCACAGCAGCACCCACCAGTGCAGCGTGCACCGACGCGGCGGCATTTGTATCGGACGTGACGATACCGGATGGGACCGTCGTCCATGCCAACACGGCATTCACGAAAACATGGAAGCTGAAGAATGCCGGTTCGTGCACTTGGGACAGCGGCTACCTGGTGTCTTACATATGGGGGGCGGGAGCCACGATGATTCAACAGCCCAGTTATTCGATGGTCCAGCCGGGCCAGACGGTCGCACCCGGCGAGACCGTGAACGTCAGCGTTCCCCTGACCTCCCCGGTCCAGAACGGCAACTACGCATCCTATTGGGGTCTGAAGGGGCAGAACGGGAGCCTCATGCCGGTGGCCGGCGGGGCAAGTGGGAATTCGTTCTACGCCAAGATCGCGGTGAGGGATGGCAGCGGCGGGGCTGTCGGGAACGTAACGAATGCCTCGGTTGGCATTGATCTCGAACAAGGTTCCGGGGCCATCTGCACGGCTGACTCGACCTACTTCGTCCGGGCGCAGATCACCGCCGACGGCCCCACCACGGCCAGCTATGAGATCGACTCCAGCGCCGGGCAGATCTCCGCAGGCTATTTCGAGAGTCCCGGCGGCGGCGCACCGTCGCCAGCTGTCACCGGCAGCGTGACATTCAACCAGGCAGACACGAAGACGATCAACCTGCGCTTTGTCGGGCCCTACCCGTACCCCGATAACATCACGATCTTGCTCAGGGTGAATGGCGGGGGGTGGCTTAATGCCCATGTGATGTGCCCGTGATGTCCTGGGCGAAGGCGGGGAGGGGAAGCAGCTGGGATTTGGACCTCCGGGCGAGAGCCCGGAGGTCTTGATTCCTGGGGGAGGCAACTGCGGCTTCGCCGGGCAGAACACCAGGTCGCGCCTGCTTGCGCCATTGTTCCTGCCCGCAGTCTCTCAATTCAATTGGCAGAATCCACTCCTGGAATTCGATTGTTCCTCGCCTCCGCCGCGTTCTAGCCGTCTTCTCCATTGTCCCTCATAGTTTCCCCATCGGCGCGATTTTCGGGCGAGCGAGCTTCCAGCCGGCACCTATCCTGGGCCCCTACCGCATTCTTACGTCTCACTAACATGCTTCCAATGCTGGATGCTTATACTGGTGCGGAACTTATCTTGAAGGGGAGGCTGCCATGAACCTCGACAAGTACACACAGAAATCACAGGAAGCGATCCTGCAGGCGCAGGAGCTGGCGCGCGAGCTTAACCATCAGGCCATCGAGCCGGCGCACCTG
This sequence comes from Anaerolineales bacterium, assembly GCA_036524055.1. Lineage (GTDB taxonomy): Bacteria > Chloroflexota > Anaerolineae > Anaerolineales > Villigracilaceae > Fen-1038. Next base: position 25,531 of record DATDCZ010000016.1, on the reverse strand, counting down.
CTGATCTCGCTGCTGCGGCAGGATGAGGGCGTGGTGCCCGCCATCGTCACGAAGGTGGCCGGAAGCCCGCAAGCGCTGCGGCTGGAGCTGCAGAACGAGCTGGACCGGCACCCGAAGATACAGGGCGGCGGCGTGGAAGTGGGCCTGGCGCAGACGAGCGCAGACGTGCTGGCCGCGGCCGAGCGCTATGCCAAGGGCATGCAGGACGACTACGTCTCCACCGAGCACTTGCTGCTCGGACTGACCGATTCCATCGAGGGCAAGCGACTGTCGAATCACGGCCTGACGAAAGACGCCATCCTGGGCGCGCTGAAGGCGGTGCGCGGCTCGCAGCGCGTCACCAATGAGAACCCGGAGTCCACGTACCAGGCGCTGGAGAAATATGGCCGCGACCTGACCGATATGGCGCGCAAGGGCAAGCTCGACCCGGTCATCGGGCGGGATGAGGAGATCCGCCGCGTCGTGCAGATCCTTTCGCGGCGCACGAAGAACAACCCGGCGCTGATCGGCGAGCCGGGCGTGGGCAAGACGGCCATCGCCGAGGGGCTGGCGCAGCGCATCGTCAACGGTGATGTGCCCGAGGGCCTTAAGAACAAGCGCATCGTGCAGCTGGACATGGGGGCGCTGGTGGCGGGCGCGAAGTACCGCGGCGAATTCGAGGAGCGGCTGAAGGCTGTGCTTAAGGAGATCGCCGACGCACAGAACGAGATCATCCTGTTCGTGGACGAAATGCATACGGTGGTGGGCGCAGGTGCGGCCGAGGGCGCCATGGACGCGGGCAACATGCTCAAGCCCATGCTGGCGCGCGGCGAGCTGCACATGATCGGCGCGACGACCATCGACGAGTACCGCAAGCACGTAGAGAAGGACCCGGCGCTGGAGCGGCGGTTCCAGCCCGTGGTGGTGCAGGAGCCGAGCGTGGAAGACACGATCTCGATCCTGCGCGGGCTGAAGGAGCGCTACGAGGTGCATCACGGCGTGCGCATCACGGATGCGGCCGTGATCGCGGCGGCCACGCTCAGCCACCGCTATATCGCTGACCGGCACCTGCCGGACAAGGCCATCGACCTGATCGACGAGGCGGCTGCCAGGCTGCGCACGGAGATCGACTCCAAGCCGCAGGCGCTGGACGTGGTGGACCGCGAGATCATGCAACTGGAGATCGAGCGCGAGGCGCTTAAGAAGGAAAAGGACAAGAGCTCAAAGGAGCGCCTGCAGACGCTGGAGAAGGAACTGGCGGAGCTAAGTGAGCGCTCCAAGGCGATCACCACACGCTGGCAGGCGGAGAAGCTGGCTATCGGCGACCTACGGGCGCTGAAGGAGAAGTTGGAGCAGACGCGCACCGAGATGGAGCGCGCCGAGCGCGCCACGGACCTGGAGAAGGCGGCGCGGCTGCGCTACGGCGAGCTGCGGCAGCTGGAGGAGCAGATCAAGGAGGCTGAGAAGCGCATCAAGAAGATGCAGTCCGAGCAGCCGCTCTTAAAGGAAGAAGTGGATGCGGAAGAGATCGCGTCGATCGTGGCGCGCTGGACTGGCATACCGGTATCCAAGCTGCTGGAGGGCGAGACGCAGAAGCTGATCCACATGGAAGACAACCTGCGCCAACGCGTGGTGGGGCAGGAAGAGGCCGTGCGCGTGGTATCCAACGCGGTGAGGCGCGCACGCGCGGGTCTGCAGGACCCGAACCGGCCGATCGGATCGTTCATCTTCCTGGGGCCGACCGGCGTCGGCAAGACCGAGCTGGCGCGCGCCCTGGCGGAGTTCATGTTCGACGACGAGCGTGCCATGATCCGCATCGACATGAGCGAGTACCAGGAGAAGCACACCGTGAGCCGGCTGCTGGGCGCGCCTCCGGGCTACGTCGGGTTCGAGGAAGGCGGGCAGCTGACCGAGGCAGTGCGGCGGCGGCCGTACAGCGTGGTGCTGTTCGACGAGATCGAGAAGGCGCACGTGGAGGTCTTCAACGTGCTACTGCAGCTGCTCGACGACGGGCGGCTGACGGACGGGCAGGGGCGGACGGTGGACTTCCGCAATACGGTCGTGATCATGACCTCCAACCTGGGCAGCCAGCTGTGGGAGGCCGGCCATGCCGCGACCCGGGAGGAAATCACCCGAGCCCTACAGGAGCACTTCCGGCCCGAGTTCCTGAACCGGATCGACGAGATCGTGGTGTTCCACAGCCTGAGCAAGGAGCACCTGGGCGCTATTGTGGACATCCAGCTGCATCGGGCAGCGAACCTGCTGCGGGACAAGGGCTACGGCCTGCTGGTGACCGAGGCGGCCAGGGAGTACCTAGCCGAGGTGGGATATGACCCGGCCTTTGGGGCCCGGCCGCTGAAGCGGGCCATCCAAAGGGAGCTGCAGGATCCGCTGGCGCTGAAGCTGCTGGCGGGCGAGTTCCACGAGGGGGACACGATCCAGGTGGAGCGCGGCAAGGATGGACTGACCTTCAGCGTGGCGGCGCCGCAGAAGGCGGGCAAGGTCCCGGCGAAGTAGGAGCCATAGCTAAGGCAACACGCCCTCCGAAATGGAGGGCGTGTTTGTTTAATGATATCTCGCGTGGGCGCGCCCGCGCGTGAGGCGCGTTCGTATCAGACCCGGTGAGCCGTGCGGCGTTGGATAGGTCGGCTTACTTGTAGAGAAGCAAAACAGCGATACCGATGAAAGGCAGTATGAACATGCCCAGCTTCGGCAGGCAGCTGCCCTTCTTCTCGGCTGCCGCGATCTTGTCCGCCCGGCGGACATTCGCGGCGTCGCTGCGATCATCGCGTCCGCCTTTTCTTGCCGCCCGATTGCGGGCCTGAGCGGCGCTAACTCCCTTGCGTCCTGCCTTTTTTCCGACCATGTTTCCTCCTTGTTAATTGCGCTAACTGATTATACGGCACTCAAGGCTGCACAAGGATGCGGGTTGGTAAGTTGCCGCCACCGAAACCGAGGGGCTAAACAGATGCCAGGGAATCCAGATTCGTCATCGCTTGAGCGCAAACACTCACAACCATCTCCAAAACCCCGACTTACCCGAGGGATAGCAACCGCAACTCTCGATCTCATATAGCGGCGGCGAACCTGTAGTTGAGGTCCGCCTGCACCGGGCAAGCTATAATCCATTGCATGATCCTGGTTACGGGAGCCACGGGATTCATCGGGCGTGCGCTCATGCGGCAACTGCTGGAATCAGGGCGTGAAGTACGCGTCCTGATCCGTCCGTCTCGGCGATCGCCGAGGCTCCCCAAGGGGCGGCCGATCGACGTGGCCGTGGTGAGCTTCTCCGATGAAAGAGCGATCCGGGCGGCGCTGCGCGGCGTGGACGTGATCTTCCACCTGGCGGGGGCGGAGTGGCAGGGACGCAATGCCAACCTACTGGCGGTGGATATGCGCGGCACGGAGAACCTGGTGCGGGTGGCCGCCGAAGCAAATGTCAAACGCATCATCACCGTGAGTCACCTGGGAGCCAGCCGCTCCTCGGGCTACCCGGTGTTCAAGGCCAAGGGTATCGCTGAAGAACATATCCGGCGCTCCGGCGTGCCGCACACCATCTTCCGCAGCGCCGTGGTGTTCGGACCGGAGGACCACTTCACGACCGGCCTGGAGGGCCTGCTGAGGGCCTCGCCGTTCGTCTTTCCGCTGCCCGGCAGCTCACGCTCGGTGATCCAGCCGCTGTGGATCGAAGACCTGGTCACAGTGCTGATGTGGTCGCTGGACGACGAGGGGACCATCAACCGCACTTACGAGGTCGGCGGCAGCGAGTACTTCACGGTTCGGCAGGTCATCGAGACCATCATGCAGGTGACTCACAGGCCGCGCCGGCTCTTCGAGATCCACCCGGTGCTGCTGCGGGCCCTGGTGGTAACGCTTGAATCGTTCGTGCCCAACTATCCCGTGTCCTCTTTCTGGCTGGATTACATTGCCGTCAGCCGCACATGCGCGGTCGACAACCTGACGCGGGGTTTCGGGTTGATGCCGGCCCGCTTCACCTATCGCCTGGACTACCTGAAGCACAAATCCTGGCTGACGACCGCCTTCGAGGGAATCTCCCGGCGAACCTCCTCCGCCACGCGGAAGGCACTCGAGCGAATGCGCTCATTCCGGGGCTAGCGGCGCGAACCTGCCGGGCCAAAGACCCGCGCCCGACCACCTGAAACCATCATCATGACCGACCCGACCATCCGCATGCTGGAGACGCCCGAGGATTTATCTGCGGCCGAGGGGCTGCAACGCGACGTGTGGCCCGGCAGCGAGACGGATATCGTTCCGGCTCACATGTTGATCGCGGCGGTACATAACGGCGGCGTGGTGCTGGGAGCCTTCGAGGACGAGAGGCTGGTCGGCTTCGTCTTCGGATTCCCGGGGCTCGAATCGACGCCGGATGGACCGCGCCCCAAACACTGCTCGCACATGGCCGCCGTGCTGCCTTCGCATCGTGACCGCGGGCTGGGATTTGCCCTCAAACGCGCCCAATGGCAGGTGGTGCGACACCAGGGACTGGACCACATCACCTGGACGTACGACCTGCTGCTCAGCCGCAATGCCCACCTGAATATCAGCCGGCTGGGCGCGGTCTGCTCCACCTACCTGCGCTCGGAGTATGGCGAGATGCGCGACGCGTTGAACGCCGGGCTGCCATCGGATCGTTTCCAGGTGGACTGGTGGCTAAATACGCACCGGGTTGAACGCCGGCTCAGCAAGCGGGCGCGCCCGCTGCTCACGCCGGCCGCACTAACCCGGATGGGCGTGCAGCCGCTGTACGATATCCGGTCGGACGCGCGCGGTCTGCCGCTGCCGCCTGAGCGCATCCCTGCGCTGCAGGATCAGCTGCTGGCGGCCGAGATCCCGGCGGATTTCATGGCGGTAAGAACCGCGGACCTGGAGGTTGCGCGGGCATGGCGCTTCTTCGCGCGGGAATTCTTCGAGTCGGCTTTTGCCCTGGGGTACATCGTGACGGACTTTGCCTTCGACAAGGAAGGCGATCGACCGCGCGGCCTGTATGTGCTTACGGACGGGGAAAGCACGCTGGAGTCCGAGCGATGATGCAGCCCAACCTGCTTCAGCGCATCGTGCGAAAGTTGGATAAGACGCTGGCCTCGGCCTTCTACATCGATCAATGGGTGATCCTGACGGGCCGCGGAATGGACTACACCTCGCTGCGCTGGGAGGGCTTCACGCCGTTGGTGCCGGAAAAAGACCGGGACTGGGGCGACCCATTTGTGCTACAGCGGGAGGGGCACTACTTCGTGTTCGTGGAAGAAAAGATGTATGCAACGGGCCGCGGCCACATCGCGTGCCTGGAGCTGGACGCGGACGGCAAGCTCACCTCCCGAAGCATCGTGCTGGAGCGCGAGTACCACCTTTCCTATCCGTTCGTCTTTGAATACGAGGGCAGGCTGTTCATGCTGCCGGAATCCGCCGCCAACCGGACGGTGGAGTTGTATCGCTGCACACGCTTTCCCGACCAATGGGAGCACGCAAGGACCCTATTCCACGATATCTACGCAGTGGATGCGACGCTGCTCCAGCACGCCGGCAAGGCGTGGCTGTTCGCTAATGTCAAGGACGAGGGCGGCTCGAGCTTGAACGCTCTGCACGTGTACTGGGCGGCAAGCCCGCTTTCGGAAACATGGCACCCGCATCCCGCCAATCCGGTCGTGCGCGATATCGGATCGGCGCGGCCGGCGGGGAGAATCTTCGTTCAAGATGGAAAGTTGATACGACCATCCCAGGATTCGTCCAGGCGATACGGCCGTTCACTGAAGTTCAATCACATTACACGGTTGGACGAGACGGGCTACTCTGAAGAGCTGGCGGGCACATTCGACCCGAGCGGCGGAAAGATCCGGGCGACGCATACGTTCAACCAGGCGGGGGAATTCTGCGTGATCGACGCGGTCATACGGCGACCCAAGTGATGGGCGCTGTCCTTGTGATCTGAGCAAGATCGTCTGGGCCTAGTTGATCAAGAGACCATCGCGAGCCAGGATGGTCTTGGGGTAGGAGTCTGTGGGCTGGCGCGCGATCAGCTTGCCGTCCAGGAAGACGGCGCGAATCTGTTTCTTGTCGCCAAGGCGGTTGAGGTCCTCGAGCGGATCCGAATCGAGCACCACGAGGTCGGCGAACTTGCCGGCCTCAACGGAACCAACGTCCGCCTCCTTGCCAAGAGCCCTGGCACCAGTGAGGGTGGCTGCAACGAGGGCGTCCATGGGCTTCATCCCCGCCTGCTGCAAGCTGAGGACGCCCAGGCCGTTCTCGCCGTGTCGATTCAGCGGCGTGCCAGCGTTGGTTCCCATGGCGACAGGAACGCCGGCCTGGTAGGCAAGGCGCATGGACTTGCGCGCGGCCTCATAGGTCTCGTTTAGGCGCTCAAGCATCCAGGCGGGAACCCTGGAGGTGCCACCTTCGGCCAGGACGCGGCCGGCATTGAGCGTGGGCACCAGGAATGTGCCGCGCTGCTTCATCTCTTCGACGACATCGCGGCCCTTGTGGAGATAGGTGCCGTGTTCGATGGTATGCACACCGGCGAGGACGGCCTGGCGTATGCCGTCCAGCCCGTGGGCGTGCGCTGCAACCCGGCGCTGGGCATTGTTGGCCTCGTCGACCGCGGCGCTGACCTCTTCCAGACTCATCTGCTTGGCCACCGGCTGGTCATCCTGCACGAGCAGGCTGCCGGTCATACCCAGCTCGAGCACATCCGCGCCGCGGCGTATGTGTTCGCGCGCAACCTTGCGGACCTCCTCGGCGTCCCTGACCAGGCTGTAGCGGCCAGGGAACTTCGCGGCGGCCGCCTCGCTGCCGGCAATACAGCGGCCGGCCAGCAGAAGGCGCGGGCCGCAGAACTCGCCGCGTTGAATGGAGTCGCGAACGGCGAATTCAAGATCGTTCCATCCGCCCAGATCGCGAATGGTGGTGATGCCCGCCGCAAGGCTGCGGCGCGCATTATGAAGAATGCGGAGCGTGACGACGCCATCATCGCCATCGACGCGGCCGTGCGTCTCGCCGCCGGCGGCCAGATGCACGTGACAATCGATTAGTCCCGGAAGAATGTACTTGCCGGCGAAATTGATATTGAGGACGTCTTCTTCGAGGGAGGGGAGCCACGGGTGCGCTTCGCCCGCGTAGGCGATCCTGCCGTCACGCACAGCCACCGTTGCATCTGGGATGGGCTCGCGCCCGGTGCCATCGATGAGGGTCACGTGGTGGAAGGCGATGAGCAGATTCACCAAACGCAGTATACGCGTGAAAGCATGAATCCACAAGCACGGCGCCGCATGGGAGCAGTGGTAACATTGGCAAGGGTCATCGTGACTGACACGCGGACTCATCCCCTATGATGCTGCCGGAGTTGTACATCGACGCGCGCGCCACGCTGGGCGAGAGCCCGGCGTGGGATGCAAAGACGCAGACGCTCTACTGGGTGGATGTGCTGGAACGGCACATCTATGCCGGTGGAAAACGAATACTCCAGCTGGATGATTACGTGGGCTGCCTGGCGCCGCGCAAGTCGGGCGGACTGATCGTGGCGCAGCGACGCGGCTTCCGGCTGGTGCAGCCCGACATGAAGACCGTTCGCAGACTGGCATCGCCGCGGGGCGAGCCCGCTTACAACCGGTTCAATGACGGCAAGTGTGACCCGCGGGGGCGGTTCCTGGCCGGCAGCATGGATCACAATGAGAAGGAAGACAGCGGCGCACTGTACTCGCTGGCCGCGGAGGGAAGAGCCAGAAAGCTCCTGACGCACGTGCGCATCTCGAATGGGCTGGCATGGTCGCCGGATGGGCGGAAAATGTACTTCATCGACACGCCCAGCCGCAAGGTGCTGGCATTCGATTACGACCTTGACACGGGCAGTCTCATGAACGCCCGCGTCATCATCGTGTTCGACAAGAGTTTCGGCTGGCCCGACGGCATGACGAGCGACACCGACGGCAATCTGTGGATTGCGATGTGGGGCGGAGGCCGGGTCTCGCAATGGGCACCGGACGGGACGCTGCTGGCGCAATTCGGGGTCGAAGCCATGAACGTGACATCGTGCGTATTCGGCGGGCCGCGCATGAACGAGCTGTTCATCACCACGGCCCTGGCCGGTACGGACGGCGCCTCTTTCCGCCGATTTCCGCATGCGGGCGGGGTGTTCCGGATGGAAACAGATGTCACGGGCATGCCGACGTACGAGTTCGGGGGTTAGCTGTGCTCGAGGCGGCTGCCCGTCGACCCGCTTCTCAGGGTTAGCGGTCCGAGACGACGGTCACGCGGAGCCTTCCAAACAGGTAATTGCGGACTGGATGACCGGCGGCCGCTGGTGGCGGCTCGAAGGCGTACGTGAGGAGGTATCTACCATTTCCAAATTCTCGTGCCTGTATGCCCTCCTGGCTGTTCCACAGACCGTACTGACGCAGGAGTAAGTAATCATAGATTCGGCCGAGCGTGTAGGGGGCAGGGTACCACTTCTCATAGTGCTTCCCGAACCGCGGGACGCGTGCCCATCGCCGTCCGGCGATGTCGTAATCGACGGGGATCTGAGGACTTGCAGATCGCGTTTTCCAGTCCGTGGCAATGAATTTGACCGCGTTCATCTTGTCCCGCAACGGGACGTCGGCGATCAACGCCCTGCCCTGATATATGAGGTTATTCCGCACGATTGCAAAACCAAGCAGCATACTCAAGGCGGAGACGAAGATCGCAATGCCACCCGTAAGAACTCCCGCTGTCTTCCGCAATCGTTCAGGCAGGTCGACCACAAGCGGCGCGCCAAACCAGAGAATAAGGAGGAACGGAATGAACTGGACGGCCTCATCAAGGCGTTCGCCGCGTGCCCAAAGCTCAGCGCCAAGCAGAGGCCCGATCGCATATGAAAGCATCACGAAGAGCAGCATCAAAGCCTGCACCGCGCCGCTCAGGCCGGCCGCAGGTGCGACCAGTCTGTGAATTGGCAGCCTCCTCGCCACGGCTCGGATCGCCGCGAACGCGATGAGCAGGTAACTGAGCACGCCCTGCAGCATTATCATACGAATCGACCAAAGGTACGCAGAGTAGACCCTCGCAGACTGGACTCGCTTGCCGACTTGAAGGGGTGGCAGTTGTGGGACTGTGCCGAAGTCTGCGAACCGGGCCACGGACCATAGCGGGAATCGTAGGATGGACTCAGCCGCAGCGATCAGTCGCTCAGCGGCCGGCAGGCCAGAAAAACCGCTGGCCACCCTAAGTCCACCTGGACCAACCTCTCTGAAGTACGGAATCCAGGTCAACCAGACCGAGAGGGCAACGATTCCAAGGGAAATGGTAAGGGGCACCGCATGCGCCCGCCAGGAACCCCGAGGAGGTTTTGAGATAACGACCACGATAATGACCAGCGCGTAGCAAATCGAGTTCAATGCTCCGGCAAGATAGATCGCGGGACCCAAGACGAGCGCGGTTGTGAGGAGCGGCAATGCCCAGGCTGTTCCGCGACGAAGGTACATCACGATCCCAGCGAAGAAAAGAAGGTTGACGGGTATGAGGGTCCAATGCAGAACAAGTTCGACCGAGCAGCTTCGCAGAAGAACCGAGGCCAGCAATGGACCGACGATTTGCAGGAACAATCGACTTGGGCCCGCCAGGAGCCAGCACAACCAAACCAAGAGGGCTGCCTGCAGGACACCCAAAAACGCGCTCACCCACCAGGCGTTGGGAAGACGGCTGAGAAGCTCCGAGGCCAGGACGAGGCCATTTGGATTCGGCAGGCCGATCGAGCTGATCAGCCCCACCGGAACCTGCGAAGGAGCCCGTGTGTAACCCAGCCAGAGATTGGTGGCCTGATCCTCTCGCCATTCGGCGACCGATGCCCAGGCCACACGATCGGCTATGACAACTCCGGCGAGTAACAATCCGAGCAATGGTATGACCAGCCCTCTATGCCACCTCAATATTTGACCTCGCCACCACGAAACGAATAGGCTGCCCCGTGCTGCAATATGTCAAGTATGGACTTGACAGGCCAGCTGAAGATGCGCCTCGTGGGGCATTATACCGGGGGAGCATCACATATGCTTCGATCTCCGCTCCATCACTGCAGCCAATGGACGCCTTCCGCGCGCCAGTGCATGGCAACTCCACACCTGGAAATGAGTCGCCCTTCGTCTTCCGGGTGCAACCCGGGTGCCAACGCAGCACAGATGAAGCAGAAGCCCCTCATGCATGAGACCGAAATAGCCGTGATCCGCGCACGGCATGGCCGCATCTTCACGCCATGGACGCTGTGCACATGTATTCGCGGAACCCTGAATCATTATTCCATGCCCAGTCCTCGGGTCGCGTTCGTCCTGCAAAGAGACCCTTTTTGTCATTGAAAAGTGGACGGGAGGATGACATAATGCGCGGCAGGATGCCGTTGCGGCCGGGGCTCAAATTCGCAGATCCGCACAGCTCACATTGAAGGGGCTGCATCTGAGCTGAAGCTGGGGAGCTGTCGCGTTGCCTCGGCAGCGTTGCGAGAGGTGACCAGATCAAACGGAGGGCAGGCATGGCGAACGTTCGCAAATCCAGTAGCTCGTCCGTCTCGCCCTGGTGGCGCGTAGGTGTACTGATCGCGCTGGTGGTGGGCTTCTCGGTCCTGATCGGCATCTCGGTGAGCGCCTACCGGGACGCGCCGCCGATCCCCGATAAAGTCGTCGGCCCAGATGGGGCGACCCTGTTCACCGGCGCGGACATACGCGCCGGGCAGGAGGTCTTCCTCAAGTATGGGTTGATGGAAAACGGCACGATCTGGGGCCACGGCGCCTATCTTGGGCCCGACTTCGCGGCGCAGTACCTGCATGTGCTGGGGCAGGACGTATACGCATCGCTCTCGAACCAACTCTATGGAAAAGCTCCGGAGGCGCTGGCTCCGGAGGAACAGGCGGTGGTGCGGGGCAGGGTGCAAGCCGCGCTGAAGTTGAACCAGTACGATTCGGCCACAGGCACGCTCACGGTCAGCGATGAGGAAGCCCTTTCCTTCACAAATCAGATCGCCACGTGGACGGACTACTTTGCCGGCCCAGCCAACAACGCCGGGCTGCAAGCCAACCTGATCTCCGATCCCAAGGAATTGCGCCAGCTTACGGCATTCTTCGCCTGGGCATCGTGGGCATCCGTGGCAGAGCGCCCCGGAAAGAACTACTCCTACACCAATAACTTCCCCTACGATCCGCTGGTTGGCAACGTGGCGACGACCGATGCGCTGCTGTGGAGCGCACTGAGCATTGTGGCGCTGCTAGGCGGCATCGCGCTGGTGCTGTTTGCGTTTGGCCGCTGGGATTTCCTGGGATGGAAGGCGAGCGCCGCGGAGCATATGCATCCGGCGCCGGTCAAGACGGGCAATGTGACGCCCAGTCAGCGGGGTGTGATCAAGTACTTCCTGATCGTCGGCGTGCTGGTCCTGGTCCAGGTACTGTTGGGCGCGCTGGTGGCGCACTACCGGGCGGACCCCGGATCCTTCTACGGGCTGGACCTCTCAAATATATTCCCCAGCAACCTGGTGCGAACGTGGCACCTGCAGCTGGCGCTATTCTGGATCGCCACGTGCTTCGTGGCCGGCGCGCTGTTCCTCGCACCGCAGATCACCGGCAAGGAACCCAAGTGGCAGTCGATCGGGGTGACGGTGCTGTTCTGGGCGCTTGTGGTTGTGGTGGGCGGCAGCCTGCTGGGCGAGATGCTGGGAATGGACAACCTGCTCGGCAAATGGTGGTGGTGGCTGGGCATGCAGGGCTGGGAGTTCCTGGACCTCGGGCGCTTGTGGCAGATCCTGCTAGCCGTCGGACTGGTGTTCTGGCTGGTGCTGCTGATCAACACGGTGCGCGGCCTGCGGGATAACCCGGAACGCAACGAGATCGCCTCGCTCTTCATGGTGGCAGCCATCGGCATCCCGGTCTTCTACGTGCCGGCGATGTTCATAACCTCCAGCATGAACTACACAGTGGTGGACATGTGGCGTTTCTGGATCATTCACCTGTGGGTGGAGGGCTTCTTCGAGCTCTTTGCCACGGTGATGGTGGCGATCATCTACTTCCTGCTGGGAATTGTCTCCAGAAAGACGGCGCTGCGCGTGATCTACCTGGATGCGATCCTGTTCCTCGGCAGCGGCATCATCGGCACAGGCCACCACTGGTATTGGACGGGCCAATCCAATATCACGCTGGCCCTGGGCGCGCTGTTCTCGGCGCTGGAAGTCGTGCCGCTCACGCTGCTGACGCTGGACGCGTGGGATTTCATCAAGCTCACAGGCGGCAGGTGTGCGGTGTGCGGCAAGAAGGTCGCCATGCCGCACAAGTGGGCGTTCTACTTCCTGATCGCGGTCGGGTTCTGGAACTTCGTGGGCGCGGGCGTCTTCGGCTTCCTGATCAACATGCCGATCGTGAGCTACTACGAAGTGGGCACGATGCTGACGCCGAATCACGGTCATGCGGCGCTGATGGGTGTGTTCGGAATGCTGGGGCTGGCGCTGCTGGTGTTTGCGCTGCGGCAGGTGCTGACGGACCGTCAGTGGCCGCGGATCGAGAAATTCGTGCGGGTAGGCTTCTGGGGACTGAACGTGGGCCTGCTGTTCATGGTGCTGATCACACTGTTCCCCGGCGGCGTGCTGCAACTGATCGACGTGCTCAACAATGGCTACTGGCACGCCCGCAGCCCGGAGTTCCTGGGCGGCAACCTGATCAAAGTTGTGGAGTGGGTGCGAATCATACCGGATACGACATTCCTGGTCGCCGGGGTGATACCCATGCTGATCGCGGCCGGGCTGACCTACCTCACGGTCCGGCGGACACCGGTCAAAGCTTGATCTGCTGAGGCGGGGCGGGCATCAAGATCCGCCCCGCTTTTTGCGTTCTGCGCTAGACTACCGACGTGCCAACTCTCACACGCTGGTTCATCAAGACCGCATTCGTCTGTCTTGGACTGGGTCTGATCGCGGGCGTGCTGCTGGGGCTGCAATCGACCCTCAACCTGACCTCCATGGGCGCGGTGTTTCCGATCTACATCCACCTGCTGGTCTTCGGCTGGCTCAGCCAATTGATCTTCGGCGTTGTTTACTGGATGTTCCCCAAGTATTCGGTTGAGAAGCCGCGTCGAAGCGAACGCCTGGGTTGGTGGACGTACGGCCTGCTAAACTCCGGCCTGCTGCTGCGCGCGATCGGTGAGCCGGTGCAATCGCTGCAGCCCAACGAAATTGCCGGCTGGGTACTGGTGCTATCTGCCGCCATGCAGCTGGCCGCGGGACTGACGTTCTCCATCAACAGCTGGACCCGCGTGAAGGAGAAGTAGGTGCCGCGGCTCAGCGTCTGGTTTGTAAGGGCATCACTGCTGTACCTCGCCGGCGGTTTCATGCTGGGGGCGCTCCTGCTGGCGCAGAAGGGTGTGCCGTACTTCGCAGGCGTGTGGACTTTATTCCCGGTGCACATCGAGTTCCTTCTGGTCGGCTGGCTGATGCAATTCGCCATGGGGGTCGGGTTCTGGATCCTGCCGCGCTTTGGCCGGGGCGCGCCGCGCGGCAACGAGAGCATGATATGGGGCGCGTTCGTCATGCTGAATGCGGGCATCCTGCTGACGGCGTCACAGATCTGGGTGGCGTGGCTGGCGCCCGTGGGGCGCGCCTTCGAACTGGCAAGCGTGCTGACCTACATCATCGGCTCGTGGCGGCGGGTCAAACCGATGGTGTTGGGGCCAGAGGGCCTGGAAGTCCACTGATCTGGCACAGACTCGGGATGAAAACAGGACGGAGGTTCTCCGTCCTGTTTTGTTTCAACCGGGCCGCAGCGATGCGTCAGTCGTCGTCCATGCCGGCGGCCTTCTCGAAGGATTCGCGCCCTTCACGAACCGAGTAGTAGATCAATCCGAGGGCGCCGAGGCTATCGACAAGACCGAAACCCGTGAGCTGGTAGATCAGGCTGGAGGCAAGCAACACGACCGACATATAGACGCACACAAGCGTGCAGTTGGCGTCTGCCAGGATGGGGGAGCAGGCCAGGGCGTTGCCCGTGCGGCGCTTGAGGCGGACCAGGGCCCACATCACTGCAATGGAGATGACGGCAACGATAATCCCGGGAAGTGTTGTCTGCGGCTTGTGCCCGGTCACGATGTTGTAAGCAGCGCTGATCCCGAGGCCGACGGCCAGAATATAGAAGGAAGTACCAGTGACACGAAGGGCGGTCCGCTCGAAGCGCGAGCGCGGGGTCTCCGGCGCCTGCCGGATGCGCAAGACCATGGCCAAAATACCCACGCCGGACATGACCTCGATGAAGGAATCCACGCCGAAACCGAAGAGGGTCAGCGCCTCATCTTGCGCGCCCAGGTAGACCGAGACCAATCCCTCGATCAGGTTGTATCCGATCGTGAAGATCGCCAGCCAGAAGGCCAATTTCCAGAAATGATCCTCCTGCGTTTGAGTTAGCGATGTCATAAACACTCCTAAAGCGGGCTCAACCCTTCACAGCCTGCGCCAGATCCATCAGGGCAGGCATGTCCGTAATGGCGAATTCGGTGCGAGTTATGCTGATCATGCCCTGCCCGGCAAAACGGTAGAGGAAGCGGCAGACCATCTCGCGCGTGGTGCCAATGCGGGCCGCCATCTCATCCAGGGTGAGGCTGCGCGATACCGCACCGCTCTTCTCATCGTGAGGCAGCTCAGCCAGGAGGCGCGCCAGCCGGCCGGCCACCGGCTGAAAGGCCAAGCCTTCCAGCATCTCGCTGGCGTGCAGCATGCGGCTCACCATGAGGCGCGAGAGGTTCCACATAAACGTGCCATTGCGTTCGAGGACGGGCTGAAGATCCCCGGTTTCCCACAGATACAGGACGCAATCCGTGCGTGCCTCCAGAGTTACCGGCATAGGGGAGTCCGTGAGGAAGAAAGCCACGCCCCAGAAAACGTCGCCCGCATCAAAGGTCGTGACCAAGAGGCTTCGGCCCTCACCGGATTCTTTGATGGCATCCACCTGACCGTCCACGATAAGCAGGAAATACGGCCAGGCATCGCCGTAAAGAACGATCTTCTCGCCGCGGGCATAGCGCCGCAGGCGCGCGCCCTGGGCAACGAGGGCGAGGTCTTCTGCGGATAAAGACGAGAAATACGAGCTGCGATGGAGGACTTCAAGGGCTTCATTCACGCAGTCATTATAACAAGGGGAAAAAGAGGCCCGGGTCTTGCGTTAAGTCAAAGACTGCCAAGACCCTTTGTGCTAGATTTCACATAAATACGAGAGTGATGCTATGAATTGGAATGCGCCAGTTCGGAGAACGCTTCTGCTGCCCGGTATCGTGATGATGCTGGCGGCAGCTGCATGCGGGCCGCGCGCGCCTGCCTGCCCCACGCCCTCAGACGGAAAACGCTTCCTCAGCGCTGAGGAATTTGCCATGGCGCTTGCCGCCACGCCAGCACCAGCGGCTCCTGCAAAGGAGGTGGACCTGGGACGAATGAAGATCGTGGCCGACAAAGTCGTGAGCGGGCCGCTGTGCAATGACAGCTGGCGCGGAACCGTGTATGTCACGTGCGATGCCAGGGTCGCGGAGTGGACCGATTCTGTGGCGCCGGAATTCCTGAAGGGCTGTGACCTGAACATCGATCCGGGTACGGTGGTGTACGTTGCGGCGCACTACAACACGGCGTACTACGAGGGCTGCTCCTGTCACACCGGTGAGATCGGGGGGCGGTGAGCTGAGCCGGGTGCAGTGCATTGATTGGGGATTGGGAAAATCATTGAAAAAGGAGAGTGCATCGATGAAGCTGAACTATCGACTGGGAGGGATACTGGCGACCATCGCATCCGTCATGGGGCTGGTGGGACATTTCATCCTGTTCATGAAGTGGTACCGCATCGGAATGGCGGCTCCTTCGGCCGAACCGGGCTGCGAGATCCTGTTGAAGACCATCCATCCGTTGCTGACCGACTTCGGGCTCTTTGCGGCCGTGCTCTTTGCCGTCAGCGCCTACGGCTTCTTCTCGAAGCAGGATTGGGCCTTCTTCCTGTCCGTGGTGGGGATCGTGCTGGCGCTGCTTGCCAGTTGGTTCATTAATGTGCCTTACATGGCAGCCAAGCTGCCGCCTGTCTACTTCATCCTGTTCTGGCCCTACCTGGCGCTGTACTTCCTATTCATGCGGTCAGTGGCTGGCATCTCGTGGAGCCGAACGCTCGTGGGGCTGCTGACCGGCCTGGCTTACATCATGTGCTGGATGAACGGCGTCTCCAGCACCAGCCGCATTATCACGCACGGAGATCCGATCTTCGTACTGGTCCAGAAGCTGCACTTCCTCGCCATGATCGGCTGGGCCGTCGTGACCGTGGGGATCTTGATGAAACCGAAGCCGTGGATGCGCGTCCTGGGTCTGATCGCTGCCACGGCAGAACTGGTCGTGGGCATCCCGCTGACCCTGGTAACGATGGGGCAGCTCGGCCGCTTCAGCCTGTTCGCCCTGGCACCGACCGTCTGCCTGGTCCTGCTGGTGCTGCTGCTCTGGCCCGGTTTCTGGGAAAAGAAGGTGGCTGAGGCATAGGGGTAGGATATCCCTTGAGCCCGGTGACCTTCGTCATTGAAAGCCACGAACCCGTGCGCGATACTCCTCATACCGTCCCCGCCGAGGGCAGGCACATTCAGCGGGGCCGAGAACAAAATGGAGGAAGCACATGACGCTACTGGACAGGATCCTGCTGCTTGCCACGGGTTTGGTGGCCATCTACCTGCTGTACCGCTTCTGGATGCGCCACAGCAAAGGCAAAGGCCTGCATGATGTGTACTACATGATGGGCTTTGCGGTCTTGCTGATCTCCGGACTCCTGCTGATCTTCCTGGGATACGACATTCTGGCCTCGCCGTACGTGCTGACCGTGGCGAGCCTTATCCCGCTGGGCATATCGATGGGCATCGCCGAAGAATACTACCCGGCGTGGAAGAAGGCATTCAAGTGGTTTGCCGTGATCGGCATTCTGGCGATCGCCATCACGAGCATAGCCGGAATGGATGCGCTGAAGAAGGTGGTCGTTCCTTTGTTCCATGGAGCGGCAGGGCTGGTGATCTTCCTTGGACCGTTCCTGGCGAAGAAGGCTCCCAAGGGTTTTGGCTGGGTGGGGATCGGCGGCCTGCTGATTGGACTGGGCGGAATTGCGCTGGCGTTCATCTCGGCGGGTTCGCAGCTGCTGTTCTTCACGCCCACCTTTGTGATGCAGATCCTGGCGGGGCTGCTGCTGCTCATGGCGCTGGCCTTTGCGTGGGGCTTCATGAAAGACATCCGGGGGTAGAAGCAAACAGATTGAGGGCGCCGCAACGCGCCCTCAACGGACTCATCCTGCATAGATCATGAATACCAGCGCGGTTGCGAGGGCACTCCATGGGGCAGATCAAAGCTCGACTTGAATTCCTGTTTACATCCACCAAGGGACTGATCCTGGTGGCGATCGCCATGATCGGCATTGTGACAGCCATCTGGGGGATGCTATCGGGCCCGATGGCGGAGATGGGCGTCCGGGACGTCGTCATTCGGATTTTCGGCATGGACATGGTGCAGGCCGAGCGCGAGGGCCGCATCATCATCCTGTACCACTCCATCGCCATGGCCATCGTCGCCATCGAGACGTACATGGTCACAGGCTTGCTGAAGATGAAGGCTTTCTTCAAGACGGCCATCAACGCCATCATCACCGCCGGCTACATGCTGACACTGGTCTTCGGCATGATCTTCGCGTATTTCGGGCACGAGTGGGTGTTCCACGGCGTATACATCTTTGGCCTGTCATTGATGTTCCTGGCGGGCGTACTGCTCGTCATCGGCCTGTGGCCCTGGAACCGGGAGTATTTGATCACTGACAAGGACCGGGCGCGCACGCGCGGCGGCCTGGACCTGGAACGCACCGCGTTCTTCGCCACGGCCCTGACCACGGTGCTTTCCGCCCTGTTTGGTGCGGTCCCGGGCTCATACTTCGGGAACGGGTTCGAAACATTCCTGGCTGAGAACATCATCCGCTACCCGGAAAAGACCACGATGCAGTACTCGGTCATCGGGCACCTGCATATCATGCTGGCCCTCATCGCCATCATGATCACGCTGATCATCGGTCGCTGGTTGAACTTCCGGGGCGTGCTGCACAAGTGGGCCATGCCGCTGATGATCCTCGGCACCGTTGTCCTGAACCTCGGCGTCTGGGGAGTTGTCACGCCGCTGGAGCCCATCGCGCACATGATCATCTATGTCGGCGCGACGCCATCCATGCTTGCGGCGCTGCTGCTGCTCATCTGGGACTGGGACAGGCTCATCAGGGACGGCACCGCCGGCATTAAGAAGCCCAACGTCTTCCAGAAACTCTCAGCGCTGGGCCGCGATCCGCTCAAGTTCGGGCCAACCTGGCAGATGCTCTTCATGAACTTCACGACCAGCGGCATTGGCATCTTCATGGCGGTGAAACTGGATGAGATCTTCCGGGTGTGGCCGGCGCGCGAGGAGCGCATTGAGCTGACGGGCCACTGGCACGCACTTTCCGCGATCATTGCCACCATCATCCTGATGTACTACGGCGACATGATCGGCCTCAAGGGCAGGCTGCGCCAGATCTACGGCTGGGCGATCATTGCCCTTTCCGATATCGCCCTGGCAGGCGTCACGGTCTTCGAGATGAAGCGGCTCTTCATCTCGGAAGTGGAACAGCAGCCCCTGGTCAATCTCCTGATGTATGCAATCGACTTCGGGCTGGGAATGCTGCTCGTGCTGCTGGCCAGCGTCATGGTGTGGAGGCTGCTCGACCTGTTCAAGCCGGGCGGTCGCTGGAAGCAGGAAGAGCGCCATGAGCTTTCGCAGGAGGTGGTCAAATGAACGGCCGCCTAGCAGCCATCCTGTTGATCGTCACATTGGCGGCAGCGTGCGCGCCGGTGGACTTGAAGGCTTCCGTGCCTGTCTACGAAACGGGCGTTGATCCCGCGGCCTGGGCGCAGGTCCCGGCGGGCGAATTCTATTTTGGGCAGCACGAGGCCGTCCAGAGCACCGGCGCATACGAGATCATGGTCACGGATGTGACCGTGGAGCAATATGCTGCCTATCTTACGGCCGCGTTGGCTGGCGGAGACGTGCGCATTGGCGAGTTTGAAGGCAGTCCGGCAGTGGTTGGCTACTACCCCGGCGACGTGTTCCGCGGCGTGAAGCACGAGGAGGAGATCCGGGCGGGCGACTGGATCTTCGTGCCGCTGGATGATCCGGCCTCCAGGTTCACCTTCGACGGCACAATCTTCGGCGCTGTGCCCGGCTACGAGCAGCATCCGATGACCAACGTGACCTGGTTTGGAGCCCGGGGCTACTGCGAGGCCAACGGCTGGCGTCTCCCGACCGAGGTGGAATGGGAGAAGGCGGCGCGCGGCACCGATACCCGTCCGTTCCCCTGGGGTGAGGAGATCACGCGCAATCACGCCAACTTCTATTCCAGCCGCGATCCATTTGAGGACATGGCATCCTTCGGGTCCCGGACCAGCCCGGTGGGGTTCTACAACGGGCGCACGTACGACGGCTACACCACGCTGGACTCAGCCTCACCGTATGGCCTCTACGACATGGCGGGCAATGTATGGCAGTGGACCGGGGATGTGTATGAGGGCATGCACTACCGCTTCCTGCGCGGGGGTTCGAAGGATACGTACGACATGGATCTGCGAGTCTGGGTGCGGAACAACGCCACGCCGACATACTTCAGCCCGGGCGTCGGCTTCAGATGTGCCCGCTGACAGGGTTCTCCATCAGACGCTCAAGTTGATGCCAAAGCCAAAGGATCGAGGAGCACGATGAATCTGATGCGCCTCAAGCTGCGCCTGTATTGGCCGCTGATCAAAAGCCTGCAGACGGGCCTGCTGCTCTCCACGGGCCTAGCCGGATATATGAGCGCTCGCTGCCCGGTTTTCAACATCCCCACGCTGCTGGCGTTGATGGTCACACTGTTCCTGTCGATCAGCGGCAGCACCGTCTTGAACATGTGGTACGACCGCGATATCGATAGCCGCATGAAGCGCACGCATGCCCGCCCGCTGGCATCAGGCACACTCCATCCACGGGAGGCCCTGCGCCTGGGGCTGGTGCTGTCCATATTGGGCGTCGCCGGGGCGGTGGCACTGCAACCCTTTTACGGCCTGGTTGTTTCCGCGGGGCTCTTCTTTGACGTGGTGGTCTACACGATCTGGATGAAGCGCCACACTCCCTGGAGCATTGTCCTGGGGGGCATCTCCGGCGGCATGCCGATCCTGGCAGGACGTGTGCTCGCGACCGGCAGTATCGATTGGGTCGGCTTGGCCCTCGCCTCGTCGGTGCTGTTCTGGATACCCACCCACATCATGACGTTCAATATGAAGTATCACGAGCAGTACGTTGCGGCCGGCGTGCCGACCTTTCCGTCCACGTACGGCTTTGCGTTCAGCCGCAAAGCCATCGCCCTCTCGAGCGTGATTGCCGTCATCGTGACCGGCATTGCCGCTTACGGCATCGGCATGACGTGGGGTTACCTCCGCCTCCTGGCGGTGCTCTCCGCGGGACTCTTGATCCTGGCGGTTGTGAGCGTCCGGAGGCCGTCGGAGCGCCTGAACTTCGGCCTGTTCAAGTACGCATCCGTATATATGCTATCCTCCATGATGTTGTTCGTTGCCCATGGCCTCTAGAACCGGACTCGTCCGCGGCTTCACACCGGCAGTCGGGAAGCGCTGGCTTTTCCTGGCGGCGGGCATTGTCTGGCTGGGCGTGGGCATGATGCTCATCCGCTTTGCCTCGAGCTGGCTGCGCCTCGCTGCCTCGCCGGTCGGGTACCTCGCGGCCGGCATCAGCCTGGCGGCCGGCATTTACCTGCTGGGCTTTTCGAAGATGGCAAAGAAGAACATCCGGCGCATCCAGGCGATCGCCCGGAAGCGCATCTGCGTTTTCGCGTTTCAGGGCTGGCGCAGCTATCCACTGGTGTTGTTCATGGTCTTCCTGGGGATGTATCTCCGGCTGTATTCGCCCATTGCCAAGCCTTTGCTGGCGGTCCTATACCTGGGCATCGGCGGCGGTCTTTCCTCGTCCAGCCTGCACTACTTCAGGCAGGTGCTTTGGCCCGTGCCCGGTTGAGGCCTGCAGCCCCCTGGATGAATCCAATGAAAATGAGCGCCACACTGGCGCTCTTTTGTTTGCTGATCGGGCCAAGCGGGCCTATTTTTCCATCTTCTCGGCGACGGCGGCCGAGGCGGGCACGCCCTTGCGGACGCGTTCCTGTTGGAGCGTCAACACGCCGTTGCGGACCTGGTTCAGTATCTTTTCCAGGTTGTCCTGCAGCTGCACCAGCGTATCCACCACGTAGTCGTCCGCATCCCGTCGGGTAGCATCCGCATCTGCACGCGCCTGGTTGAGGATCTGCTCGGCGCGCCGCTGGGCCTCCACGACAATGTTGTCCTTGGCGGCCACCTGCTCGGCCTTTTCACGCGCCAACGCGATGGTGCGCTCGGCCTCTTCCTGAGCCTGAGCCATGACGCGGTCCTTCTGCACGAGCACCTGCTGGGCCTTCTTGACCTCGTCCGGAATCACGATGCGCATCTGGTCGATGATCTCCAGCATGCGGTCTTCATCGACAACCACGTTGTGCGTGAAGGGCACAGCCTTGGCGTCGTTGAAAAGCTCTTCCAGGCGGTCGATGAGCTGAAGGATATCCATCGCATCCTCCGCTTAAGGTGCAGCGGTTAGTCGGTATTATATATCAGTCACGCAGGGCATTGGGAGGGGAATGTTGGTCCCCGAGGCTGGTCACTTTTGACCTGAGCGCTTTGTCCACGAACGGCGGGACCATGCTCGAGATATCGCCCCCCAGCGTGGCGATCTCCTTGACCGTGCTGGAGGACAGGAAGGTATGCTCCTCGGCGGTGATCAGCGCCGCGGTCTCGATGTCGGTGGCCAGGCGCTGGTTGGCGAGCGCCATGCGGAACTCGAACTCGAAATCCGAGAAGACGCGCAGCCCGCGCACGATCACCTGGGCATGCATTTTGCGGGCAAAGTCAATGGTCAGGCCGCTGTAGCCCATAACTTTGATCTTGGAGTTATCTTCGAATGCCTGCCTGACCAGGCCAATACGCTCGTCCGGATCGAACATCAGCGTCTTGAGCGGGCGATCATACACGGCCATGATCACTTCATCGAAGAGCCGCGTGGCCCGCATGGCTATATCGATGTGCCCGTAGTGAATGGGATCGAAGGTTCCGGGAAACAAGGCTCTGACCATGCGTTCTCCAATTCGTCTTGCAGGAGGGGCGCGCCCCCCGTCAGGAAACGTCGCCGGAGGTTCTGCCCCAGTATCGATCCAGCGACTCGCCGAGCAGTTTGTCCTCGGGGCGCTGCAGGTCCGGGTCGGTGTCGAAGAGCTGCTGGGCCTGGGTGCGCGCCTTCTCGATCAATGGCAGATCGGTGAGGCTCGCCATGCGCAGACCGGAGGCGTACCCGGACTGGCGTGTGCCGAGGAATTCGCCTGGACCGCGCTGCTGCAGGTCGCGCTCAGCGAGGAAGAAGCCATCATTGGACTCCGCCATAGCCTGCAGGCGTTCGTTCTCGGCGCTATCCTCACGTGAGGGGATCAGCAGGCAGTACGACTGGGCGGAACCACGACCGACGCGACCGCGCAGCTGATGCAGCTGGGCGAGTCCGAACCGGTCGGCCGCCTCGATCAGCATCACCGTGGCATTGGGTACGTCGACGCCCACTTCGATAACCGTTGTCGATACCAGGATGTCGTATTTACCCGTGCGGAACTTCCGCATGGTTGCGTCTTTCTCATCGGGCTTCAGGCGCCCGTGCAGCAGACCCAGGCGAAGATCGGGGAAGATCTCCTTGGAGAGAACGTCATACTCGTCCACGGCGGCCTTCAGCTCATCCAACTTCTCGCTCTCCTCGATCAGCGGGTAGATGATGAATGCCTGGCGGCCCTCCTCGATCTGACCGCGCACCAGGGTGTAGGCACGCTCGCGTTCCTGCGGCCGCAGGACGTGCGTATTCACCGGCTGCCTGCCTGCAGGCATCTCCTCGATGACCGAGAGGTCCAGGTCACCGTAGATGGTAAGCGCCAGGGAGCGCGGAATGGGAGTGGCGGTCATCACCAGCAGGTGCGGATCGGTGCCCTTGGACCGCAATTCGGCGCGCTGCTCGACGCCAAACCGGTGCTGCTCGTCGATCACGGCAAACTGCAGGTCCTTGAACTGTACCGGCGCCTCGATGACGGCGTGCGTACCGATCACGATCTTGATGCTGCCATTGGCGAGGCCTTTCCGAATGGCATCCTTTTCCGTCTCGGGGGTATCGCCGACCAGCAGCCGGACCTCCTCCTGGCGCAGGGTGCCGCCCTCGCCGGCAAGCAGATCCCTGAAGGTCCGGTAGTGTTGGTCGGCCAGGATGCCCGTGGGGGTCATCACCGCTGTCTGCGCGCCGCCGGCGGCGATCACGGCTGCCGCGAGCGCCGCAACGACGGTCTTGCCGGATCCGACGTCTCCTTGCAGCAAGCGATTCATCGGCTGCCCGGAATCGAGATCGCGGCGGATCTCTGTCAGGGCCTTCTGCTGGGCGGAGGTCAGGATGAAAGGAAGGCTCTGGAGCCTGGCATTGAGCCAGTCATCCGCGACGTTGAAGTGCCGACCCTCGGCCTTCTTCCAATCGCGCTTCTGGCGCAGCACGCCCATTTGCAGGAAGAAGATCTCATCGAAGGCGAGGCGCTCACGGGCGGCTTTGAGCCTCTCATGGGAGTCAGGAAAATGCACCTGAAGCAGCGCGTCGGCAAGCGACATTAGTCTGCCGGAGCCGCGCACAGCCTGCGGTAATGGATCGACCACGGCCGGCGCCCAGAAGGTCACCACCTGGTTGACGATGCCGCGCAGCCACTTCTGCGTGATGCGGCCGGTGAGCGAGTAGATCGGCACAATGCGATTCGTGTGCAGGTGCTCGACATCGATCGCTTCCCAATCCGGCTGATTCATGACAAGGCGCCCGAGGTATTGTTCCACCTTGCCGGAAACGGAGATCTGCTCGCCTTCGCGAAGCCGGTTGGCGATCCACGGCTGGTTGAACCAGGTCAGGCGCAGGCTCCCGGTGCCGTCCCCAATGATCACCTCGACGATGGTGCGTGATCCAGCGTGCACCGGGCGCGTGTGCACCGACTCCACGGCGCCAATGACAGTGACCTGCTCTCCGTACCAGAGGCTCTTGATGGGTTTCAGCTGACTGTAATCGTCGTAGCGCCGCGGGTAGAAGTACAGCAAGTCACCCAGCGTGCGCAGACCCAGCGACTCCAGAGTGGAGGCATGCTTGGGACCGATGCCCTGCAGCACCGTCAGCGGCGCGCTCAACGCGGCCGGCGTCTGACTGTGCCTGCCGCCGGGCGCGGATTCTGCGCGCGACGGCTCGGTGGGGCGGGGTCTGACCGCTGGAGCCTGAAAGCGGGTAGGGGCGCTTGTGGATTCTGTTGAGGCGGGACGATCCGCAGCCCGATCTGGCTGGGATTCAACTTTGGCGGTTGGTGCGGGCGATGGTGCCGCTGGGGGTATGGCTGGTGGACGTGCGACTACCGACGGGCGCTGGCCCGCCTCGGGGTAGGTCTCAGTGATCCGTTTCCACAAACCTTTGAGCGCGTCTGCCCGCGAAACGGGGCTGAGTCCCCCATAGGAGCGCAGCCGCTGGATAACGGCCTGGATGATCTCTTCCTTTATGTTCTCGGCCCTGGCCTCGCCCTCCCAGTACTCGAGCATCTTCGCCAGTCCGCCGATGATCGCAGTATTCTCGTAGCCTTTTTCGCGTTCCAGGCCGAAGAATTTGCGAAGCTTCTCCAATGATGGCTGCATCAGGTTATTCTAACATGGGGGTACTCGAACGCCCGCGGCGGGTAAGTGCGAAGGCGCGAATCAGGCGCGCACGGCAACGAATCCCAGGCCGTTGGGTCCCACGTGCGCACCGATAACCGGTGTGACGTTGACCATGAGGATATCCCGGGGAAGGGAGCGGCTGCTTTCGCGCATGACCTGCTGCAGGAACTCGCGGGCGCGCGGCTCTGCGCCCGTGTGAAGAATAGCCAGCCGTTCGAATGAACCACCTGAGCGGAAGAACGCCGCCATGCGCGCGTTGGCCTGACCCGCGGTGCGCAGCGCTCCAACCGACTTGATTTCGCCCCGGGTCAGCTCGATCATGGGTTTGATGTGCAGCATGCCGCCAAAAATGGTCATGGCTGCCGGAATGCGCCCGCTTCGACGGGCGTAGTCCAGCGTATCGAGCACCGCGAACAGGTGCAGCCTGCCGCGGGTCGATTCGACCGCGGCCAATGCGGCCTGCAGTCCATTCGCAGCCGCTTCGGCTGCGGCCAGCACTTGAAAACCAAGCCCCAATGTCAGGGACTGACTATCGATGACCGTGATGCGCGCTTCGAAGTCCCGGGCTGCCTGGCGCGCCGCCTCGCCGATGGCCGTGAGGGCGCCCGCGGCGTGTATCGAGAGAACGGACACGAAGTTGCCGAGGCTGTAGGCGATAAGGCGGCCTTTATACACCTCGAGCTCCTGCAGGACATGCGGATGATGGCCGAGCACG
>DATDCZ010000015.1:0-2223 GCA_036524055.1 Anaerolineales bacterium | reverse complement strand
GCCCGCACGCCGATAATGCGGGATGTCCGACAAACACATTCTGCATGCCAAAGGAGATAAGAAATGCAATCAACCATCGTCACTTCCTCAGTTCCACAGGCCGCCTCCGCCGCACCCGCGGAGCAGCCGCGCACGTCCGCCGGGCCCCTGGCCAAATTCTTCGGCGTGTACCTTGACCCGAGCACGTACGGCGCCCTGTTCTACATGCTGATCAGCCTGGTCACCGGCGTGGTCTACTTCACCGTGGCCGTGGCAGGGCTCTCGATGTCCATTGGGCTCCTCATTCTGGTCATCGGTCTGCCGTTCGCCTTCCTGTTCATGCTCGCGGTCCGGGGCATGGCCGTCGCAGAGGCCGGCCTGGTGCAGGCCGTCCTGGGCGTGCGCATTGACACCGGCCCGCTGTTCCGGCAGCCCGGCTTGACCCTCGTCCAGCGCATGAAGGCGCTCGTCACCGACAGGCGCACCTGGCGCTCGATGCTGTACCAGGTCTTGCAGCTGCCCGTGGGCGTGTTCAACTTCACGATGACCGTGACCGGCCTCGCCCTCTCGCTCGGCCTGATGGCCATCCCCGCCGCAGTGATCTTCGGCGACCCGCAGGTCCTGCTGATTTCGGGCCAGGTGCTGACGATCCGCCCCTGGGTCCCCACTGCGATCGCCCTCGTGGGTTTCCTGCTGCTGACCATCACGCTCAACGCCGTCCGCTCGAGTGGACGCAAACATGCCGAGTACGCCAAATCACTCCTGGCTGACTAACGTGTGGCTCACAAAGAAAGAGGGCTGGCAATGCTGCCAGCCCTCTTTGATTCTTGCACCTCTACTTGCGTTTCCACAGCAGTATCAACGAAAGCAGAAAACCGAACAGCAGATTGGAGCTTCCGACTTCCCTCAGGTGCGCCTGCGCCACCACGTCTCCCATGATCGGGTTGGGCAGCAGCAGCGGGGCAGTCGCCAGGATCGAGAACGCCAGGCCCACCGCGAGGCTCGTCTCAAATGTGCCGCCCTTGTGCATGCGTATGATGACGCTTCCGAGCCCGGCCCACAACAGTCCGCGCAGTAGTTGGAAGAATGGTAGCCACGGAGTGTCGCGCATCGTCACTGCAATGCCGGGCAGGAAGCCCAGGTCCTTGCCGCCGTAGTACTCGGGCAGCCCCGGCGTGCGCCACGCCACGTAGTACCCAAACAACCAGTAGACGAGCACATACAACACCGCGATCAGCGCCAGCTTCCAGATCCACTCGCCCGTTGGCATCTCAAGTCGGGCAGTCTGTGCGGAGCCGGCCTCAGCCTTGGTCTTTCGCAGCACCCATACCAGCAGAAGGGCGAACGGTATGGCGAACAGCAGGTCCGCCAGGAAGAATCCCCTCAGCATCCCGGGCGGCAGCCGGTTGGCGACGGCCGGGAAGATCGCCGTCTCGATCTGCGACATGAACGTGTGGATGCCGTAGAAGATCAGTGCAAGCGCCCCGGCCAGCTTCCAACCGTGCCAGCGCGCCCGCAGCGTCAGGTAGATCAGCACTCCCGCCATCAGCACGCTGACGACCAGCAGCATGCTTGCCGAGCGCTGGGCTTGCTCGGGTGTCAGCATGCTGGCGGTGCCCGGCGGCGTCGCTAGGTTCACCGAAACCCCGAAGAGCACGACGAAGGCGACATACAGGACGATCGCCCGCCACGCAAGGTCAAGCCACTTCTTCATCTGCAATCCCTCCTGATGAGTTTCTTCCCCGGGACGCCGGACGGCGCCCGACGATTCTAGCACCCCCTTGCTTGAGCGGCATTGCGCCCCCAGCCTCCTCTGGCCCACCACGCTCAATGTGCAGGCTTCCGAAAAATAGGAAGCTTGGGTGTTCTTCCCAAGCCTCCTATTTTTCGATTCATTCCCCTCTCCCTGTGGGAGAGGGGACGGGGGTGAGGGCGCGTTGTGGCGACGACTCGCAAGGGCCGCGAGATCGCGCAGCATCCTGCAAGGAGGGGAAAGCGAAGTCCCTGCGATCTTGGCAGGGAGGGTGAGGGGTGCGATAGCGCCTCGTAAGCTGGGCGTTAGGTGCATCCCCTCGGCCTCCCCTGCGGCTCATGCCGCAGGGATACGCCGATGGCCGCTTGAAGCGGCCTCGTCTTGGAGCCTGCCCTCCGGCGCGATACGAAGCCAGCAGCATAACCCAGAGACATCGTCGACATCCCTGTGCCGATTTGTCCTGTGGTACAGTGGCATCGAGCTTGCTGTGC
>DATDCZ010000014.1:0-3270 GCA_036524055.1 Anaerolineales bacterium | reverse complement strand
CGCGCGCGCTACGAGCAGGAACTGGAACTGGTGCGCAGCACTCTGAGCAAATCCGCTGAAGCGCACTGGAAGGAATTCCTTGCGCAGTGGCCTGAAAGCAAAAAGTAATGCACAACACGTCGTCATTCCCGCGTATGCGGGAATCCAGTCGGTTAATGGCAAACCGAGTTGCGCGCGACCCTGACGCCCTAACGGCGTAAATAGGTGTGAACAGAACCGAACTTCAAGGAGGATGGAATGTTCAATTCGCGGAGGCTCCTGACGTCGTGCCTGCTGACGGTTGCGATGCTGCTCAGCTTCGCTACGTCGGCCTTTGCCTTTGACGGACGCGGTGGGGATCGGGTTTCCATACCAGCTGGCGAGGTGGTGAACGACGACCTGTACGTGGGAGCGAATGATTTCGTGCTTGACGGCACCATCGATGGCGATCTCATCGCCGGCGGCCAGATGATCACAATCAATGGGATTGTGAATGGCAATGTCATCGCCGGGGGACAGACCATCGTCATCAACGGAACTGTCACAGGGGATGTCGTGGCGGGCGGCTCCGTGCTATTTTTTGGGGAAAGCGCCAACATCGGTGGTGATGTCGTCGGCGCAGGTTACAGCGTCGAATTCCGCAAAGGTGGTGCGATAGGGCGCGACGCCGTGCTGGCCGCAGCACAAATTCTATTTGCGGCCGATGTTGCCAGGGATGTGCAAGCCGGCGCGGGCGCGCTGGAGATCGCTGGCCGGGTCGGGCGAAATGTGCACGCTGCCGTCGGCGAGGCCAATCGAGCCCAGGCTGGTCCGCCCCCTACAGTCTTTATGCCACAATCGACAGTTCCTGTTCCGGTGATCCGGCAGGGCCTGACGATTGATCCAGCAGCCCGTATCCTCGGCAATTTGGAGTATACGCAGAATTCCGACCTGGCCTTCCCGGCCGGAGTGGTTCAGGGCGCGATCACCCGGCAGCTGCAACCGGAAGATGAGAACAAGGCCACGGTCCCGGCTACGATGGCCGAGAAGACGGGCAAATGGGCACTCAACGCCCTGCGCTCGCTGGTGACCCTAATCCTTCTCGCGCTCGGTCTGTTGTGGCTTTTTCCTGGCTTCGTACGGGCGCTTTCCGAGCAACTGCGTTCCAAGACGTGGCCAAGTCTTGGGTGGGGCCTCGTGGCGTATGCAGGCTTCTTCTTCCTGCTGCTTCTAACGCTATTCCTGATGATCGTCGGTGCTGTGGTGTTCGGGGTGCTGACGCTGAATGGTCTCAGTGCAGCGATCGTCTTGCTGGGTATCCTGCTCCTCTTTACATTGATACTCGGTTTTGTGCTGGCGGCCACTTACCTGGCAAAAATCGTCTTCGGCACGATGTTGGGCAAATGGATACTCGGGCGGGCCAGTTCCCCCCTGGCAGACAATCGATACTGGCCCACGATCATCGGCCTATCTATCATAGTGATCGTGATCGCCGTATTGACTTTCCCGGCCATCCCCGGCTTCCTGGGCGCGCTAGTCAACTTTGCGATCGTGCTTTTCGGTCTGGGAGCGTTGTGGCTTTGGATGCGCCAGGCGCTGCAGAAGAGGGCCCCGGTCGTGACCTAGGCAAGCTTCAATAGTCCCTTGCAGTAAGATGCGGGCGGCTCATGGAGCCGCCCGCATCGCGTTCATGTGGTGCCTACCGTCTCTCAGTCAGTGCAGTCGATAGTATAGGTAATCTGTTTGACAATGCGCAAGCTGCGGCCAACGGCATCACCCGTCTTGTTGACGCCTACAAATTGGTAGTCAAACCATGCCCGATGCGAGCGGACGTCCGGATCAACCCGAGAAGATGGGAAGGCAAGCGTGAAAGTCCCGTGTTTGTCGGATTCCATGGCTCCACCATGAATCCAGCCGCTCATGGTTGTGCTTTGCTGATCCTCGATGCGATAGTAGATGTCAACGCCCACGACGTAAGGATTAGCGGTGGTAACCGTAAACGTGATCGTGTCGGGGAGACATCGCAGGGCAAAGTGATCGCTCGAGCGCGTGAGGCTGGTGAATAGATCGCCACCTGCATTGGCCGGGAGGGTCGCAGTGGCTGATCCTGATGCCACAACCGGTGCCGCGGCTGTCGGCAGGGGGCCAGCTACACTTCCAGGCATTGGCGTGGCCGTGACCACTATGATCTGCGGCGTTTGCGTGGGCGCCGGCGGCTGTGTTGGGACCTCGGTGGGTGCTTGAGTCGGGACCACGGTCACAATGACGGTTTCCACGACAACTGCCGGAGTGGCCGGCTCAGCTGGAGCTTGCCCGGGAATCGCGGAACATCCGGCCAGAATAAGACCAAGCGCCAATGACAATACTCTCTTCACATCTACCTCCTCGTTTTGGTTCCGCCCTCAACGACCCGGCATGGCGCCGGTGGCGGCCTCTTTCAAGTGCATCGGGTCAGGGATTGCGGGAGCGCCCGCCGATTTCCCTGCCCGGTTCCAAGTTGAGCACGGATTATCGGATTTGAGAATCGGGCTTCGGTCCTGCCTTTCATTTTTGATAGTTCTTGTCGCCATTCAGTTATAATGACAAGATGCCTTCGCCTGAGAAGATCCAGACGGATTTGGAGCACGTTTTGCTGCAGGTGCAAAAGCCCGGGCGCTACGTGGGCGGAGAATTCAATACAGTGCGGAAGCCCTGGGAGCAAGTGGGGCTTCGGACGGCATTGATCTTCCCGGACATCTACGACATCGGCGTTTCCAACGTTGGGCTGAAGATACTATACGACGAGATAAACCGTCGTTCCGACGCCCTTGCAGAGCGCGCCTACGCTCCCTGGACCGACATGGAAACCGCCATGCGCCGCGAGGGCATCCCCATGTACTCACTTGAATCCAAGCATGCGCTCTCGGATTTTGACCTCCTAGGCTTTTCCCTTCCATACGAGACGCTTTACACGAATGCGCTGAACATCCTTGACATGAGTGGCATACCGGTGCGTGCGGCGGACCGAGACGAAACCCATCCAATAGTCATTGCCGGAGGACATGCAGCGACAAATCCTGAACCGATGCACGCGTTCATAGACGCATTTGTGATCGGCGAGGGCGAAGAGGTGATCCATGAGATCATCGATGTGCTAAAGCAGAACAAGTCGCCTCGCCAGGGCGCTGCCTCCGTGTCTTATCGATCCCGCGAGTCAGTGCTGCTGGAACTGGCGAGGCTACCCGGCGTGTATGTGCCCAAGTTCTACACGGTCAGCTACCTTGACGACGGGACCATAGATCACGTGGAGACCCTTGTGGAAGGCCTGGCCAA
>DATDCZ010000013.1:0-11225 GCA_036524055.1 Anaerolineales bacterium | reverse complement strand
TTCTCGTACGCATACAAGTGCTGCTCGCCGATGCTGACTAGCACATACTTGCCATTCGGATCAGACTGACCCGGCGATGCTGGCGCCGCGTCGGACTGTGAGTCATCCTCCACGATCACCATGGTGATCACGGGGGAATCCCCCTGTGCAGCCGTGGGCCCGCCCTCCTGTGCAGCGGCGGGAGCGGTCTCCGGCGGGTACGGTTCAACGATCACCGCTGTGGGAGTCGGAAGCACAGTGGGTGTCGGTTTGGCTATTTCGACGATCGACCATGAAGATACTGTACCAGCCGTTGGGTCACCTGCTGCGGCCGCGGTGAAAGCTGGCTGCCCGATGGCGCAAGCCATTGTGGAAAGCAGCACCGCCGCGAGCGCTAGTGCCACGGCAGCAATTGCCCGGACGGGCCCGCGGCCTGCGGACCGTCGGATTGCGGAGTATGGACGGTTGCCTGGATGCACTCTTACGACGCTCCCTGCCAAGGGTTCGTTTGGCGTAGCCTAGCTGGGCACCGGTTCGGCTCGCCCGCGATCGCCTAGACGCAATATTGCCACGCTGGCGAGGAGGATCAAGCTGCCGATCATCTGGATCGACGTTAGTCGCTCTGCGAACAGCAGATACGCCCAGACGCCCGTGAAGACCGGCTCCAAAGCTCCGATCAGGTTTGCCACCGTGGCTTGCAGATGGCCCAGGCTCACGAGGTACAGTCCGTAGCCGCCAATGGTGGGGCCGAGGCCGAGCAGTAACAGGATCGCCCACCCGCTTGTAGAGTTGCCCAGCCAGAGGAAGTTCGCCAGAGGTGCGGCGCCCGAGAAGGTATTCATGATCAGGTTGAAGATGAAGAGAAAGATCACGGCACTGGTGAACCCATATAGCATCGTCGTCCACGGATCGATGAACCGGTTCGCCGAGGTCTTCCCAACCATATTGTAGCAGGCGAAGAACAGGCCCGTCCCCAGGCCGCACGCGATTCCTGCCGCATTCACGCGCCACGCGGCCGGGTCAGCCGCGCCGGAGACAAGTACCGTGCCCATCAAGCTCAGGACGATCGCCCCGATCTTGACGGCGTTGATCTCTTCGGCAAGCAGGAACCGCGCCAGGATCGCCGTCATCGCCGGCGAGCTGAATGCTAGGACGGTTGCCACCGCCGCTCCATTGAACTCCACCGAGAACGTCCACATTGTGTTGAACAGCGCCAGGCTCGCGCCGTACAGGATGAAGAATCCCCCCAGACCTCTTCCGAGCTGGAATCGTCGCCGGCTGAACATCGCGAAGAACGCCGCCAGCCCTAGTACTACAATGCAGTCGCGCCAGAATGCCAGCACCATGGATGGCATCCCGTATGCGCGGCTCAATTGGCTGATCAGGATCCCCGTGAAGGAGAGCGAGACCGTCGCCGCCAGGCCGATCAGGTAACCACGCGAGCTGCTTATGGACCGTGTGCCCATGCTCTTCCGAAAGACAGAGCCCTGCAAGCGCAGGGCTCTGGTTCAGTGCCCCCATGGAGATTCGAACTCCAGTTTAAGCCTTGAGAGGGCTTCGTCCTGGGCCCCTAGACGATGGGGGCTCATGCCTCGTCTTCCGAGCGGGCGACATTGTATCATCGCCCGGAAGTTGCGTCAAACCGCGGGCATTATCTTCACCGGATCACCAGGGGATGCGCCCGGGATCTTACCTGATAAACAGTTGCGTACTGGAATGTGTGCAGCTCCTGCATCCTGGCGATGGAAGCCAGCTCCCCGCGTGTTGCAGCTTCGATGTGGCCATGTACAGCGCGCCTGCCCCCAGGAGCGACAGCACCGCCAGGTAGATCAGTAATCCGGCCGGCGCCTTGCGGACAACCCCACTTTGCGATGAAGGTATGTCTTCGATGTCCCTCACTCCACCACGAGGACGTGCAGTTCTTTGGGGCCGTGTACGCCAATGGTGAGCGTCATTTCAATGTCTGCAGTTCGTGAGGGTCCGGTGATCAGCACGCTTGCAGACGCCGCACGCACTTCAGGCGTTCGCAGTGCCTCCTCGAGTGACCAGACGATTTGCGAGATCTCGACAATGGCAATATGGATCTCCGGCAGCAGAGAAGCGCTCAACGGCTTTCCACTCGCGCTCGTCAATACCAATGTGCCGGTATCCGCAATGGCGCAGCTGCAGCCGGTAAGTCCCGCCCTTACTGCAGGGTCTGGTTCTTGAAAGACACGAATCCCGGCTTGCTCTAGCGCTGGGATGTCCAGTTCGACGTCCTGTTTCCAGGCTTGCAGGCTGTCGATGGAAGCGCTTCGGAGGACTTCGGTTACCTCATGCGGTATATCCTCCTTGCGCACACGTTTCACCGTCGCCCCAAGTGCCCTCAGTTCAGCGGCAAATCTCTCCCCAGCTTCCTCGGTGATTCCGGGCGCTTCATCCTTGGCGCTTTCCTCCAATCTTGGCGCCGCGCCCGCAGGTGTTGACAACTTCACCGGCGCGACGTCTTCTTGCTCAGCCCATCGAGCACGGAACGGTTTGATAGCCGGACGTGGCAAGTCCTTGCTCAGTCCCCATCCTGTGAATGCTGGCAAGCGCACCCATTCCGAGCGAGGTGAGATCAATCGCGCCCCGATTGCAGCAGCCTTCTGGGCGGCTGCGAAAATGCTTGCTGACGCGGCTATCTTCCCATACGCGAGCAGCGCGGCACGTGTGCCATTCGCAAGCCCGATTCCGCGATCCCGGCTGCCCGGCTCCGGCGCACCGGCGCGGATCCTCGTGAGTAGCCGCGGCAGGTCAATATCCACCGGGCACGCGTCCTTGCATGCGCCGCACAATGAGGACGCCTGTGCGAGATGCCCGAATGTAGGCAGCCCCAACAAGCCTGGCGAAACCACGGAGCCGATTGGTCCGGGGTAGGGGGCAGGCTCGCCCTCCACGGACACGTACGCATGTCCGCCCACCTCCCGGAACACCGGACACGCGTTGAGACACGCCCCGCAGCGTATGCAGTACAACGCCTCCCTGGCCTCAGAGTCCCACAGACGCGATCGTCCATTGTCCAGGATGATGATGTGGCGTTCCAACGCTCCGTCCACCTCACCCTCTCGTCGCGGCGAGTGGATCAGCTGGGTATAAACGCTGAGTTTCTGCCCGGTCGCGGAGCGCGGCAGCAGGGAGAGCATCAGCGCCAGGTCGTCTAGAGTGGGAACCAGCCGTTCCATTCCCATCAGGGCAATGTGCACCCGCGGCACGGTTGTGACCATCCTGCCATTGCCCTCGTTCGTGACGATGCAGATGCCGCCGGTCTCCGCCACCCCGAAATTGACTCCTGAGATGCCTACGTCGGCGGTCAGGAAGACTTCCCGCAGCACGCGGCGCGCCTCAGCCGTCAAGGTCGGGATGTCGTCCGTGTATGGCAGCCCCAGCTTTTCAGTGAATAGCTCGCCCACTTGCTCCCGGTGAAGATGCACGGCCGGCGTGATGATATGTGCCGGCTTCTCGCCGCGCAGCTGGACAATGTACTCGCCCAGGTCGGTTTCAACTACCCGGTGCCCGCGGCCTTCCAGCACTCTGTTGAGTTCGATTTCTTCCGAAACCATGGACTTGCTCTTGGCGAACAGCAGGGGCTCGCCTGCGCCTATTCCTCCATTGGCGGCCTCGGAGGTCTCTGCGATGTCGAGCACAAGTCTCAGGGCATGCGCTGCATCCGAGGCGCGGTGCACCTGCATCCCGTTCTTGCTTGCCTGTTCAGTGAAATCAGCCAGCATCTCCGGCAGGCGCTCCATCACTTCAGCGCGCACCGCGTGTGCGCGTTTGCGCCGGTCCTGCAGGTCTGGCAGCGATGCAAATGCGGCCGCTCGGCCGCCCATCCGCCGCTGCGCATTGGCGTCCAGCGCGGATTGCAGCTGCTCGTCGGCGATGGCGGCACGGATTCGTGCACGGAAGGCCGGCGCGCTCACGCGATGCCTTCCTTGGTCGGCAGGTCAATGTACCTGGCTCGCGCTTCGTTCCTACTCATGCGCCAGCACCTCCGCAATGTGCCGCACACGTTGTTTTCGTTTAGTGCGCTGCAGCCCGCCTTGAATGTGAAGCAGACAGCCCGTGTCGCACACTACCAGGGTCGCTGCCCCCGTCGTTTCCAGGTTGGTGATCTTCCGCTTGAGCATCTCGGCCGCCAGCTCCGGTTGTTCGACCGAGAAGACCCCGCCGAACCCGCAGCAATCTTCTGCCTCTGGGAGCAGGCGCACCTCTGCCCCGCGGACATTGGCCAGGAGTGCCCGCGGCTGCCGATCCACACCCAGGCCGCGATGCAGGTGGCAGGTCGGATGGTAGCTGATTGGGCCCTGCCAGTGGGCATTAAAGTCCGTCACGCCGAGCACGTCGACCAGATACTCGGTCAGTTCATACGTCCTATCGGCCAATGCCTTCGCACGCTTCTCCCAGACCTTGTCACCTTTGAAGAGCTCGGCATAGTTGTGCCGGATCATGTGCGCGCACGAGCCCGAGGGGATCACGATTTCCCCTGCGCCAGGCTCGAAGGTCATGATGGTATGTTCCGCGATCCGTCGGGCGCTTCCGCGCAGACCCGCGTTGAACATGGGCTGTCCGCAGCAGGTCTGCCCTCTTGGAAATTCAACACGTGCACCCGCCCGTCGCAACACGCTCACCGTCGCTTCGCCAACTTCAGGAAAGAACGTGTCCACCAGGCACGTCACGAAGAGCTGCACGGTTCGCATATGTTGATTGTAAATCAAGCGGTGCAACCTATCACGATCATCGTATTCGGCTCTTCATCCTCCGCGTTCTGCACAGTGCCCTATGGTATTATTTCGCGGCCATGGATCTGTTTCGCTCCACACTGACACCCGCGTTCAACTTGCCTGAGCGCATCTCGCGCTTGGGCACGCTTGCGTACAACCTGTGGTGGACGTGGCACCCTGAGGCTGTCCGAACTTTCGGCCGCCTGGATTATGACTTGTGGGAAAGTCTCGGTCACAACCCCATCCGTTTTCTGGGGCAGGTACCCCCTGAACGGCTGAATGCAGCCGTGGATGACCCGGACTACCTTGCCCTTCATGATCGGGTGTGTGCCGAATATGATGCCTATCTCGCCCGGGAGGATCTTTGGGCGAAGCGTTTCCATCCCGAATTGACCAATCGGCCCATCGCCTACTTTTCGATGGAATACGGTCTTCACGAGATGCTCCCCATATATTCTGGTGGGCTGGGAGTACTCGCTGCCGATCACCTGAAAGAGGCCAGCGACCTGGGTTTGCCGCTGGTTGGAATCGGCTTGATGTATGGCGAGGGCTATTTTGCCCAGCGCATCGGCGAGGATGGCTGGCAGTCCGCGTTGAATCGCCCCCTGGATTTTAAGGAAATGCCCGTGATGCTCGTCCTCGGGGAGGATGGGAAGCCCCTTACAGTTGAGGTGGAGTTCCCGGGCCGGCAAGTCTCGGCACACATCTGGGAAGTGCGCGTTGGGCGCATTCCCCTTTATCTGCTGGATTCAAATGTCGCCTCCAATGAGGTTCCCGACCGCAGCATTACCGCCCGCCTGTACTGGGCCGACCTCGACCATCGCATCATGCAAGAGATGCTCCTGGGTGTTGGTGGAGTGCGCGCTCTCCGACTCTTGGGTTACAACCCGTCTGTCTGGCATATGAACGAGGGGCACGCTGCCTTTCTGACCCTTGAATGTGCCCGCGAGCTTGTGGAGGGTGGGCGCTCATGGGACGATGCCATCAACGCCACGTGCAAGCACAACGTCTTCACCACGCATACGCCTGTTCCCGCCGGGAATGATGAGTTCCCGCTGTGGTTGATTGAAAAACACCTGGCCGCCTTCTGGCCGCAGCTGAAGCTGGATCGCGAGCAATTCTTCGATCTCGCCCGTCACCAGGTCCCCAGCGGGGAGAGCTTCAGCATGGGCATTCTCGCGCTGCGGAACTCGCGCGGTCGAAATGCCGTTTCCGAGTTGCACGGCCGCGTCGCCCGCAGTATGTGGAACTTCCTGTGGCCCGATCGGTCGCCCGACCAGGTCCCGATCACGAACGTCACCAACGGCGTCCATACCGCCAACTGGATGGCGCGCCGCCTTCGCCTGCTCTTCGATCAGCATCTCGGTCCGGACTGGCAGTCTCGGCTCGACGAGCCGGCCCTTTGGGATGGCCTCGATGCCATTCCAGATGACCAGCTCTGGGCTATTCGCACGCACCTGAAACGCAAGTTGGCGTTCTACATGCTCGAGCGGGTTCGGCCCCGCTGGACGGAGGGTGGTTACCATCCTGTGCAGGTCATCGCCTCCGGCCTGCTCATCAATCCCTACGCGTTGACCATCGGCTTCGCCCGGCGCTTTGCCACCTACAAGCGCGCCGATTTAATACTCGCGGACGTGGAGCGTCTCCTCGGGATCATCAATCGCGCCAATCGGCCGGTGCAGATCATCTTTGCCGGCAAGGCACACCCGGCCGATGAGGCCGGCAAGATCCTGCTCCAGCAGGTTTATCGCCAGGTCAAGCGTGCCGAGGCTGGCGGGCGCCTGGTCTTCCTGGAAGACTACGATATCAACCTTGCCCGCTACCTTGTGCAGGGCGTTGACGTGTGGCTCAACACGCCGCGCCGTCCCTTCGAAGCCAGCGGCACCTCGGGTATGAAGGCCGCGCTGAATGGCGCCCTCAATTTCTCTGTCATGGATGGCTGGTGGCGGGAGGCCTTCAACGGCCGGAATGGCTGGGCCATCGGTCGCGATTCCGATGCCGCCTCGCCCGAACAGCAGGATCACGAGGATGCTGTCAGTCTCTACGACACGTTGGAGCATGAGATTATCCCGTTGTTCTATGAGCGCGATCCCAAGGAGATCTCCCACTACTGGATCGCCCGCGTCCGCGAATCGATGAAGACCATCATCCCGCGTTTCAGCACCCGCCGCATGGTCAAGGAATACATCGAGCGGCTCTATGTGCCGGCCTTGAAGTGACCATGTTTGCATTTCTGTTCACACCCGGTGCCTGGCTCAACGCCCTGCTGATCTTCGGATTGCGCATCACGGACATGTCCTTGGACACGTTGCGGGTCCTGTTCGTCGTCCGCGGGCAGAAGAAGATCGCCTGGATCCTCGGCTTCTTTCAGTCGGCTGTCTTTGTCATCGCTATCACCCGCGTGCTGTCCGACCTCAGTAACCCTCTCGTGCTTCTGGGCTACGCCGCCGGTTTTGCCACCGGCAATGTCCTCGGTATCCTTGTCGAGGAGCGTCTTGCCATCGGCCATATTCAGTTGCAGATAATCAGCCGGCGCCGTGGTAACGCGGTGGCGAAAGCCCTGCGCCTCAATGGCTATGGAGTGACTGAGATCTCCGCCCGCGGGCGGGACGGCGCCGTCAGGCTGCTGACCGCCAGTGTCTTGCGCAAGGACCTGAGCCGCGCCCGGCACATTGTCCATAAAGTCGACGAGGATGCCTTCATCACCTCCGAAATTGTCCGGCCTGTGCGTCGTGGCTTCTGGGGCGCGTAAACCAAATTTGCTTGACGGAGACCGACAATATGCCAGCCATCCCCGAGATCACAGTCGAAGATCTCGCCGCCAAATTGCGTTCCGAGGAGCCATTTGTATTGCTCGACGTCCGCGAGAATTGGGAATTGGAGAGCGCCCGCATTGCCGATCCGCGCCTCGTTGTTACCCCCATGAGTGAGCTGGCACAACTCGGCCTTCGCGCCCTTCCCCAGCAGGCGCAGCCCCATGAAGCCGAGATCCTGGTCCTCTGCCACCACGGAAATCGCAGCGGTCAGGTGGCGGCGTGGCTGTCGGCCCGCGGCTGGACGCGCGCCTTCAGTGTCGCTGGTGGCATCGACGAATATGCACGCAAGATTGATAAGTCGGTGGGAAGCTACTGAGACAAAGAACCGGGCGGCCATGGCCGCCCGGTTGCCTTACTTCTTGAAGATGAACTGACCGTTCTTGTAGAACGGCTGCTTGTCAACCAGGATCTCCGAGTCCGTCC
Organism: Anaerolineales bacterium; assembly: GCA_036524055.1. Lineage (GTDB taxonomy): Bacteria > Chloroflexota > Anaerolineae > Anaerolineales > Villigracilaceae > Fen-1038. The sequence goes on along the minus strand of DATDCZ010000013.1, from coordinate 3,265 downwards.
TCAAGTCACAGATCATGTCCCAGTGAATGGCAGACTTGTTCTTGGAGCCTGTATCCGGATAACCGGCGCCCAGCGCCATGTGGAACGAGCCGCCGATCTTCTCATCGAAAAGAATGTTGCCGGTGAATTTGTTGATATCCCTGTTTGTCCCGATCGCAAATTCACCCAGGTAACGCGAGCCCTGGTCTGTCTCGAGCATCTTCAACAGGAAGTCCTGGTTCTTCTCGGCCTTCGCCGTCTCCACCCGGCCCTTGTTGAACGTCAGCTCTGCTCCCTCAACTGCGACGCCGTTCGTGATCGCGGGGTAGGTGAACTTCACCCAGCCATTGACTGAATCTTCGACCGGGCCAGTGAATATCTCCCCATCCGGCATGTTGAAACGGCCGATTGAGTTCATGAATTTTCTGCCCTTGATCGACAGCGTCAGGTCCACATTGGGCCCGCGCAGTGTTACCTGGTCCTTGTCAGCCAGGTAATCGACCGCCTTCTGCTGTTCGGCGCCCGTGCTGTTCCAGTAGGCGATCGGATCGGCCTCCGCTGCATGCACCGCGCCGAACACGAAATCCTCGTATTCCTCCAGGCTCATGCCTGCGTCCTGCGCATAGCCGTAAGTCGGATAAAGGGTCGTGACCCACTTGAATGTGCCTTCTGCACCGCGGCGCATCTGTGCCTCAGTGATCGAACTGAGCGCCTTGCTTCTGCGCTGGATCTTCTTGGGGTCGATATTGGTCGCGCCGCGTGTATTGGTGGCGGAATGAACACGGATGCGGCCTTCAAACTGATCGTATGCCAGTTTCAGGAACGTTGGCACAAAATCGAGCTGGGAATCATTCGCGTACGTGACGTACAGGTCATCTTGGCTGAATGGCATCATCCCCGGCACATACAGGATGGGGTGTGGGATGCCCCCTCGTTCGAGGATTTGCACGAACAGCTCGCGCACCAGTGGCTCGGCGGCCGTGGTCGCTTCGATCAGGATTCGGTCCCCGGGCGCAACACGCGTCGAGTGCTCTACGAGGATTTTGGCGTAGTTGTGAACTCGAAGATCTGACACAAGCCCTCCCGCACGCGGGTTATGTTTATGGTCCTTCCGGCGGCGGCGGGATTATAACATGTGGCCTGGTGTATACTCCCAGCGTCCCGCGCACCCCGTGGATAAGGGACCGGCTGTGAACACACGGTGTGCACCGCGAGCGTCGCATCGGGGCAAATCGGATGTACCCTCAATGAAGCAGCTGCTTCAATACCTTCGCAATGGCAAGGCCGCCGTAGAGGAAGTGCCCGCACCCTCGGTCCGGCCTGGCACTGCCCTCGTACAAACCCACGCAAGCCTTGTCTCTGCAGGCACGGAACGCATGGTGGTGGAATTTGCACGCCAGTCCTTGCTGGGTAAAGCGCGCCTCCGCCCGGACTTGGTCAGGCAGGTGTTGGAGAAAGCCCGTCGCGAGGGTCTGGTGGGTACGGCGCGTTCGGCTCTGAGTCGGCTCGATCTGCCCATGGCGCTTGGTTATTCATCCGCTGGCGTCATCGTCGGTCTTGGATCTGGCATGACAGGCTTCAAGGTGGGGCAGCGGGTGGCCTGCGCTGGCGGCGGTTATGCTGTCCATGCAGAGATCGCCGTCGTTCCCCGTAACCTGTTGGCGCCGCTTCCCTCCTCGGTTGATTTCGAATCGGCCGCTTTCGCCACTTTGGGCGCCATCGGCATGCACGGCTTCCGCCTGTCGCGGCCGCAAGTGGGGGAACGCGTCGCGGTGATCGGACTTGGCCTGCTCGGCTTGCTTACTGCCCAGATCGCTGCCGCGGCCGGCTGCCAGGTCCTCGGTGTGGACGTGGATCCTGCGCGTGTCCGGCGTGCCTCGACCCTTAAACTCGAAGCCGTCCTGAGGTCCAGGGCCGTGGCCGTCGCGCAAGCCTTCACACGCGGCCGCGGCTTCGACGTGGTCCTTATCTGCGCCGACACGCCCTCCAACGATCCGGTCGAGTTCGCCGCCGCCATCGCCCGCGATCGGGCGCGCATCGTTGCCATTGGTGCCGTCGGTCAGAACATCCCGCGGCGCCCCTTCTACGAGAAGGAACTAAGTTTCATTAACTCGCGTTCTTATGGCCCCGGTCGCTATGATTCAACCTACGAAGAGCGCGGCACCGACTATCCCATTGGCCAAGTCCGCTGGACCGAAGGTCGCAACCTCGAATCTGTTGTGGACTTGATGGCCACGGGCGCCTTGAATGCCAAGCCGCTCATCACTCATCGTTTCCCGATTGCACGCGCTGCTCAGGCATACGCATTGATCACTGGCAAGACGCGGGAACCATTCCTCGGCGTGCTGATCACGTACGACGCGGGCCGGGCATCGCCGCTTACCAGGGTCGAATTCCCTGCATCGAGGACCTCCAAATCCGATGTTCATCTCGGCGTCATCGGTGCCGGGAAATATGCTGACGCCACCTTGCTGCCTGCGATCAGGAAGGCTGGCGGGATCGACCTCGTCGGCATTGCTTCCGCCGGCGGACTCAATGCCCGCCACGCCGCCTCGAAGTTCGGGTTTTCCTTCGCCGCCTCTTCCGCTGACGAGATTCTCAAGGATAAGCGCATCAACACCGTCGCCATCCTGACGCGCCATGATTCACACGCCTCTCTCGCTGTCGCTGCCCTGAAGGCTCGCAGGCATGTCTTTGTGGAAAAGCCGCTGGCCATCGATTATGCACAGGTGGCTGCGGTTGAGAAACAAGTGCGCCTGCACAACGATCGCATCCTTACCGTTGGCTTCAATCGGCGTTTCTCACCTCTCGCCTTGATGCTGGCCTCCTTCCTCACTGGTCGACCCGAGCCCCTCCACGCTCATTACCGTATCAATGCTGGCGCTCTGCCGCTGGATCACTGGGTCCAGGACCCTGGGTACGGCGGCCGTATTATCGGCGAAGCCTGTCATTTCGTCGACTTCATCACGTTTCTCGTGGGTGCTCCTCCGGTCTCGGTCAGCGCCGTCGCTCTCCCGGACGCTGGCAAGTACCGCGAAGACAATGCCAGCATGACCTTCACGTTTGCTGACGGCTCCATCGGAGTCGTGGATTACCTCGCTAATGGCGACCCCTCCCTCCCGAAGGAGAAGGTCGAGGTCTTCTATGGCGGCAAAGTTGCCGTGCTCGATGATTTCCGATCGCTTGAGACGCGCGAGGCTGGTAATCGCAAGACCGTCTCAGCCGCACAGGACAAGGGCTGGGCAAACGAGTGGCGCGTCTTCGCGAATGCCATCACGACCGCCGG
>DATDCZ010000012.1:0-3331 GCA_036524055.1 Anaerolineales bacterium | reverse complement strand
CTGCCTGCCGCTACGGCGACCCCGGTGCTCGATCAGCATGATGCGGCCAAAGCCCTGAGGCCACCACTCACACACGCGGCCAAGGCCGAGCTTCAGCATGAAGACCATGAAGTAGTTCATGGCGTGAAAGAATCGCCGCAGGCCCTGGAGCTGATCTGCGGAGTAGTTGGGTGTATCCAGCATGCTGCCCTCCCCGGGCGCAAGTCATCCCCATTTCCACTTCTTCAATGCCTCCATGGCCTTGTAGTTGGTCAGATCCAACTGCAGCGGCGTTATGGAGACATAGCCCTGGAGCAACGCGCCGACGTCGGTGCCCTCTTCATCCACGCCGGTGGGAGCCTCTCCGCCGATCCAGTAATACGGCCGGCCGCGCGGGTCGAGACGCTGGTCCAATGCGTCACGATAAACACGCAGTCCCTGCCGCGTGATGATGTAACCTTTGAGCTCGGATTCCTTCAGGTAGGGGACGTTGACGTTAAGCACCACGCCTTCCGGCAGGCCGTCGGCCAGCAGGTTCTCGACCACGCGGCGCGCCACGATGGCTGCCGTGCTGTAGTCTGCCGTGTCTGCAGTAGCTTCGGGCGTTTCCAGTGAGACTGCCACGCCCCTAACATTTGAGATGACTGCCTCCATGGCCGCCGTGACGGTTCCGGAATATGTAACGTCGTGGCTAAGGTTGGCGTGCGGATTGATGCCCGAGATCACCAGGTCTGTGGGGTCAATAAGGCCGAGGAGCGCAAGCGCGACGCAGTCGGAAGGCGCGCCGTCGGTGGTGAAGGCGGCGCTGCCATCGGCGAGGCGGGTCTCACGCACACGCAGCGGGCGATCGAGCGTCTTCACATGACCGGAAACCGACCAGTTGTGATCGGGAGCAAAGACCGTGACGCGGCCAAGCTTGCGCATTTCCTGCGCCAGCGCCAGCAACCCGGGTGCCCAGACGCCGTCGTCGTTGGTGACCAGTATGTGCATGCGGGCCTTTCGGTTGAGAGGTGGTCAATTGTGACTGGTCATTAATGACCGTTTTGGAGAGGGTGAACTCCGGAGATTATAACGCCGGGGGGTCGCTATAATGATTCCATGCGTGAAATTGCGCTGGCGAACTGCACGCTCGCGATCTGCGCGCTCACTGGCCTCGCGGCGTGCGGACCGCGCGAAGCGCCAACTTCGACGTCGTCGTTGTTCGCGTTCAGGGTTGACAACCCGGCTCTCATCGAGCTGGATGCCGGCCTGCAAGTCAAGCACGAGATCCCGATCGCGCTCCCCAGCGGGTGCGGCCTGGGTGGCGCATTCCCGGCGCCCCGCGGACCCTGGTTGGTTATTGAGCTGAGTTGCAACTTCGGGCAAGCCGTGCTGCTCTTGAATGCCGACACCGCGGAGATGAGTCAGCCCGTAGCGTCGTCAGACAGTCACTTCCTGGCATGGTCGCCGACCGGGGACGCGATCTTCCTGAAACTGGCAAGCATGAATGCGCCGCGGATCGTCTTGCAGCGCCTGGACGGTAAGCAGGAGGTGCTGCCCATCTCCGAACTAACATACGACATCGCGCCAGCCCCCAAAGGAGACGCGTTCGTGTTCTCTTTCTCCCAGGGGATGGGCCTCGGCAGCGAGATGTGGTCCGCGGGGAAAAGTGGCGCTCACCCAAGAAGGATCGCATCGGATGCTTCCCACTATCTATCGCTGGCGCGCTGGTCCGCAGATGGCAGCCAAATCGCCTTCATCAAGATCCCCGATTCGTCCACGCCCTTCACCGTCGGTGAACTCTGGGTAATGCAAGCCGACGGATCGCAGAGGCGGAGACTCGCGCTCGCGGATGCGGGGCACGGATTCGCGCCAGCATGGTCGCCGGATGGCACGCGGATCGCATTCGTGGCAAGGGAGAATCCTGAAGATCCTGCAGGGGACACATCTTCCGCGGCTCTTCGGAGCAACATTCATGTGGTATCGGTGGCGAGCGGCGAAGAGGTCACGCTCACTCGCTTCGACTCAGCGCGAGTCGAGGGTCCGGCGTGGCAGCCGAACGGTGAGGCGATTGCATTTGGCGCGATCGCGGATGATAGAATGACCGTATTCCTCATGGACCTAATCTCAGGACAAATGAATCGAATTCCAATCGACTCGATCTGCTGCGCGGGTTGGCTGAACCGGTAAGCGCGGATGAATAACCGGCGCAAGATCCCCATTTTGCTTGTCGCGCTTGCGGTCGTGAGCGCGGGTTGCGGCCCCATGCTCTTTGGGCCGACGCAAACAGTGGGTCCAATTGAAACGTTCACACCGATCATCGTGCCGAGCTCCACTGCGGGCGGGCAGGCAGAGGCCACGCTCACAGCGGGACCTTTCGCGCTGGACCTCACGCCCCTACCCACACCGACTGCGCTTCCAACTCTGGATCTGCCCACACAACCAGCGTTCCCGCAGGACATCCAGGTGTGGGACGGGCTGCCAACGTATCCCGCAGAGTCGCGCCCTGATTTCTACTTCCGCTTGCGGTACGACCCTGCGGCATGGGCACTCACTGAGGATGCTTACGGTCAACCGGTTCTTGCAAGCCGGCAGCTGCAAGGATGCTTGCTTGGGCTTGCAGCGGGGCGCGGGCTGCCTTTAAGCGGCAGTGTGGATCATGAAGTGCGCACCGTTGGGGATGTGGACTATCAGATCAGCACTGTCTCCCTTAATGGAAAGGTGCAGTTCGTCAACTACTCTGGCGGCGACGGCGTGATCTACACCGGATTTGAGGTTTCTTTCGCAGATCAGTCAGAGGCATGCGTGACCGCCGCTGAGGCCGTGCTGGGCACACTGCGGTCGGTGCCGGCTATGGATGCCACTCCCGCAAGTTCCCACTAGGCGCTGCCGATAAGATGAGATCTCGCGCCTGCCCTCGACTTCTCAAGGCCGTTGCCTGCCTGGCGGTGATGGTGCTGGTTCTCGCCGGCTTCTCGGGCGCTGAGGCGTCGGCGTCACGGCAGCTGACGTTGGAGCCGTTCCTATATCCTCCGTTTCCCGGCTCCGCCTCCGAAGAATCCATCTTCGATCACAGCAGCCCAACGTATAGTCAGACCGACGCGCGCATCGTGACGACCGGGGGGCTTTTGGCGTACAAGAACTGCCCGGCGCCTGCGCCGACCGGGCACCCTCCGCCGCAGTCCGGAGTGTGCGACGCAGGCTACGGCGTTTACTGGTCATACGACCTGGGTGACTGGCTCGCATATAACGGGCATGACGGGACAGACTACGGGATCAGCTACCGTCCGATTTACGCGGCCGCCGACTCGGACCGCGTGATGTATGCGGGCTGGTGGGATCCGCAGAACCATACGTCAGCGCTGGGGATCTA
>DATDCZ010000011.1:0-12846 GCA_036524055.1 Anaerolineales bacterium | reverse complement strand
CTTCACGGTCGCTACACCCTGGCTGCAAGAGTCTCCGACATGGACATCTATGTGCTGCAGATCGATGAGCTGCCGTGCGAATGCCACTGATTCGCGGCCCGTATAATCCCCGTCATGGCTGACGAGTCATATCGCGGAACCCCGCGTCGCATCTGGCAGAGCCTGCTGATCGGCGCTCTGCTGACGCTGGGTGTGCTGATCGTGATGGCGCCGCTCAACCCGCTGACCTCGTTGATGGGGCGCAACGGCGGATCGTACGCGTACATCGCCACGCATCTGCTGCGCGGCGAAACGCCGTATATCAGCGCCTGGGATCACAAGCCGCCGATGATCTACTTCATCAACGCGCTCGGGCTCATCATCGGCGGCGGGACGCGCTGGGGCATCTGGGCGGTGGAATTTGCTTCAATGCTGGCAGCGGTCGCGTTTGGCTTTGCGGCGCTGCGCAGGAGCCTCGGCCTGGTTCCGGCGTTCGCGAGCTCGGCACTGTGGCTGTGGGCGATCCCGCCACCACTGCGCGAAGGCAACTTCACCGAAGAATTCGCGCTGCTGTTCAGCTTCGCCTCATTGTGGCTGTTCATCCTGATCCTTGAGAGGCCCACATCCTTCTGGCTGCACGCGGCGGTTGGGCTGGCTTTCGGGATGAACTTCCTGCTGAGGCCCAACAATGCCGGTGTGCAAGTGGCGGTCGTGCTGGCGGAGTTGCTCGTCGTCTTTCCGAGGGCTGGTTGGCGGACGGCGATTCGAACAGCGCTGGGCCTCGCCGCGGGAGCGCTGCTTCCGCTCGCGGCGGTGACATTGTTCTTCGCGCTGCGAGGCGCCGTTCCTGAATTCATCGAGGCATCCTTCACCTATAACTTGATATACAGCACGCAGCCGGATATGTTGGCCGGTTTCATCGCAGGAATCAGGGTCCTTGGAATGCCCGCATGGATCGCGCTCCTGGGTGTGGCGATCGCGTTCTGGCGGCTTGTTGGGAGCATGAGAGGGCGCCAGATTGATCCCATGGCGGTGTGGCTGTGCATCGACTTCGGGATCGAGGTCGCATTCACGGGCCTGTCCGGGCGCGAGCTGTTCCACTACTACATCAGCTGGATGCCGTTCACGGCGGTGGCCGCGGCGCTGCTGATGCACGAGCTTGTCCCAGCGTGGAGGGGACAAGAGGTGCGCCATGCACTGCCAGGCATGGCGGTACTGCTGCTTGCGTTGATCATCGGCTTCCGAAGCGTGCTGGCTAAATTCGCGGATACGGCAAGGCAGTTGGCGCGAGACCGCGGTCACGTTCAGCGCGTGGATGTGCTGTCCGAGTATGCCAATGTGCACACCGAGCCAAACGAAACGGTGCTGGCGTGGGCTTCGGGAGGCGTGGTGAATTTCCTCTCGCACCGCGATTCGCCGACCCCGTTTTTCCTCTACTGGAACCTCGTGCCGTGCGCCATCACGGACCGCATTTCGGCGCAGTTCATTGAGGACATCCGCACGCGGCCGCCGAAACTGATCCTGGACCTGAGTCAGTATGGGGTGGCGCCGCTGTCCACGGCGGATCCACTGGCGTGGTACGCAGCCAACGGCTTCTATGCGCAGCCGCAAATCGACGAGTTCTACGCGTTCGTGCAGGCAAACTATGAGTACGTTACTGACCTGGGCGATGTGGAGGTATACGAGCTGAGGCGATGAGGGTGGCTGCTGCGTTACCCCCACCCCTAGCCCCTCCTTACAGGATGCTGCGCGATCCCCCGAGTGCGGGGGAGGGGAATCAATTTCGAAAAAGGAAGGGTCAGGTAGATCACCTGACCCTTCCTTTTTCGGAGGGCGAGCGCATGAAGCGCCGCTCCACGCCGCGGCGTGGGTGGCCTAGAGGGAAAGAACCTTCCCCAGGCCTTTCTCCAATGCCTTCTGGTAGACGGTCGGAGCGACGGCCATGTCATCGAGGGCCAGGCCCAGGTTGATGGCCATGGTCCGCTCGGAATGCGATTGGCGGCCCGGCTTCAGTCCCGCAACAAGCTCGCCCAGGTCGGCGTACGGATCCGGAGTGTGCTGGAAGTAGCCCACAGACTTGTAGTATTGGAATTGGCTGTGGTCGTCGGTGCTGATGCGGTCCATCTGCGACATGGCCGCGCCGGTGAAGTACGAATCGAAATCAACCGCGGAGGCGAATGCGCCGGGCTTGAGCCAATCCCTGTCAATCGTTGGGGTGGGGTGCTTGAGGATCGGGCCGGAGGTTACCACGATATCAGAGTCTTTTACGGCCTCGCGCGGCTCTTTGACTCCGGCGATGTCGAGACCCAGCTTGGAGCTCATCTCGCGCACGAACTTCTTCTGCACGTCCGGCAGCGCATCGTAAGCGAAGACCTTCTTGAGTTTGAAGGTGCAGGCCATGGCTTCGAGGTTTGTTCGGCCTTGAACCCCGCAGGCCAGGATGCCGATGGTCGCGCTTTCCTTGCGCGCCAGGTATTTGGCTGCCACGGCGGAGGCCGCGCCGGTGCGATAGGCGGTGATCCAGGTGCAATCCATGACGGCGTAGGGGATGCCGGTCTCGACGTCGTTGAGGATCAGCAGGCCGCTGATGTACGGGAGGCCGCGCTTGAAGTTATCGGGGTAGCCGCTGACCCACTTGATGCCGGCGGAGCGCATCGAGGGAATGTAGGCGGGCATGGCGTGGATGAAGGCGTCCGGCATGGTGTGGATGCCCGGCTTGGGCGGCATTTCGACGTCGCCCTTGCCCTTTTGCATGAAGGCCTGTTCCAGCAGTTTGATGATGGTGGGCATGTCGATGCCAACGGCTTCGACGTCCGCGCGCGAGAGGTAGAGGATTTCGTTTTGAGGCATTGCGGCTCCCCGTACTTGAATGGATGAGGTGAGTATAGTCCGAACGAGTCGTTCCCGTGTACGTGGGAAATGTAACCCTCACGCCCTGGCCCTCTCTCCCATGGGGAGAGGGGGAAATCCAAGCGAAAAGGAAGGGGTGGGTAGAACGCCCACCCCTTCCTTTTCGCGAGGCTGGCGAGGCGAGGATGAATGCTGGGGGCTTCTTGTCCGTCACTCCCTCCCTGCCTCCTGTAGCAGGAGCTCGCCCTTGGGATAGCACCAAGGATCTCCGACGGCGGTCGCAGGTGGCGGCCCAGCAGCGTTCCCCCTCCCCCGAAGACGGGGGAGGGGATCAGTTCCGAAAAAGGGAGGGGCAGGTGATCTATCCGCCCCTCCCTTTTTCGGTCGGCTGGCACCTGGTGGCCGACGCCGTAGGAGCGCAGCACCGTTTCGCGGAGTGCCCGTAGGGGTAGGGGTGCGACATCGAAGCCCCCCAAATGTGCCGGAGAATCGTTGCCTTTTCACGTGCAAATCGGTACAATAAGCACGCAACTCAACGCGGAACACATCGCCGATCGTGTCGAATCGGCTGGCCGCCGGACGAGCTCGTGCATAGGGGTGGCTTGCCCAACCTGCAAGAGGAGGAATGCATGCACCGGCTCAGAGCGCGGCTGTTCTCGATTGTATTGATCCTGGTGATGCTGCTGGGCCTTACGGCGGTTCCAGCGCGTCCGGCGTACGCCGTATCGACCAGCATTGTCATCAGCCAGGTATATGGTGGGGGAGGCAATAGCGGCGCGACCCTGAAGAACGATTTTATTGAACTCTATAACCTCGGGACGGTGGCGGTGAATGTCACCGGATGGTCGGTGCAGTACGCATCCACTTCGGGCGTGAACTGGCAGAAGACCGACTTGAACGGCGTCATCGACCCCGGGCATTACTACCTGGTGCAGGAAGCAGCCGGGTCCGGCGGTTCAGTGAGTCTTCCGACGCCGAATGCGATCGGCACCATCGCCATGAGCTCATCGGCGGGGAAGGTGGCGCTGGTCAACAACAATACGTTGATCGTTTCGGGGACAAGCTGCCCGTCTGCGGGCATCGTGGATTTCGTCGGCTTTGGGGCCGCAACGAATTGCTCGGAGACTGCACCAACACCCAACTTGAGCAACACCACAGCCGCGCTGCGCAAGGGCAATGGCTCGGTTGACACAGACAGCAACGTGGCCGACTTCACGATCGGTGCACCGAACCCGCGCAACACGCCGCCTCCAGACGCGGCGCCATATGTTGCGGGGACCGTTCCTGCCGACAATGCTTCCGGTGTCCCGCTGACCAGCAACATCGATATCACATTCAGTGAGAACGTGAACGTATCCGGCAGCTGGTACACCCTCGTGTGTTCCTTGAGCGGTGCGCACACTGCCACATTCAGCGGGGGACCGCTGGCGTTCACGCTCGATCCGGATGTCGATTTCGTGAACGGGGATCAATGCACGCTAGTGGTGCTCGCCGGGCAAGTCTCGGACCAGGACAGCAACGATCCGCCCGACAATATGGTGATGAACTTCAGCGCCGGGTTCAGCACTGGCAACATTTGCCTGGTGGCCTTCACACCGATCTACGATATCGAGGGCAGCGGGGCGGCCGCGGCGATCACGGGGGCAGTCACGACGCAAGGCGTCGTCGTCGGCGACTATGAAGGCGCCAGCCCGACCCTGCGAGGCTTCTACATGCAGGACCTCACGGGCGATGGGGATCCGGCGACCTCGGACGGCATCTTCGTATTCCACGGCAGCACGGATAGCGTCAGCGTGGGGGACGTTGTGCGCGTCAGCGGCAATGCAGCCGAGTTCCAGGACCAGACGCAGATCAGCGCCTCGTCGGTGGTCAATTGCGGCACAGGCGAGGTTGAGCCCGTGGATGTGAGCCTGCCATTCCCCTCTGCTGCCTTCCCGGAGCGCTACGAGGGCATGCTCGTGCGCATGCCGCAGACGCTTTATGTGACGGAACACTTCCAATTGGGCCGGTTTGGCCAGGTGGTGATGTCATCAGGCGACCGGCTTCAGCAGCCCACGAACGTCGTGGCGCCAGGCGCTACAGCAGTCGCAATGCAAGCTGACAACAATCTCAATCGGATCATAGTGGATGATGACCTGAACAAGCAGAATCCCGATCCGATCCTGTTCGGCCGGGGCGGCAACCCGCTCTCGGCTTCCAACACGCTGCGCGGCGGCGATACCGCCACCGGCATCGTTGGCGTCATGACCTACACGTGGTCGGGCAACGCGGCCAGCGGCAATGCCTTCCGCCTGCGGCCGGTGAATGCGATGGGCGGAGGCGTGCCGGACTTCCAGCCAGCCAATCCGCGACCGACCTCGCCCGAGGATGTGGGCGGCACGCTGAAGGTCGTGGGCATGAACCTGCTCAACTTCTTCAACACTTTCGATGGCGCCAGCAGCAACCCGCCATGGGCGTGCACTGGCGGCGTGGGTGGTGCGCTGATGGACTGCCGCGGCGCGGACGATGCGGGCGAGTTTGCCCGGCAGTGGCCGAAGACGGTGGCCGCGATCCTGGCGATGAATCCGGATGTGCTCGGCGTCAACGAGATCGAGAATGACGGCTATGGTCCAGAGAGCGCGATCGCGTTCCTGGCGGATCGGCTCAACGAGGCGACGGCGCCCGGGACGTATGCCTTCATCGACGTGGACGCGGGCACGGGCCAGCTCAATGCGCTGGGGACGGATGCGATCAAGGTCGGATTGCTGTATAAGCCCGCCAGCGTAACCCCGGTCGGGCAGACGGCGGCGTTGAATTCGGTTGAGTTCGTGAACGGTGGCGACAGCCTGCCGCGCAGCCGACCGTCGCTAGCCCAGGCGTTCGAGCAGAACGTCAACGGGCAGGTGTTCATCGTCGACACCAACCATCTGAAGAGCAAGGGCAGCGCCTGCGAGATCGCGGATGCCGGTGACGGGCAGGGCAACTGCAATGCCGAGCGCGTGGTGGCAGCCAATGCCCTGATGACCTGGCTGGCAGCCGATCCCACGGGCACGGGCGATCCGGACGTGCTGATGATCGGTGACTACAACTCCTATTCAAAGGAGGATCCGATCACGGCCATCCTGGGCGCCGGATTCACGAACCTGGTCGAACAGCTGATCGGCACCAGCGCGTATTCGTATGTTTTTGACGGGCAGTGGGGCTACCTGGATTATGCCTTCGGCTCGCCCAGCGCGGTTCCGCAAGTGACCGGCGTGACGGAGTATCACATCGATGCGGATGAGCCGAGCGTGCTGGACTACAACGACGACTTCAAGAGCGCAGGGCAGATCGTCAGCCTGTACAGCGCGGATCAGTATCGCGTCTCGGACCATGATCCGGTAGTCATCGGGCTGTGCCAGGCGCCCACTCTGGATGTATCGCTTTCGAGCGATACTCTGTGGCCCGCGAATCACCAGTATGTGGACGTGACGGCCTCGCTGGATGCGTCGGGCGACACGGCCTCGATCGAGCTGGTGTCGGTGACGTCGAGCGATCCGGACAACGGCCTCGGTGACGGCGACCAGGAGAATGACATCCTCGTCATCGATGACACCACATTCCAGCTGCGGGCCGAGCGCTCCGGCCAGACCGGCGATCGCGTGTATACGATCACGTATCTCGTTACCAACACCTGCGGCGCGACTTCCACGGTGACCGCGACGGTGACAGTACCGCATAATCAGTAGGGGCTGTGCACCCCTACCCCCTGCCCCTTTTCCCTGCGCCTCCTGGCGCCGGGATGCGCAATGGCGGCGCGACGCCGCCTTGCGCAAAGGGGGAGGGGAATCAAGTCCGAAAAAGGAAGGGTCAGGTAGGACACCTGACCCTTCCTTTTTCGGCTATCACCTGGGTGGCAGAGCGGGCTGGGGGCGTTAATCGCTGGGGAGTTCGAGGCGGGATGCGAACCTGAGCCGAGATGCGAGCCATTGAAGCACCAGACCTGCGCGCCAGAAGGCGACCGCGGCCATGCCGTGCGCGAGCACGGCGAAAAGCGGGGGAGTCTGATAGGTGTAGTAGGTCCAGCACTCGCGCGTCGTGCCCCACAGTTCGAGGAAGTAGCCCAGCGCAACGCCGGCGGCGAACACGAACAATGTGCGTCGGTGATCCGTGGGGGTCAGGATCAATCCCACACACAGGGCGAAGGCGAGAATGGTCGCCAGCTTGCCGAAAGTCGGTGCGACGAAGAACAACATGATCGCCAGGAAGGCTCCGAAGACGAACCAGTATGCGATCTGCCAGCCGCGCCCGCTACGCACCCGCATGATCCTCGACTCGATATAGGCAAAGAGCCGCGTGATGCGATCGATCGAGAGCGTGGCGATGGGCCAGGCAGGCACGATCCACAGCGGCGGGCGCTCGCTCGTGTAGTAGAACCACAGGTTTGTCTGCGTGCCCCAGGCCTCGATCACGAGGCCGCCGATGGTGGCGACAAAGAGGATCAGTCCATCGCGACGGAGATCCGCGCGGGCCACGATGGTGAGCGACATGAAGAGGAAGATGCCGATGAGCAGCCAGTCGATGTAGAGCCACCATGGCCCACGCCAATCGACGTAGGAGAGCAGCTCTTCAGCGAGAGGCCACCAGATGTAGACGATGAGCAGGACGACCAGGAAGAATCCGCTGAGGAGGACGGCGGCGGAGCGGTTCCAGCGAATGAGCGGCGGCAATGAACGCATGGCAGATGGATGCGGCGGGACCATGATGGTGCCATGTCAGGCTACACCGCCGCGGGGGATTATATCGGTGTTGGGAGGTCTGCTTAAGGTCGCGCCATTGGGAATTGATTATTGACAAACCGTAGGCTCGGCCTATAATATAGTTAGTTGGTTGTAGCAACATACTAACTCCCCATGACAACAAAAAGCACGGCGGACCACGTCTTCGTCCGTGAACTGAATCTCGCTCTGGTAATGCGCCTCATATATGAAGCGGCACCTCTTTCACGCGCCCAGGTGGCGTCCAAGACGGGGCTGAACAAGTCGACAGTATCCAGCCTCGTGAGCGATCTGCTGGAGCGCCATTTGATCCACGAGACCGGTTTCAACTCGATCGGCGCAGGGCGACCGGCCACGCAGCTGGAGGTCAATGCCGCGGCCGGAGCCGTTGTAGCCGTCCAACTGGGTGTGGATTTCGTGGCTGCGGCGCTGGTGGATTTTGTCGGGCGCGTGCTGTGGCGAAAGCAGATTGGCGTGGGAGCGGACGATTCCCAGCAGGAAACAATTCGGCAGACCCGCGCACTCGTGGACGAGGCCGTGGACTTGAGCCGCAAGGAGAGGCTGCCGGTCCTCGGCCTTTCGTTTGCCATGCCTGGAACCGTCGATCTCGAGAAAGGTGAGTTAATCTTCGCGCCGAACCTCAAGTGGCGCGACGTGCCATTCCGCAAGATATTCTCGATGGACCACGTGAAGGTCTACGTGGAGAACGACGCGAACGCCGCGGCCGTTGGGGAGCACCTGTTTGGCGGGGCGCAACACGTGCGGGATTTCATTTTCGTCTTTGCAGGAGTCGGCTTGGGAGGCGGGCTGTTCCTCAATGACCGCCTGTACAGGGGCAAAGGTGGACATGCGGGTGAGATCGGCCACACCGCCATATTGGCCGAGCCTTTGCAGCAGCAATGCCAATGCGGAAACCTGGGCTGCTGGGAGACGTATGCGAACCAGGCATCGATCTTCCAGCGCGTGCAGAAGCGGCTGGATTCCGCACCCGGTGTGCAGAGTCGCATCCCCGTGCTGATGGCGGAACGCAAGACCCCGCTATCGCTGCCGATCATCAAGCAGGCGGCGGACGATGGCGACGAGGTGGCGCGAGGCGCCCTCTCGGATGCCGGCAGCGCGCTGGGGACCGGCATGGCGGGGCTTATCAATATTCTGAATCCGGAAAAGATCATCCTCGGCGGCCCCGTAAGCATTGCCGGGGATTATCTGCTGCCGTCCATCCGCAAGAGCGCGGAGCAGCGCGCCATGCCCGGGATCGTGGCGCAGACGGAGATCAACCTTTCGGCATTTGGCCCGGATGCGAGCCTGATCGGCGCAGCCGCGGTCGTGATAGACGACATACTCGGAAATCCCACCGAAGTTGAAAAGGAGGTGATGGACAGGGGAGCACTGCAGGCAGTAAGTGCACGGTCAGGATCGTTCGACTGACAACGAAAAGGAGAAGAATCGCATGTCTAGGAAATTCAGTTACGTCCTGCTGTCTGTCATAGTGGCAGCGGCAACAGTGTTGTCCGCCTGCGCGCCCGCGGCGCCCGCTGCGAGCAACCAGGTGGAGATCTTTTCCTGGTGGGTGGGCGGTGGTGAGGCCGCAGGATTGGCGGCAATGCAGAAGGTGTTCGAAGCCCAATACCCGAACATCAAGTTCGTAAACGCGGCTGTGGCTGGCGGCTCGGGCACGAATGCGCGCGCCGTGCTGGCGACCCGACTTTCGGCTGGTGACCCGCCGGATTCATGGCAGGCTCACGCCGGGCAGGAGATCATCGGTACGTACGTAGCAGCCAACCAGATCGCGCCCCTGGATGATTTCTTCAAATCCTCGGGCTTTGACAAGGTGCTGCCCCCGACGCTGCTGCCCCTGATCTCGAAGGATGGGCATCCCTACAGCGTGCCGGTGAATATCCACCGCTCGAACGTCATGTGGTACAACCCCAAGGTTCTGAGCGAAGCAGGTGTGGAAGTCCCGAAGACCATGGATGATTTCTTCGCCGCGTGCGAGAAGATCAAGGCCGCCGGGAAGATCTGCCTGTCGCTGGGCCCGCAGTGGACCGCGATGCACCTGCTCGAGAACATCATGATCGGCACGCTGGGCGCTGAGAAGTGGGGCGCCCTGTGGGACGGAACGGGCGACTGGGCGAGCGCTGACGTTACCGAGGCGCTGCAGAACTATGCCACGGCCCTTTCCTACACCAACTCCGATCACGCCAGCCTGACCGACTGGCAGCCCGCTACCCAACTCGTGACGAATGGCGACGCGGCCTTCAACATCATGGGTGACTGGGCCGACGGCTACCTCGAGAACAAGCCGCCGGATGGCCTGGCCCTCAAGCCGCACACCGATTTCGATTGGGCTCCGGCTCCTGGCACCACCGGCATCTTCGTGTTCCTCTCGGACAGCTTCGTCATGCCGGCGAATGCCAAGCATCCCGATGCGACCACCGCCTGGTTGACTGTCGCGGCCTCCAAGGCCGGGCAGGAAGCCTTCAACCCGGTAAAGGGCTCGATCTGCGCCCGCACGGACTGCGATCAGTCGCTGTTCAACGAGTACCTGCAGGCGGCTGGCAAGGATTGGAGCAAGGATACGGTCGTGGGCAGCCTCACGCACGGCGTGGTGGCGAATGATGCCTGGAAGGCCAAGGTCGATACGGCCCTCGGCTTGTTCCTGGCGGATCCCTCGAAGGTTGCCGACTTCCAGGCCGCGCTCGTGGCGGCTTGCAAGTCCGACGGCGCCTGCAAGTAAGGATCGAGAGCTACACATATCGATGCAAATGGGCGGCTGGCAACAGCCGCCCATTTCTCACCCTGGCAGCGGAGCCGGCATCCCGCAAGAAGGCTCTGAGGATGAACACTAGGATAAAATTCGTAAGGATGTCCAGCAGCGCAAAGTTGGAGAGGGAAGATGCTGAAAGGTTTTGAGTTCCGCCTGTGGAAACTCCTCCTGGCTCTGGCCCTGATGGCCGCCGGCGCTGTGATCGTTCTGAGCCTGGGCCGCGGGCGTTTGTTGCTGGGCACCTCCGATTTCACGAGCCTTGCATTGCTCCTGGGCGGTCTGGTGTTCTATGCCGGCGTGCTCATGATCGTGGGTATGTTCCGCAATGAAACCTACCTTTCGATCGCTCTGCTGCTGCCCTCCATGCTGGCAGTGGCGATCTTCGTCTACGGCTTCATCGGTTGGTCGATCCGGGTGTCGTTCAGCAAGTGGACCGGGCTGATCCCCGATTTCACCTGGGTGGGACTGCAGCAGTACACGGACCTCATTTTCAATGACCGCCGCTTCACGAACTATGACGTCGTGAATACGGCGGTCTTCACGGTCATCTTCATCGTGGGTTGCCTGATCGTCGGCCTGGGGCTGGCCATCCTGCTGGACCAACGTCTGAAGGGGGAAGCGCTCTTTCGAGGCATTTTCCTGTTTCCGATGTCCATTTCCTTCATCGCATCGGGAGTGGTGTGGGCATGGTTGATGAACCCGGCCCTGGGGGACCGCATCACCGGCCTCAATCTGCTTTTCCATAAGCTGGGTTTGGACTTCCTGGTTAGCCAGTGGCACAGTTCGCCGCCGCCGTGGGGCATGGCGTATACGGTGATCCCGGCCGTATGGCAGTTATCGGGCTTCACCATGGCGCTGTATCTGGGAGGGCTGCGCAGCATCCCGGAGGAGATGCGGGAGGCGGCGCGAGTGGACGGCGCCAGCGAGTTCCAGATCTACCGGCATATCATCATGCCGCTGCTGCAGCCGGTGACATTGAGCGCGGTGATCATCCTTGGGCACATGTCGCTAAAGATCTTCGACCTGATCGTGGCCCTGGGGCGCAAGGACCTGCGGCTGGACGTGCCGGGCATCTATATGTGGCAGACGACGTTTGACGGCACGAAGTACGCGCAGGGCGCCGCCATCGGCGTGCTGATGTTGATCAGTGTGGCGATCCTGGTGGTGCCCTACCTCATCTACAACATGCGCACGGAGACAGAACAATGACGGGCCGCAGCGTGCTGCGCGCTGCTTTCTATGCGGCTCTGATCGCATTCGCGATGTTGTACCTGCTGCCGGTGTACATGATGGTGATCACCGGGTTCAAGCCGATCAATGAAATCGACCTCAAGACGATGTGGGACCTGCCCACGCAGGGGCTGCACCTGGACAACTTCATAGCCGGCTATCAGCAGCTGGCGCCGAACCTGCGCAACAGCCTGGTGATGGTGATCCCGGAGGCCCTGCTTTCGTCGCTGCTCGGATCGATCAACGGCTACCTTCTGGCCAAGTGGAAGTTCCGCGGCTCGAACCTGGTCTTCAGCCTGGTATTGTTCGGCATGTTCATCCCGTACCAGAGCATCCTGATCCCGCTGGTGAAGTTCATGCAGGCCATCAACCTGTATGGAGACCTGCCCGGGCTGGTCCTGGTGCACATCATCTACGGCATCCCCATCACAACGCTGATCTTCCGCAATTACTATGCGGGGATCGGCACCGAGATCCTGGAGGCCGGCCGGATCGACGGCGCAAGCCTGATGGGTCTGTATCGCCACATCGTCTTTCCGCTTTCGGCGCCGAGTTTTGCGGTGGTGATCATCTGGCAGTTCACGCAGGCATGGAACGAGTTCCTGTTCGCCGTGATCCTGACGAACCAATCGCACTGGCCGGTGACGGTGGCATTGAACAACCTGGCCGGAAGCCAGCTGGTGCAGTGGAATGTGGTGATGGCGGCGACGCTGCTGGCGGCTCTTCCGACCCTGCTGGTGTACATTTTCCTGGGAAGGTACTTCCTGAGAGGGCTGATGGCAGGAGCGCTGAAGGGATAGCGGAAGCAGTTCTGCCCCCCGCCCCCGGCCCCTCCCCCGATTCGGGGGAGGGGAGAAGGAAACAGGAAAACAGAGGTGCGCCGGGGGAACACCGGCGCACCTCTGTTTTCCTGAAGGCTTTTGGTGTGGGGGCCAGCCGGTTGTGACAACGCCGGTAACTCGGGCCAACGTCTCCAGCATGGGCTGGGAAAAGCGGAATGGTGCCCGGACATGGCGCACCCCGGGAGCGCCGGTGCATCTCACTCTGGCTCGGGGGCTCCTCGCATGAGGGCAGCGAAGCGAGTGGGACGAGGAGGAGGAGATTCGAATGAAATACCGCGAGTTGGGTAGGACGGGGTGGAATGTATCCGAGATCAGTTTCGGCGCGTGGGCCATTGGGGGTGATTGGGGCACGGTCGACGACAAGGCCTCGATCGCGGCGCTGGAGCGATCGATCGAGCTCGGCGTCAACTTTATCGATACGGCGGACGTGTACGGCGATGGT
>DATDCZ010000010.1:0-14198 GCA_036524055.1 Anaerolineales bacterium | reverse complement strand
GATCCGAATTGGGATGGAAGCCGCAGCACAACGACCTGAAGGACATGGTCGCCAGTGCGTGGGAGTGGCATCGCGCAAACCCGAAGGGCTACGGCAGCAAATGACGTTCATCATCGTATTGATCGGCTGGGTGTTCTCGCTGTGCCTGCACGAGTTCTCGCACGCGGCGGTGGCGTATGCAGGCGGCGATACAACGGTTCGGGAGAAAGGCTATCTGACCTTCAACCCGCTCAAGTACACCCACCCGGTGTATTCGATCATCGTGCCGCTGCTGTTCCTGGCGCTGGGCGGGATCGGTCTGCCGGGCGGCGCGGTGTACATCGAGACATGGCGGCTGCGAAGCCGCGCATGGAAGAGCGCGGTGAGCCTGGCGGGCCCGGCAGCCAACCTGATCCTGGCGATCGTGCTGGGCGTGATCCTGAGCGTGATGCCCGTCTCACGCGAAGGGCTATGGCCGGGGCTGGCATTCCTGGCGTTCCTGCAGGTGTCGGCGTTGGTGCTGAACCTCATCCCGCTGCCGCCGTTCGACGGATACGGTGCGGTGGAACCATATCTGCCCGACAATATCCGCAGCTCTGTGGCAGGCGTGGCCAACCTGATACCGTGGGCGGTTTTCTTCCTGCTGTGGTACGTTCCGCAGGTCTATGACACCTTCTGGTCGGCGGTTACGGGGATCTCAACCGCCCTGGGCATTCCACTCGACCTGGTTGCTTTCGGCCTGAGGCAATTCCGATTCTGGGTCAGGTAAGCACAAAGCCTCCATAGCAGTCTGATATTGCAGGAAACCTCCCCGGTGTAGAAGCGCACCGGAGCAGGCTGGTCGAACACAGCTTCACAGGGATGGGAGAGAGAGCGATGAGCACCTCACAGAACATGCTGCCGCATGTGGTCATCGTCGGCGCCGGTTTCGGCGGCATGGAAACCGCGCGCCGGCTGGCGAAGGCGCCCGTCCGCATCACACTGGTGAACCGCGAGAACTACCACCTATTCCAGCCGCTGCTGTACCAGGTGGCCATCGCCGGGCTCGTGCCCTCACAGATCGCCTACCCAGTACGAACGATCTTCCGCAAGCAGAAGAACGTGAACTTCCAGATGGGAGAAGTCACCGCGATCGATTTCGACCGGCGATACATCAAGATGGATGGCTCGGTGATCGCCTACGATTACCTGGTGCTGGCGGTAGGCGGGCAAACCAACTTCTTCGGCCTGAAGTCGGTGCAGGAGAACGCCTACGAGGTAAAGAACATCGAGGCCGCCATCGCAACGCGGAACCAGCTGCTGCAGGTGTTCGAGCAGGCCAGCCGCGAAGCGGATGCGGCCAAGCGCCGGGCGCTATTGACGTTCGTGGTCGTGGGCGGCGGTCCGACCGGCGTGGAAACCGCGGGCGCGCTGGCGGAGCTGATCGGCCTGGTGATGACCAAGGACTATCCGCACATGGATCTGCACGAGGTGCGGGTGCTGCTGCTGGAGGCCGCGGACCATCTGATGGGAACGTATCCGCCGGGACTGAGGCAGGCCACGTACAACCTGCTGGCAAAGAAGCACGTCGAGGTCATGCTATCGGCGCGCCTGGTGGATTACGACGGATTGCACTTAAGACTTGGCGACGGCAGCTCGATCGAAACGCATACCGTGATCTGGACTGCGGGCGTGCGCGCGGCCGAGCTGGTGGACCGACTGGGTATCCAGCAGGCAGCTTCAGGGCGCCTGGCGGTGGACGAAACGATGCGCTTACCGGGGCGGCCGGAGGTGTTCGTGCTGGGAGACGCGGCTCACATCGTCAACGGGAACGGACAGCCACTGCCGATGCTGGCAACTGTCGCCCAGCAGGAGGCCAGGACCGCGGCGACCAACATCGCGCGGCTGGTAGCCGGGAAAGAGCTGGAGAAATTCCACTACAAGGACCCGGGCCTGCTGGCCACGATCGGGCGCGAGGCCGCCGTGGCGCGCATCTGGGGGCTGTCGTTCAGCGGGTTCATTGCGTGGATGATCTGGGTGGGACTGCACATCTACCGGCTGATCGGATTCCGCAACCGGCTGCTGGTGTTGATGAACTGGGCCTGGGACTACATCTTCTATGAGAACCAGGTGCGGCTGATCACGCGCGATTGATCACGGCGGAATTCAATCGGCCGCGGATAGCTCCCGGTAGACAAACCACTGTCCCTTACGGTGGTCCAGATTCTTCATAGCGCGGTCGTAGTACAAGTCAAAGAGCTGGCCGGTCTCGACGCGGACGCGGAAGAAGAAGCGTCCAACGTTGAGCGAGCCGCGCTCGGCCGCGATGGCGGCGTGCGCCGGCTGCATGTTGCGCGCGTTGCGGCCGCGGCGGGCGAAGTCGGTCCATTCCGATAACGTTTCCACAATGCGGAAGGTGCGGCCCTCCCACGTGAAAGCATCCGGGCAGGGCGGCCGCTTCTCGCGTTCGGGCGGCGTGTTGAATGTGACGTCGATGGGCTGATCGAGGAAGTGGATCGCCTTGGGCTCAACGCCGCTCAAGGTACTCCTTCAGCACGGCGGCGTTGTTCCGCTCCGGATCCTTCGCAGAGAACACCAGCGTGACGGTGGCCGCGCGGCCGCGCTTGCGAAGGTCGGCGACGGATTCGGGCTGGGCATCCAGCTCCTTGAAGTAGCGCCGCTTGAACTCGGCCCAATGCGAGGGATCGCTGTGGATCCACCTGCGCAACTCGTTGCTGGGCGAGAGCTCCTTCATCCAGGCGTCCAACCGCAGCTTTTCCTTCGTAACGCCGCGCGGCCAGAGGCGGTCTACCAGTATGCGCTGACCGTCGGCCGCAGCGGGAGGATCATAGGCGCGCTTGATCTTGAATGGCATGCGATGCTCCAGTCCGGTCTATCAGCGCTCCCCGTCGATCTCGAGGTGGAAGCGATGCAGGAAGCGGTGGAAGACGGGGGCGATGAGCACACCGACCGCAACCAGCAGGACCATGCCGGAGAAGAGGGCGTAGAAGGATGCAAACCACTTGCCGGCGACGGTGCGGACGGCATCCACGGGCCCCATTCCGCCGAGGATCATTGAGGCGTTAAGCAGTGAGTCAAGCCACGAGAGGCCCTCGGTGGCATGATAGCCAATCACGCCGATCCCCAGAGAGGCAAAGATGATGGCGAGGGACAGCGTGAGGTAGCGGCCCATGCGGCGCATGAAGACGTGCCTTGGGGCCAGCGGCTGCTTGCGGTGCTCAAAGCGATGAACCATATCAGCCTCCGTTGTATTTCCAATCCCAGAACCAGAAGGCGAGACCCTTGTACTCGCCCCATTTGCTGAAGGCCCGCTCGACGTGCTTCGGCGTGACCTTACGGCCGCGATGCCATTCATGCGAGACCATTTTGAGGGCGTAGGTGTCGATCGGAATGAAGTCGGAGCGGCCGAGGATCATGAGCAGATTCGCGGCAGCGTATGGGCCCACGCCGCGAATCTTGAGCAGCTCTTTGCGCAGTTCCAGCGTCGGGAGCGTGGAGGTCTTGAAGGACTCAAGATCCAATTCGCCCGCGGCGGCGCTGCGACCAAGCTGGTGGATGGCCTCGGCGCGATAACCGACGCGCACCTGGCTCCGCAGAAGCTTCAGGCCGGCCGCGGCGACTTGCTCGGGCCGCGGGAACGCTCGGGTGCCATCCGTACCGGGTGCGCCAAATCCGGATACGAGGTTCAGGTTCATGCGCTTTGTGGCAGCCCACAACGTATTGGTGGTGAGGATGGTCTTGAGCACATCCTCGAAGAACGTCGGCGAGCGCAGGACCCGGCCGTGAGCGTTGCGGCGGGCTTTGCGCAATTTCGGCTCGCCGCGGGCAGCCTTATAGAAGGAAGAGAAATCCTGGTCGAGGCCGAGCATCCAGTCGACCTTGTCCGTGATCTCCCGGGTCTCGGTCTGGCTCAGGCGACCCGGCAGATCCACTTGAACGCCGCCGGGAACCGGGCTAATGCCCAATTCAACCACTCGGCCGTTCTGGAGCTGATCGGTGTAAGAAAGGACCTCGTGATCCTTATCAAAGCGAAATGGGGCGAGCTCCACCCAGCCGTGCGAGTTGACGACGGACTTGAAGTTGAAGGGCTGGCGCGCGAGGAGCCGGAGCGTGGTCATTCCGGCATTCTAACCAATTCCAGCCCGCAGCAGCCTGAGTGAGGCGGCTTGAATTACGATCACGACCAGGATCGCAACTGCAAAGGCGGCCGCGATACCGATGGGCGCCAGCAGAAGGGCAAGAGTGAACATGAAGCTGGCGTACGAGAACAGGCCCAGCAGCAGGCCCCGCAGCACGCTCAGGGCTGCGGGCGCACCATATTGCTGCTGGGCGAACGCGGCCAGCGTGGCAGTAAAGAGCGGAAAGGGCGAGAGCAGGCCTGCAAGATGCGGGCCCAGGACCGGTGCAACCCCGGTGATGAGGACGACGAAAGTGGTCGTGATCAGCATACGCAGCGGGATGTCCCACCGACCAGGCAGCACTTCCGTCGTCTGGGTCTCCGGGAGGTGAGGCAGCAGGCGCAGGGAAAGGAGCAAGGCCAAGAGCACCGCGATCCAAAGTGGAAGAATGGGCAGCTGCACCATCCGCAGAATGGCGGTCATCATAAGGAACGCCGCTGAGGCGCCTGCCAGGGTAGGCAGCCAGTTCCAGCGCAAGGCCAGCCGCGCGTAGGCGATGGTGAAAGCGACCAGGGAAAAGCCTCCGGCGAGAATGCCGGCGGCCGTCTCAGCAGCGAAGGCGGCGCCGTGCGTCAGAGCGAGAAATAGGACGATGGGCCCGGTGGTCAGGGGCAGGGCAACGATCCAGCCGCTGATGGCGTGCCCCCACTTGCGACCGGCAAGACTAGCCAAGCCGATGAGCGCGGGGGTGAGCAGCAACTTGAGCAGCAGCAGATTCACGGCTGAATGGAGAAACTGAATAGCTCGGGCCGGGCGATGCGCATGTAGTCCCCGGAGCGCATGAAGATGGAGCGATCGAGGCGCCCGGCGTTGAAGACCACCTCTTCGTTCTCGGCGATCAACGGGTCAGCCAGGACGAACAGCCGCTCATTAAATGAGAACGGCGGGATGGCGCCGATGACACAACCCGTAAGAGCTTCCGCCTTCTCGCGATTGGCGATCCCGATGCCTGCGGCATCGAAGTGCAAGCGTATGGCCTGCAGATCGACGCGGCGATGGCCGGGCACGTTGGCCAGGCAGTAGCGGTTCTCCTTTTTGCTCAGCCGAAGCTGCACGACGATGGACTTGATGGCTTGCTCCGGGCGGTTTCCGCGGATCCGGGCGATCCATTCTGTGCGGCCCTCGGGCTCGTGCTCGACGAGGCGGTAAGGGGCGCCCTCACGCGCCAGGAGCGCGACAAGCTGCAGGTGTATGTCAGAGGGAGCGTCCATCTTCGGGAGCGGATTGTAGTCCCGATGGGCCGTCTGCAGACGAAAGATTCGAGCATGAACGCGGGTAATGCCTGCGGGGATGGCGTCGTCAAAGAAGCATTGAAGGCGAGGTGTGCAATGAACATTAATGATGACGTACGTGCAGGACGGCAGAAG
This sequence comes from Anaerolineales bacterium, assembly GCA_036524055.1. Taxonomy (GTDB): domain Bacteria; phylum Chloroflexota; class Anaerolineae; order Anaerolineales; family Villigracilaceae; genus Fen-1038. Next base: position 8,674 of record DATDCZ010000010.1, on the reverse strand, counting down.
AAACTTCGCGGCTGCGCCCGGCTGACGCTGGGCGAGGAGAACGCTGATGACCGCGAAACCACGCTCGGACGGCTGGAATACACGACCGGCATACTTTTGCAGCGGCGGGGTCTCGTGGATTGGCGCATGCAGCGCGCCCGCCAACGCATGGCGCCCGCGCTAGACTAATCACTGCCTGACAAGGGCGCCCTGGCTGGAAAGGTTAGGGCACCGTCATTATCCCGCACGATCGGGCAATACAGCGGGGACGTCGTGATGCGACGTCCCCGCTGTATTGATTTCTTAGATTGGCATTAGTGTTTGCAGAATTGCCTGAACATAAACGTCACAGCCGTGGGAGCCTGGTCCTTATGGGCCCTCGAGGCAGCGGCAGATTGGGTGCATACTGCCGGGAGCGCAAAGTAGTTTCAACAGATACGATGAGAGAAAAGGTGTGCATTGGAAATGAACCAGGATGTGCTCCGAGGCAAGTTGATGCAGGTTGATGGTACGGTGCTGCAGATGCGTGGTCAGGTTCTACGCAGCTACCGCGATTTCGCGATGGGGCAACTTCGGCGTACCGCGGGCCTGCTGCAAGAGCGCCGCGGTGTGGTCACAGGACGGCTGGCGCGCGCTCGCCGGCGGATGCGGGTCAGCCCTATGCGCCAGGTCGCATGACACTCCCGAGCTCATAGCTCCTTCAGCATATTGAGGCTCGCAACGTTGTAGCCCAGGCTCTCATAGAGAGCCCGGGCTTTTTCGTTGTGCGCAAACACGTGCAGGCCCAACTGGCGGAGCCCCATGCCGCGGGCGATGAGCTCGAGTTCCTGCATAGCCTGGCGCGCGTAGCCCTTGCGCCGAAAAGGCTCATGGATCTCCAGATCGAAGATGTGAGCCGCGCCCCTGGAAGAATCCATGTCCGAAAAGAACCACAGCACACCGACGGTCTGACCGGCATCCGTCTCCTGAATTGAATACAGGTGGTGAAAGCGCGTCTTGAGCCCATCACGAAGCAGGGCGCGGTGCTCTCTGCGCGAGCGGGCCAGCGCTTCCGCCTCGGACCAGAAGCCGGCGCGCACGCGCTCCTGCGCGTAATCCCGGATGCTGTGCTCCAGGAAGGCATCGAATTCCTGCGCGGTCATCGGAACCAGACGGACCATCCGAACCTCCGGGATCATTTCATACGTAGACGGCACAGCTGCACGGGGCAGCGATGAATTGCGCGGGGCTGTCGTCGCCCGTGGGCCGGTGACGCGCGCTCGCACATTCATCGGTCGACACGACCCTAAAGCCCTCGCTTGTTCAGCCACTTCAGCGCTTCGCGGGCGCTGAGTGGATGCAGCGGTGTTTCCGCAACGAACTTGCGCACGGCCTTCGGATCCACGCGCGTGTGTTGCCGCAACGCCCACCCAATCGCCTTGTTGATGAAGAACTCGTCAGAGCCAAGGTTCTCGAGGATGATGGCTTGCATGAGCGGAAAGTCCGTGTCCTGTTTGTAGTTGAGCTGGAAGAGGATGCAGGCGCGGCGGAGCCAGAAGTTCTTCGACCTGCGCCACTTGAGCAGATAACGTTCCCGAATCCTGGGGAAGCGGCGGAAGTGCAGGCCAAGTGTGCCGGTGGAGATCGTGTCGACGGTATCCCACCAGGACCTGGTGACAATGAGGTGTTCCAACGTGCGGATAAATGCAGCCGGGAGCTGCATCTCGAGCCGTTCCAGCAAGCTCATGGCCGCATACTGGAATTCCCGCTGGGGCAGCGCCCACAGTTCGCGCAGGATCGGATCGAGCTCGGCGAGCGACGGAAGCCCACGCGAGGCGATGTGTTCCCGCAGCAGCGCGCCCAGCTCCGGGCCCTTCAAGCCGAGGTACTCAAATTGGTCGCGCATATAGCGCTGCATAGGGCCCGCGTTCTTCGGGTTTGCGTGGCGGAGCAACAGGGTCCTCAGGTCGCGGACGTAAGCGTGCATGGACTGCCTGTCAAACCGGAATATTCAGCTGTATCAGTTGCGGGAAAGGAAATAGGTCTGTGCCGGCAACAGCCGGTGCTTGCGGCGGTGGCGCGCCGTGGTGCACTCGGCGCGCGGCAGGCGGCGGATCTCGTCCGAGTCGTACAGGAAGATGGACTTGCTGGAAATGCTGTGGACCACGGTCCAGTGATCATGGTAGCCATTCAGTCCCAGGATGATGGCGCGGTCAGGGCATTCGTTCAGGAAGGACCGCATGGATTCCCAGAATTGATCGAGGTCGGGTGTGGGCTGGCTGCGCCAGGGCAGCTCCAGGTGGGGAATGCGGCCGTTCACGACCTTCTCCAGGATGAGGAGCATCTGAGAGTGGATGACGCCGTCCAGCAGGATCTTGGTAAGCATGCGCTTGCGCGAGAGGAAGTGGACCATGGTGTCGAATAGGTCCTGGGCCTGTTCGTTGGTGGAACGGTTGAGGATGCGCTCAGCGTTGACGATGCTGTAAAGCCCGCAGAGCGAATCGAGACCGCCCTGTTGGAAGGGCGGTAGTTTTGCCATGGTACTCCTACGCATTGGAAACCTTGCCTTTGGTGAGGACCCTGATTCTAGCCAGATTCGATGCCCGGCTCGATTCGTTAAGGTTGGCTGCAACGAATCAGCGACGATCAGCCGTAGAGTAGAACGCCCGGGCTATTCGATTCTGAAGACGAATGCCGCCGCGGCGGGCTCACGGCCACAAGGCCCTGAGTTACGACCAATGCGGCACCAACTCGAGGGACCATTATATAGAACAAACGTTCTGCTGTCAAGATCTGGAGCGCATGATGATGGGGCCATACTCCCGGGCGGCTACCTTCTTTGAAAGGAGGTGGATTCCATCGAGTTGGATTCAGCACACTACCTCAAGTGCCAGTACGCGATGGATGTTGCCCGGGTTGGTTCGCGACCAATGGCCGCCCGTACGCGCCGGCGCGCGACGCGGCTTCTCTCAGTGTCTGACTTCACCAATTAGGATATTGCCTGTTGTATTCGGTTGAATTGTACCTATAATGACATTACGCAGTACGTATTGCGCAGGAGGCAACAGTGACAAGACGAACGCTCCTATCGCTCCTAGTCCTGATTGTCATCGTTTCCGGTTTGGCAATGGCGTCCACGTCTATGGCGCGCGCGCAGTGCACGCCAAATGACCAGAGTGGCTGTGAGAAGGAAAAGAAGCCGACGGCGACGGAGACCCATGCGCCCAGGCCCACGCCGACCGAGACCCCCACGAGCGCGCCAACCGCAGCCCCCGCCGTGGTTGTTGCTCCGCCTGCACCACCTGTTGAGCCAGCTACGCCGGGCGAGGATGTGCCGGCACCCGGCTTCAACCTCTTCTCGCTTCCCGCCCTTGGCACGCTGATCCTCGGAATTCTGATCGGCCTACTGATGCCGTTTCGCGCCGGCAGCCTGTTCTCGACTCGCGCGAGTGCCACGAAGTCCCCAGGTCCGCCCCAACGCAAAGTTGATGGCATCATAGTCCAAGGTGGATTGCAGCCGGGTACAGCTGAAGGCGTGGTAGTGCAAGGTGGATTACAGCCCGGAACTTCCGAAGGCGTAGTGGTGCAAGGTGGATTGCAGCCAGGAACTTCCGAAGGCGTGGTGGTGCAGGGTGGACTGCAGCCCGGAACGTCCGAAGGCGTGGTAGTCCAAGGTGGACTGCAGCCCGGAACTTCCGAAGGCGTGGTCGTCCAAGGAGGGCTGCACTCGAGTGGCGCAGGCGGTGCAAGTGCCGGACCTGGCGGAGGCCCTAGCGTTACATGATGTCAGCGGCAATTCGGCGTGAGACTGCTTGCAGCTTAGGCCTGCCGCGATTCCGCGGGCGGCCCGGAATCCGCGAGGCGGCTAGCTCTTGCGCGCGTCGCTGAGGTAGACGATCTTGGTGCGCGAGCTATAGGCGGCCCAGATGATGCGTCCATCGAAGCGGAACTCGTCCAGGCCGAGGCCGCGGCCGCCATCGCTCGTCGGCTCAACGAAACTGGTCTTGTTGTCCGGCAGGCGCACGACAGCAACCTGAGAATCACTAGCTTCGCCCGTGAGGGCGTAGTGCTCCACCACCCGTGTGAGGATCTGTTTTTCTTCTGACATCATGTGCTCGCCTTCTTCAATGGGCAACCGGTTTCAAGAAGCGACTGAATTGCAGTTCAGCCTCCAGCGGCGTGAGTGCCATGACGTACCCCCATTCGGCCAGCAGGGCCGATTGCACGCGCCGCAGGACGGCCTGATCATTGTCATTCAGTGAGCGCACCTGCTGAAGGGTCAGCAGAGCGCGGATCACGCGGACCAGCGACTCGAGCCGCCCGTCCTGAAGATATTCGGTCAGCAGCAGTTTGCGTTCATGTCGATCAACCGGCAGAACCTCGCCGGGTTTCGCCAACAGTGCAACCAGGCGTTTGAAGCGGATCTTTCCAGCCGGCCGCCGCAAGCGCTGTCCGATCTTGTCGTCCAGCGGCACCCAGACGATCATGTTGCCAACACTGACCGCATAGTACAGCGCCTGGTGGCCGAGGACGTCGCGCTTTTCGCGGCGAACAACCTTCCCCAGGCCATGCATCCAGTGCATGACCGCGTCGCCTGCGTGGTAGTCCATGCTGCCTCCGATCCAGAGGGAGAAACAAGAAGCGCCAGCCTGACAAAAGGACTGGCGCCGGAAACCGGTCGATCTGGAGTTGACACGATTATATCATCGAAGACCAGCGTGCGGGGTGCGTCGCAATTCGCATGGCTAGATGGCAAACAGGACGTGCAAGACGATATCCGCGGAAAAGTGTGAGATCATGGCGGATTCGAGGCCATGCTTGAAGTACAGGTAGCCGAAACCGATCCCGATGATGCCATTGAGGACAATGGCGCGCGCAACAACGAGGGGAGTGAGGGGCACGAGGGCGGCAGTGGCCGGCAGATGGCCAAGGCCAAACAGCACGGCGGCCAGGATGTTCGCAATCCATAGGACCGCCATCGTCGGCTTGCCATCCGCGGTCCTGGATACGAACCGACCAAGCCAAGCCAGGAAGGACATGACGCACAGGCGCAGGAGGATTTCCTCGTTGATCCCGCCATAGAACGAGGCAAGGAAACCCTTCCATGCAGCCGGCTTGACCGCAGAGGCGCCCGCCAGCGCGTTCTCACCCAACTCTGCGATCAGGGCAGGCTGGAACACCAACACCTCCAGCCCGATGAGCAGCAAGGCGAGAACCACACCCAGCAGGATGCTAATGGGCAGGATCTTGCGCAGTTCCAGCCAGACTCGCTCGCCCGCGAGCATTCTTTGGAGTATCGGCGACCCAAGCCCGACGGAGCTGGCAAATGACAGACCAACCCAGGTGGCGACGCCGAAGGTGATCACCTGAGTCGCCAACTGGATCGTGATCAGAAGCCACAGGGGCATGTTCGCCTGGGCGGCCGCGGCTGCCACGGCAGCATCGCCCTGCAAAGCAAGAGAATACGGGACGATGGCGATCAGGCCGAGGACCGCGCCGGCGAGCAGAAGCGAGAAGAGCTTCCAATTGAATGCGGATTTGGTCATTTGAGCTCCCGAGACTTCAGCACGCACCAACTTTCCTAACCGACCTTTGGTGCCTGAAAGAGAGTGACTTGCATGCCGTCCGGGTCTTGAAGGCGCACATTTTCGTCGCCCCAGGGAGTGTGGACCGGCGGACCTACCAGGGCGGCGCCGTGTGCCAAGAGCCGATCGGTGGCGGCCTTGAGATCGGGCACCTGGAGGGCAAGACGCACCTGTCCGCTGATGCGGCGCCCGACTTCAACCTGATCAATGGCTCGGGCCTGGGCCTCGTCGAAGATCTCCATGGTTGCCTGGCCCAGCTCGACCATCACCCCGTGACCACCGTCGTTCTGCCAGAATGCCGCAGGCTCGATTCCGAGCCCGTCGGTGTAGAACCGGACCAGGCGCTCGAAGTCGGGAGTTGTGAGGGCGATGCGGAGTTGAAGAACAGGGTTGCCAGCTGAAGGATCCGGCATGTGCTTGCCTTTCAATAGTCTGACCGCCTAGGCGGCGGTCTGCTCCGCGCGCCAGAGGAAATAGGAATAGACCACAAGAAACAGACTGGAGCCAAGGATCGGAGCGAGGACGAACCAGTAGGAAATCGACGGGAAAAGAACTCCCGCTGCCGTAAGGACGCCGGAGATGACGAACAACACGGCGCCCAGCCGGTGGGTCTGATCCCATACCCGGTCGCTGGCCAGTGTCCATGGCGTCCGGATGCCGATCGAGTAGTTGCGCTTGGCGCGGCGCAGCATGAGGCCAATGAAAGCGAAGAGCACGCCCAGGGCCGGGAGCAGCGCCACGCTCATGCGGAAGCTCTGCCAGCCGAGGTTCCAGAGCAGCGTAAGCACGTGCAGATACAACATGAAGGCCACGATGAGGCTGATGAAGGCATTGAAAGTGCCTCTGAACGCGGCGATATTGGCCCGCAGGGGGTCAATCGCAGGGATCAGCAGGAACAGGCCCAGCATCGCCAGGGTGATCAGGGGCATCAGGAATGCGCCCCAGAAGCGCGGCATTGTTCCGTTGACCTCATCGGCAGCATTCCAATGCGAAGCGACCTGCTCCGGCAGTCGGCCGTAGACGGCCAGGCTCAGCGCTACCGCTGCAGCGATGATGATAAGCGTCAGGATGACGGTCGTTCGAGTGGACATGCTATTTTCTCCTTATCCCTGCCGCACGAGCCAGCCTGGTTCGCTGCGGATACCATCCCGGTATCCACAATAATCAGGCGTTAGTCTACATGGCGGCGCCAGTTCTACACAGGTTTCCACAATTCCTACGCAGGATCATCCACAGGGTTGCGCGTCCCGGGGCGCGCTGGCACAGGCACGTTTCACGTGAAACGCCCAATGTAATGCCTGGCTGCCGAGGCGCTGTTTCACGTGAAACGCTCTTCCCGCGTGCGTGCGCGGCGACGCGACGCGCTCACTGGAGGATGGACGCGTGCAAATCCGGGCGGTCGCAGCGCCCTGCGCCGCGGATTTGACCCGGTTTTGTCCACAGGTTTCCACAGGGGCTAGCCGTGACTGTCCCCCGATGGACCGGAGGCAACACCCGATTTGAGTCGCTGCGCGACCGCCGCGGCGATCTGCGCGCGCGAGAAACCTCGCTGCCTGGCGACCGCGACATATTGCGCCGCCAGGGTTTGCAGCGTGACAGAATTCGATCGCGCAGCTGTTGCCCGTTCAACGATGAATGTGCCGCGGCCCTGTTGCGCGGATACCAGAGCAGAGCGATCGAGCAGGCGATAGGCGCGTGCCACGGTATTGAAATTGACTCCCAGTTGGACCGCCAACTCACGAACGGTGGGCAGTTGGCGTCCGGCCGCCAGCCGGCCACTGTCGATATGCCTTTGAACCTGGCGATAGATCTGCAAATAGGCTGGCAGTCCAGTGTCGAAGTCCAGCCGGAGCGTGAGCGGGCTGCGTTTCCGGGCGGGCATATTGTACTAATTGTATCATATGTGCCGACCCGTATCAAGGGTTCAACGCGCTCCCGGCGCGATCATGACCTCCGACGCACCAGGGCACCCGGATGACCAACGGCATCACGCCGCGGAGGCGTTGGCTGAAGGTCGCACGTACTGCCAAGTCATCGCCGCAATCCCCCTGCAGAGCACAGCGGTCCGACTCGCATGCATGGCGAGAAAAGCACCGATTCAGGCACTTTTGACCTGCGTGGTAGAATCATTCTTGCACTAAACGAAGGAGCACGGAATGGAACAGCAGACTGGTACATTTGCCGTAAAGAAAGGCCTGGCGCAGATGCTCAAGGGCGGCGTCATCATGGACGTGGTCACGCCGGAGCACGCCAAGATCGCGGAAGATGCGGGCGCGTGCGCCGTCATGGCGTTGGAGCGCGTCCCGGCGGACATTCGCGCCACGGGCGGTGTGGCGCGCATGAGCGATCCGGAACTGATCTTGAAGATCATCGATGCCGTCTCGATTCCCGTCATGGCCAAGTGCCGCATCGGTCACTTCGTCGAGGCGCAGGTGTTGGAGTCGCTCGGTGTGGACTTCATCGACGAGAGCGAAGTGCTGACGCCGGCTGACGAAGCGCATCACATCAACAAGCACGACTTCAAAGTGCCGTTCGTGTGCGGCTGCCGCAACCTGGGTGACATCAAGGCGCGAGCGGGAGTATGTTGCATCTCGAAGATGCCTCCGCCATATCTGCTCAACAAAGATTGCCAATTCTGATCGGGAATGCGATGATTGCGAACATACATCTGACGGGCATAACCATCTTGCATAAAGAGCGTGAACGTTTTACCGGTCTGCAAACCAACCTGGATCCGCCCTGTGTTTTTGTCATCCAGTGCTTGTTGAATTTCGGCTTGCAATTCCCCGGCGGAGAGAAAATTGACTGGATTATGAATCGGAGTCTGCATTGTGGGTCTATTCTATTCAATTAATGTGAAATCATCACAACAAATTCGTGACTCTTCAAAATTGACAAATATTATTTGGAGTCTAATAGTCCAAATGCTGCGCATCTTTGCATTGGCAATTTGGAACAAATAAATCATAGTTCCGTCCTTATACTCTGAAGGACAGAAATTTGATTACTGAAGGGATACATTCCATGCGTACGATTTTTCTCGCGTTATTGACTTTATTTTCTCTGGGGCTTTCCTCCTGCTCGACTGGCACGCCTCCTGCTCCTACGCCGCAAGTTGTTTCGGTTTACTC
>DATDCZ010000009.1:0-3350 GCA_036524055.1 Anaerolineales bacterium | reverse complement strand
AACTGCGGTCGCCACCCTGTCAGCGAAAGCTCACCCGGGCGGGGAAGCCGCCTTCAAGTGAGTCCAGCGGGTAGCGGGTCCAAAGCCTGACGCGCAACTCAGGAAAGAAAGCAATGTACGAGCAGTTGATGGAACAAGTCGTAAGCCAAGAGAATGCAACGGCAGCCTGGCTGGCGGTCAAACGTAACGGGGGTGCGCCGGGCATCGACGGCATGACGACTACAGAACTGGGCGAACACTTGCGTCGGCACTGGGAAAGCATCTGCGCAAAACTGTTGGCGGGAAAGTATGTGCCTGCCCCGGTTAAGCGGGTGGAGATTCCCAAGCCGGACGGAGGCAAACGGATGCTGGGCATTCCGACGGTAGTGGATCGGTGGATTCAACAGATGTTGCTGCTGGTATTGCAGCCCATCTGGGAGCCGCCGTTCCACGCCAGCAGCTATGGCTTCCGGCCGGGGAAAAGTGCGCACGACGCGGTGCGAGCCGCGCAAGCCCTGGTAGGCCAGGGCAAGGATTGGGTAGTGGACATGGACATTACCAAGTTCTTTGACCACGTGAATCACGACATCCTGATGCACCGGCTGGGGCAACTCATTCGGGACAAACGGGTGCTGCGGCTCATCGGGAAGTACTTGCGCAGCGGTATCATGGTAGAGGGAGTCGTGCAAGTAGCGGAGGAAGGCACGCCGCAAGGCGGGCCACTCTCGCCGCTGCTGGCCAATATTTATCTGGACGCACTGGACCGGCAACTGCAAGAGCGGGGGTTGAGCTTTGTGCGCTATGCTGATGACTGTGCGCCACGAGCAAAGCACGAGCCGATGAGCTGGTGCTCTGCGTAACTGCACAACTGATGAGGGAGAAAGAAGGCCCCTCGGGACCGGCTGACAGGAGCAGGTCTCAAATCACCTTCGGCGGCTGTGGTCAAAAGCCATGGTCGTGAGCACGGAAGGAAAAGGTCCGGGAAGAACCGGATCAGATGGCTGACAGAAAGATGAACGCAAGTGAACCACTGATGACGTGTCGAAAGCGTAGGAATGAGGACCAAACCGAGGTCGAGTCGTTAACCCGGGAAGTGCAGGGGCGGAGCCTGTTTCGAACCCTGTGGCCTCCGGCATTAAGGTGGCATGAATCTGTCAGGCGGCAGTTGAGCGGAACGTGGGAACCTTCCGCGCCGATGCAAACCGAGCGGCTCAAGCAGAAGACCTGCGAGAGCTGGAGTAGGAATGCGGTGCGAAGGGACGGAATGGCCCGTAGTAGCAACGAAGTCTCCGATAAAGGGATGGAGCCAAGGGGCCATATACATGGAGGTTGGTTTGCGGTGTCAACCGGCAACGGGAGGAACCCATAAACCAGCCACAACCAAAGCCGTTCTGTATTTCCAAGCATGCAGTGCTGGAAGCATGGAAACGGGTGAAAGCAAACAAGGGAGCTGCGGGCGTCGATGAAGAATCGATTCGGGACTTCGAGCGCAAGCTCAAAGACAACCTGTATCGGGTCTGGAATCGAATGTCCTCTGGCAGTTACCTGCCTCCGCCGGTGCGAACGGTAGCGATACCCAAGCCCGGAGGAGGAGAGAGAAAGTTAGGCATTCCGACCGTGGCGGATCGGGTTGCCCAGATGGTGGTCAAAAGGCAGTTGGAGCCAGAGCTGGATTGCCTGTTTCATGACGACAGCTATGCCTATCGGCGGTTCAAGGCTGCGCACGACGCAGTCGGACAAGCCCGGCGACGCTGCTGGCGTTATGACTGGGTGCTGGACCTGGATATCAAAGGCTTTTTCGACAACATCCCCCATGACTTGATGATGCGGGCTGTGCGCAAGCACGCCCAAGAGAAGTGGGTGGTGCTCTACATTGAGCGGTGGCTCAAAGCCCCGGCTCAGGATGAGCAAGGCAACCAGACGCCACGGAACAAAGGGACGCCACAGGGCGGAGTCATCTCGCCGCTGCTGGCCAACCTGTTTCTGCATTATGCCTTGGACAGGTGGATGGCGCGGCATTATCCCGACATACCGTTTGAGCGGTATGCCGACGATGCCATCCTGCACTGCCGGACACGGCAAGAAGCCGAGCGCTTGCGCGAGGCGATTATCGTGAGACTGGCAGGTTGCGGCTTGGAGTTAAATCTCCAGAAGACCAAAATCGTTTATTGCAAGGATGACGACCGAAGAGGGAGCCACGAGCACGAGAAGTTCACCTTCCTGGGCTACGAGTTCCGGCCCCGGCGAGCCAGAAACTACCGTGGCAAATACTTCGTAAGTTTCCTGCCCGCAATCAGCGACAAGGCCGCCAAGAAAATCCGTCAGGAAGTCAAGGGGTGGAAGCTCCACCTGCGGAGTGACAAAACCCTGGACGACCTGGCGCGCATGTTTAATCCCATTATTCGAGGCTGGGTGCAGTACTACGGACGCTATTATCGCTCGATGCTTCATCCGGTATTCGGGCCCTTGGACCGCACTCTGGTTCGCTGGGCCTGCCGGAAATACAAGAAACTCCGAGGTCATCGGCGTCGCGCCTCGCACTGGTTGCGACGCATCTCCGTGCGCGAGCCCAAAAGGTGGGCGCACTGGGAAATCGGAGCACGGGTGGCGGTTCCATAAATGGGAGCTGGATGAGCCGAGAGGTTCACGTCCAGTTCTGCGAGCGCGCGGGGGTGAGACTCCCCTGCGCGACTCACCGCAACATCTACGTAGGCAGTCAAGCGGCGGCCCAGCGAGTATTGGCGAGCGTGACGCGGTGGATCAGTAAACACTTGCGATTAGAGGTCAATGCGACCAAGAGCGGTGTGGGGCGGCCTTGGGAACGAAAGTTCCTGGGATTTCGAATCAGTCCGCAAGGGCAGATTGAAGTGGCTCCGCGCAGCTTGGAACGCTTCCAGGACCGGGTGAGGCAACTGTGGCGAAGCTGCCAGAGTCTGAGCAGTAGAGAGCTTAGAGACAACTGGCGCGTTTATCTGAAAGGTTGGTGGAATTACTACCAACTGGCCGAGGACCGCCGCAACGTGCACTGCCTGGCAGGCTGGATCCGGCGCCACATCCGCAGGTGTTTCTGGTTGCGCTGGCACGACCGACGCGCACGGCTGCGGGCACTGCGGCGGCTTGGGCTGAGCGGACGGCTAGTCAAAGTGGCCTACAGTTCGCGCGGAGCCTGGCGCATTGCAGGCAGTCCTAGCCTCCACACGGCACTATCGAATGCCGTTCTCCGCCGCTACGGGTTTGTGGTTCCATCTGACCTCGCCGCACCATGAACGAGGCGGCTGCGTTCAACCGCTGGATGCGGAAAACCGCACGTCCAGTGGTGTGGGAGGGTGCCGAGGCGCAATCCTCGGCACCCGACCCGATCGACCCAAGAC
>DATDCZ010000008.1:0-7476 GCA_036524055.1 Anaerolineales bacterium | reverse complement strand
CTGGAGCGGCATGGCGCCGAGCTTTCACGTGGTCCATGTCGTGTGTGGGGCGGACAAGGCCGGTTGCCCAGCCGCCTCTGGCAAATTGATGCGGCAGCAGCGCAACCGGCCTGTACTTCTCCGCCGGCGAACTATGTGGATCGAACCTGGATCAGTCCGTAGGACTAGCGCCCGCGGCGGACCAGGCGGACGATGGCCAACAGTATGACGGAACCCAGCAGCGTAACCAGCATCGTGGGTACCGTAATGGCATCGTTGATGGTCCCGACGTGGAATATGGGGCTGAGGAAATAGCCGGCCAGGAAGGCGCCGACAACGGCCACAATTATGTTGATCAGCAGGCTCGACCGGTCGTGCATGAGCTCGGTCGCGATCCAGCCAATGACTGCGGCAACGACGAGGTAGATCAGTAGGTTCATCTTGGTCTCCTTGTGACTTTCTGAATGTTCCGGATTGCGGTGTTCTACGTGATCGCGCCCTACCCCTTCCCGGATCGGAGAGGGTCGTGCGACGATTTCATTCCTTGGCGGGCGTGGGCTGGGTCTTTGCTTTGAGACTGGCCTCGTACTCGGTCACGCGCCTGTCGATCTCGTCTGCTGCCCGCTCCCGGGTATAGCCATACTTCTCTTGCAGCAACCCGGTCAGTACATCCAGCTTGCCGGCCGCCCGGTCGAGGTCGTCGTCGGTGAGCTTTCCCCACCACGCCTTGGCCTCGCCTCGCATCTGCTTCCACTTGCCTTCCAATACATCTTTGTTCATTGTTTACGTCTCCTCGTGCTTCAGTAAGGCTGCCCCAATTTGCGCCGGCGCTCAGGGCAGCCCAATGCGCCGGTTTTACGTCCCATCCGTCACCCGGTGTTATCGGGGCACAACGCTTGCAGCGGCTGCCCGTAAGTGATCCGCCAGGCGATCCGGCGTTTCACTCTTGCTTATGAAGGCGTCAGCGCCGGCGGAGAGTGCGGCCTGCTGACGGGCATCCAGGTGGCTGATGAGGACGATGACCAGCGCGGCCGGGCACGCCTGTCGGAGATCGGCCAGAGCTTCTACCGACGCGGCAGGCAACATATCCCAGTCCACCAACAGGATATCGGTGTGCAGTGTTGGGGCTTGGGCTAATGTGGTCCGCCAATCCGCGGCTTCGCCAACCACTTCCATACTTAGGTCTAACAGGAGTAGACGAAGGGCGGAACGCTCCTCGAGCCGTGCATCGGCCAGGTAAACGCGGGTCATGCACTCATCGTACAGTAGACACTCCCCGGATGCACCCTGCACCCGGGGAGTGTTGTTCTCCGCCACTTGGGGGAGGTTCTCGTTGCGGTCCTTAGTTGGCTTTGCTCGCGTCGGCCTTGAGCAGCTCATCGAAGAGCGAGCGGTAATGGATCATGGCTTGCCTCAGGTCTTCCGTCCCCGCGTGGTGAGCTTCATTTCGAACAGCGATCTCACGCGCCGCGCGGTAGTTGGAAACCAGTGCGGGATATTGGATCGAAACGTCCGCCGCCCGCTGCTCGAAATCGGAGACCGGGTAAGCCCGCAGCTGCATGACCTCCATGATCAAGTGGTCGGCCTCCACAGTCGCCTGTCCCGGATCGTCCACGAACTTGGCCTGGACTTTGGCCCAATCCGACGAATAGCGTTCGCGCTCCGGCTCGGAAAGCGGGCGAATGTTCAGGCTGTCGACGTGCTTCCGCCGGCCGTCCAGTTCGCTTTGTGCATTCTTTTCGCTGCCCGTGCTCTGAACGGAACGATCGTACTCAGCGCCGTATTGGTTCTGAAAGCGTTCGGAACGGCGACGACGGGCAAAGATAGGCGCCAATATCACCCCGAGGACGACCAGAACCAGGACCACCCCTATGATTATGTACGTGGTGTTCATTTGTAATCTCCTTGTCTAATGCTTCGGGCTCGCAGCCGTTCCCCCGCACTCTGGCTGCGAGACAGTATGCCGATCGTGGCTATCAGCCTCTGCGGCCCAGGAGCAGTCCGATGACGGCGGGCACGATCAGGATTCCAAAAAAGAATCCCAGGTTGTATAGGCTGCCGTCGTTGTGCACTTCATACATCTGTACTGGCTGCTTATTGATGAAACCAATCAGCAGGGTGACCGGCGAAATGACCCCATGCCAGACTCCCATCCAGAAGCCGGCCGGACGACCGTGCGCCGCGGCGGTGTCCACCAGCGGGTTCGGGCCAGGCGCATACACCTGGATACTGACGCCGGGCACGTTGATCTGCCCACCCGGCGCGGGCGTGGCGGCTGGCGTCGCGGCCTGGGCAGCAGGAGCCGGCGTATTGCCGAGGACGAACGTGCCCGGAGCGCAACCGGCGAGCGCAGTGAGGCCGACAAGCAGCACCGCCGCAAAGAGCATGAAGGACGCCTTATGACCCATCTCAACCTCCAGAAGCAGCCCAGCCGCGAGGCTGGGCCGTGAAATGCGCTGACAACAACACGGAGGTGCTACGATCGCACAACCAGGTATGCCGCGAGGGCAACGAACGGCAGCAGCAGTGTGAACAGCTTCGGCAGGCAGCCTGCCTTCTTGGCAGCCTCAGCCGCCAGCCTGTCTGTCTCAGCCTGATTCTTGTAATCAGTGAAGCCGCCGGCGCCCTGGTTTCCGGCCGCCTGGTCACCGAAGTTGCTGGCGTTGGCGCCTTGGTCCTGGTTGCCTCGGCCCATCTGCTGGAAATCGCCGCCACCGGATCCCTGCCCGCGATTCTCACGGATCTTGTCGCGGTAGTCACTCTTGCCGGAGCCTCGATCGTGCTCCGGTTTGCCGTGGCCCCCGTCCTGGCCGCGTCCCTTGTCCGAGTTGTGTCCTTGCGATTTATCGTTCATTTGGCTCTCCTTGTGAATATGCCGTTCACTCTTCGACCGCGTATGCGATCTTCAGCTGCACGCGGTATTCCTTGATCTGTCCCTGGTCATCCAGCTTGACCTGCTGGTTTTGGACCCGGGCTGATTTCATGTTCCTTACGGTCTTGTGGGCTCGCGCCAGCCCGCTCTTGATGGCATCCTCAAAGCTCTTCGGCGATGAGGCCAGGATCTCACTTACTTTCGCGACGGACATGGTTTCAGCTCCTTTTGTGAAAGCGGTATGGATGCGATGCTCGGGCTATGACCTCAGGAACAGGTACGTCCCGAGTGCTGCGAATGGCATGAGCAGCATGAACAACTTTGGAGCACAGCTCGCTCCCTTGCCGCCGCGCCTGCTCGCTCGAGTCTTCCGGCGGTCGTCACTTGAATCTGAACTGCGATCCCGGCGCGATCCTCCGGATCCGGATCCGCTCGGGGACCAGCTCTTCGTACCTCGGCCTTTCGCTTTTCTTGCCATCATTTCTCCTTGATCAAATCGCTCTTACGTTTCATAGTACCGTGCTGGTCCCACTGCCACATCCATCTGCAGGGGAGTCCGTGCATAGGTCACTTGGGGGAGGCAACCGGGATTGAGGCGCTCAGCGTTGACGGTGCCCCTCTCGCAGCCAGCCCCGGCTCTCCCAGGCATCCACGTATTTGGGATCCGGCCAACATTGAAGCGGATCGAAATCCGTGTATTCAATGGGGAAAATGAGGCCGCGACGGTCCGCCTGGGACCAGCCAAATTCGATCTCGCGGTCGCAGTCGCCGCAATTCACGAAGAACTCATCGCCTTCCCTGCTGGTCTCAGTTTCATGGGTCTCATATTCCTCGGGTTCGCTGGCTGAGTCATCCTCCTGGAACTCCCCGAAGTCGCCCCTCTGGACTTCATCGTCCGGGTTTGCCTGGATCTGCTCCTTGAACTCGAACTGCCAGTGGTGGTCGTCTTTCAGGCGTCCCCACTCTTTCCAGGTCTCGCTTTCAATGCCTGCCTCGTTGTTCCATACGCGGCTGACGTTAAGCTCGTGTCCTCCGCATTTGCTGCATGTGAATTTTGCCGGATCATTGCTGCTCATGCTCGCGCGTCCTCTCTACATCGGAATGGACTCGGTTCTTTAAGGCAATTCTGGCGAATGTTGTCTCGGCGGCGGCTCATCACCGCGCAGTCACAACACCCGACGTGGATGCTAAGACGGAAACTCCCCTGCGCCATCGGTCGGCAGGGGAGTTTGCATCTACCCCACCTGGGGGAGATGGTGCATCTACCTCTTGTCCGCCTCCCACTGCCAACAACAGGAAGGCGGACCGGGGGTCCGCCTTCCTGTTCTGTTCTCTCGCCACTCTTGGCCGTGCGACTACGGTGTCGGGGTCGGGCAACCTGCAGCAGGCGCGGGGATGATATCGCCCGGGTGCTGGTTATGGCCGTTCAATCCGTTGACGCTGACCGTGATCAACACGTAAGGATTCTTGGAACTGCCGGTGGCATGGCAAATTGTGATCTTGGCATCGTTGCTCTGGACTGTACCTGTTCCCACAGGCAGCGGGCTCGTGGGGCAGCCGCCGTCCGGCACCGGAATGAGATCGCCCTCGTGCGTGCCGTGCCCGTTCAGGCCATTAACGCTGACAGTGATCTCGTTGTACGGCTTGGTCTGACTGCTGGTGGCGTGGCAGATGGCGATCTTGCCATCCGTGACAGGCACCAGTGTAGAAGGACAGCCGCCAACAGGCGCGGGCGCGAAATCATTCGGGTGCTGCAAGTGTACGGCCGCGTCGCTGCCGGTGATCTGGATCAGTTCGTATGGGTTGGCCGCATCGCCGGTCGCATGGCAAAGCGTCGCCGGGGAGCCGGGGGCGCAGGCCGCCAGGAACAGCAGTGCAAATATCGGAACCACTCCTAGAAGCCTGCCTGTGGTCTTGTTCAGATGTTTCATCGAATTCTCCTTTTTGAATTCTGGTGAGACGGGATCACGCGCGGCGCGCTTTGTGCGCTTAATGCATGCAGCCGTCGAGCACCGACCTTCAACGCCGCACTAGCGTTGCCGCGTCCCTATCCTAAGGTGCGAACTCCCCAGCCGCATCCGTCGGCCGGGGAGTCTGCGTGTGGGTCAGTCGGGGGAGAAGCGCGGATTGAGGCTGGCTGCGTTGGGCGTCAACGCGGCCGTCGTCGCCACGCCTTACATCTTCATTTTCGCCATTTCGCTGCAGGACTGGGCACAGCGGCGGCACTCGTCAGCGCAGGCTTTCATCTTCGCATCGTCCGCGAATTTCGCGCAGCTGTCGGCGCAGCGCGTGCAGGCCTCGGCGCACAGGCCGCAGCTCTGCGTGTACTGGGCCGATTCCCTCAACATAAAGTCCGCGCTAATGCGGCACGTGTCCGCACAGTCCAGCAGGGATTTCAAGTGAGCCGCCTCGACGTGCTTGCCGCCCATCTGCAGACAGTGCGCGGTGGTTTCAACGCAAATGTTGTGACAATTGGTGCAGTTCTGAATGCACTGCTTCATGACCGCACTCATATCGTGCTCCATACCGTTTGGCATTTGTGACTCCTTTCGAGGGTCCATGCAGGTTTACTGATCGATGGTCGCGCAGCCGCCGCCTCGGCCAGAGCCGCAGATGCGGGCCGGTACTCAATCCTATGATTCAAACTCCCCCGCCACATCGGTCGGCAGGGGAGTTCGCGTCTAGTCCGCTTGGGGGATGTCAGGAATTCAGGGGATGATGCGGCTTCGCAGCGCCAGCGATACGGCTTCAGTGCGGCTTGCTACGCCCAGTTTGGCGAGAATGCTGCTGACGTGCGACTTGATGGTGGACGGACTCACGGTCAGCCGTCCGGCGATCTGCGTGTTGTTCAGGCCCTCGATCATCAGTCCAAGGACCTCGCGCTCCCTCTGCGTCAGATCCAGCCCGGGTTCCGGCGGCTGATTGGCGGCCTCAACCAGGGCCTGCGCCGCCTCCGGCGAGAGCGTGGCGCGGCCGGAGTGCGCCGCCCGAATGGCGCGCGCCAGTTCATCCGCCGTCACGTCCTTGAGCAGGTAGCCGATCGCTCCCGCTTCCAGCGCGTTCTTGATCAGTTCCCCCTCCTTGAAGCTGGTCAGCGCCAGCACTTGCACCTCAGGGAACTGCTGGCGGATGGCCCGCGTCGCTGCAGCTCCATCCATCTTGGGCAGCACCAGGTCCATCAAGATCACGTCCGGACGAACCTCGGCGCACACCTGGAGGGCGTCTTCGCCGCTTTCCGCTTCCCCCGCCAGTTGCAGATCATCATGGACCTTGAGGAAGGTTGCCAGGCCGCGCCGAACCATGGTGTGATCGTCGACCAGCATGACGCGGATGCGCCGGGAGTTGGTGGTCTTCACGGCGCCTCCTTCCTCGGGGCGGACCATTGGATGGAGATTTCAGTACCTTTGCCAGGCTTGCTGGTGACGGACAGCCGCACGCCTACCTTCACGGCCCGCTCCCGCATCATGCCTAGGCCGTAGTGGCCGGAGGCAGTACGCTCGGGATCGAAGCCGCGACCGTCGTCGCGTATGCCAACCTCAACAGCATGCTCGCTTTGTTTGAGTGCGATCTCCACCTTGCTAGCTTTAGCATGCTTGACTACGTTGTTCAGGGCCTCCTGACAGATCCGGTAGATCGCGACCTGCACCTCGGCCGGCAATCCCCCATGTCCCTTGACCGTAACGTTGGCCGGGATGTTGGTGCGCCCCGTGAACGCATTCGCAAGCAGGCGCAGCAGATCGCCCAGGTCGGCGTCCGTCAGGGTCGCAGGGCGGAGCTCGGCTAGCAAGGCCCGCATTTCGGCCATTGCGCCGCGCGTCAGCCTCCGAAGGTCCTCGAGCGATCGCCTGGCTTCGCCCTGGTCCTTGTCCCATAACCGCGGCAATACCTCTGCAATGAGCCCAGCGGAAAACAGCGACTGGTTGACGGCATCGTGCAGGTTGCGCGCCAGGCGTTGCCGCTCCTCCAACACCGCCAGCTCGCGCGCGTTGGCGAATAGTTCCGCATTGCTCATTGTGATGGCGGCCTGGTTTGCAACCGTCAGCGCCAGGTCGGCGTGATGCTTTGAAAAGTAGTCGGGCTCAACCTGGGCCACGCCGATGCCGCCCAGCATGCGGCCCTTCGCCGCCACGGGGATCCACATCCACGACCGCACCCCCTCCAGCAGCATAGGCGCTTCCGTAGCCAGGAGCTCACGGATCGGCTCGGTTTCCTTGTGACGCGCGGATACATCCGCGATCCGGATCGGCCGGTGTTCGTTGAATAGCTGCAGCAGCACCTGGGGGCCGTCAAGGGCGATGCGGATGGGAGTCCCGTCTTCCCTCGCCGGGGTCCCACGCTGCGCCACCGCCACCATGGCCGAGTCTTCGATGACAAAGAGCGCCGCGCGGCTGTACTGCACAATGACACCCAGTTGATCCAGGATCAGCTCCGGCTTGAGCTCCAGTGTCGATGCCAAAGTGTGGGAGACGTCCAGCAAAGCGGCCTGCTCGCGCTGGCGCGCTTCCGCCTGCTGCAACAGTCGCTCTTGGGACTGCACGCGCTTGCTCACATCCCGGACGACGCTTAGCAGACACGGTCGACCCTGATACGTCAAAGCGGTGCGGCGTATCTCAACATGGAATGGA
>DATDCZ010000007.1:0-3258 GCA_036524055.1 Anaerolineales bacterium | reverse complement strand
CGGATTGAGCGCCACCGAGCTGACCACGCTGATCGGCAAACTCCCCGAGTCGGACGGCAAGCAGTCGATGCTGAAGTGGATCAACCAGGGCATCACCGCCATCAGCGACCTGCGCAACCGCACCACCGCCTACTTCGCCGGCATGCTCAACCAGGCCGCACTCACCTTCCGGGCACGGGCGCGCAGCTTCGTCATACTCGCTTCCATCGTGGTCACGCTGCTCTTCGGCACGGACAGCATCCAGCTCGCCAAAGAACTCTGGGCGAACGCAGGTCTGCGCGCCATGGCGGGTCAGCAGGCGCAGACGGTTGTGGCCGCGCCCGAGGGCGATGTAAATGGCGTCGCAGATGCCGGAACGCTGCTGACAGACCTGGGTGCGCTTTCCTTCCGCATCGGCTGGTGGCAGTTGAAGAACGCCCCGCCCATCGCCAACTTTGGCGACTGGTTCAGCTACGTTGCCAGCAAGTTCGCCGGCCTGGCGATCACTGCCATCGCCGTCTCGCAGGGCTCCTCCTTCTGGTATGACCTGCTGAAGAAGCTGACCGGATCAACATCCAACAAGGTGCAGCCGGGGGATGATCCTCCCGGGCCTCTCGGCTGACATTCCTGAAAGGGCCTCCACTCAATGAGCGGAGGCCCTTTTCGTCAAGGACATTTGTCACTTGCAGACCCGTGCCCCCAGAGATTAACCTTGTCCCGGCACGCTGAGCTCTGCGGAGGATGCCAGCGCTGCATCCAATCACCCTGCGGAAGCGTATGGGGGTATTGATGGGTCGCACCGAATGAGCCCAAGTCCAGCTGCGAACCTGACGAAAGCTGCCAGCCTGCAGGCGTACTACACCATCCGCCTGTTTGTCGATCGCGAGCGGGTTGAGGACGCATTCCGGTCTTATGCGTACTACCGTTGGGTCGACGATGTCCTGGATGGAAGCTCAGGCAGCGCGGCCGAACACCGGGAGTTCCTCGATCGCCAAAAGGCGCTGCTGACCACTTGCGAGGCCGGCGGGATCCCGCAGGTGGCGGCGGGGCAGGAAGAGATGCTCGTCGAATTGATCCGGCAGGACCCGGAGAAGAACAGCGGTTTGCGCTGCTATCTGCGGACCATGATGCAAGTGATGGAATTCGACGCGGGGCGGCGCGGCAAGCTGATATCGAAAGTCGAACTGGATACGTACACGCGCCTGCTGGCGCTGGCGGTGACCGAGAATATGCACTACTTCATCGGGCATCACGATCACGCGCCGCGTGAGGATGCGCGCTATCGTGCAGTGTCTGCAGCCCACATCGTCCACATGCTCCGTGATACTCACGAGGACGTGGATGCGGGCTACTACAACGTCCCGCGCGAACTGCTCGACGCCAATCACATCGGACCGGAGGACGTAGATAGCCCGCCTTATCAAGCGTGGGTCAAGGGCCGGGTGGCGTTGGCGCGTCAGTACTTCAAGTCTGCCAAAGACTACCTATCGCAGGTGGGCTGCCTGCGCTATCGATTGGCCGAGTGCGCCTATGCCTCACGCTTCGAATGGGTGCTGGAGAAGTTGGAAAACGAAGGCTATCGCATACGCCCTGAATACAACGAACGCAGGAGCACCGGCCCAGCCTTGCGGATGGGCTGGTGCGCACTCGCCGCGCTCATCGGTGTAAGACCGGCCGCCGAAAGGGGGCCGACGGGCATTTCACGACCGTTGGATCAACAGTGAAGGCCAGATCCGTTGTCATCATCGGTGCCGGCGTGGGCGGGCTGACGGCGGCGATCCACCTTGCGCGTCACGGCCTGCGGGTCACCGTGCTCGAGAAAAACACGAGCCCCGGCGGGCGCTGCAACCGGCTGCTCCACGCGGGGCATCGTTTCGACACCGGGCCCACGCTGTTCGTGATGCCGCGGCTGTACGAGGCCGAGTTCCGGCACCTGGGCGTCGAGATGGATGAACAGCTCGACCTGCTGCGCGTCGACCCGACCTATCGCCTAGTCTTTGACGACGGCAGCCAGTTGGCGCTCACTTCGGATCAGCAGTCGATGCGCGAGCAGTTGGAAGCGATCGAACCGGGCAGCTTCAAACGTCTGCAGGATTACCTGCAGGAGGGCGGGCGCCACTATCAGCTTACGCTGGACAACCTCGTTACGCGGGACCTGCGCAGCCCGCTGCAGTGCATCGATGTGCATACCCCGGCGCTGCTCGTGCGCCTCAAGGCCTTCGTCAACCACTACAGCTACATGTCGGCGTATGTGGACGACCCGCGCTTGAAGGCGGCTTTCACTTTCCAGGATATCTACATGGGTCTGAGCCCCTTCGCGGCGCCCGCCACATTCTCCCTGCTGCCGTACACGGAACTGGCGCACGGCGTCTACTATCCGCGCGGCGGCATGTACAGCATCGTGGAGCGACTGGTGGAGTTGGCCCGGGCGCTGGGCGTGGAGTTTGCGTTCGAGGTGCCTGTGGAGCAGATCGAGATCGAAGGTGCGAGGGCACATGCAGTGCGCCTGCCGGATGGAGCACAGCTTAGCGCGGATGTGGTGCTTGCCAACGCGGATCTGCCTTATGTCTACAAGGACCTGCTCCCGCAGGACGGCCGGGCGGAGGCGCTCGCGCGCAAGCGGTTCTCCTGTTCCGTCATCAGCTTCTTCTGGGGCGTGGACAAGACGTGCGACGCACTGGGCGCGCACACGCTCTTTGTGAGCGACGGCTATCGCGAGAACTTCGATGGCATCGAGCGCGGTCGCGGTCTCCCGCCCAACCCGAGCCTCTACGTGCACGCGCCGGCTCGCCTTGATCCGTCCGTGGCGCCGCCTGGCCGCGATACCCTGACAGCCATCATCCCGGTGGGGCACATACACCCAGATGAGGATCAGGATTGGGATGCGATGCGCGATCAAGCGCGCGAGCATGTGTTCCGCAGGCTGCGGACGCTGGGCATCACCGACCTAGCGGCCCACATCACCTATGAAGCAACCTGCACTCCTCCCATGTGGAGGCAGCAATACAACCTGACGAAGGGATCGACGCACGGACTGGCCCACACCTTGCTGCAAATGGCGTACTTCAGGCCGTCAAACCGGCATGCGCGCTATCACAACCTCTACTTTGTCGGAGCGAGCACCCATCCAGGGACGGGGCTCCCCACCGCGATGGTTTCGGGGCGGCTGGCCGCAACTCGCATCATCGAAGAGCTCCAAACGTAGCAAGCTGGTGTCGGCCAGTGCTACAATCCCGGCGACTCAACGCCCTGGAGTCCGAAACGATTTCAGGCAGTCTT
>DATDCZ010000006.1:0-26564 GCA_036524055.1 Anaerolineales bacterium | reverse complement strand
GGGGTGGGGGGGGGGGGGGGGGGGGGTGGGGGTGCAAAACCTCAGCGCCCCATCAACTGCGCCATTGTCCCCCAAAGGCCCAGACTCCCGAACTATCTTCTTTGCGCCAGACGCGCAACTTGTGCTCGCTCCCAGAAAAAGAAAGGATGGGTAAGGCGCCCATCCTTTCTTCTTCTGGGAGCGAGCACATGTTGCGCGTATGGCGCAAAGAATAAAGTTCGGGAGTTTGGGCCTTTGGGCGGATGCTGGCGCAGTTGATGGGGCGGTCAGGGGGATCGGCCCCCACCCCCAGCTCCTCCTTACAGGATGCTGCGCGATCCCCCGAGAGCGGGGGAGGGGAGTAGAACAGAAAGAGAAGGGATGGGAAGAACGCCCATCCCTTCTCTTTCCGTAGGCTAGCGCATGTTACGCGGCTGGCGCAATGGAAAAGGCTTGAATCGCTGGGCCATGCAGTTGGCTGCTGCACCCACCCCCTTATCCCTCCTTATGGGATTCTGCGCGATCCCCGAGAGCGGGGACGGATTAAGAACAGAAGAGGAGAGGATTGGCGTCTTACCCATGCTCTCCTCTTCTGGGAACGAGCATATGCTACAAGCTTGGGGGAACGACGAGGGCTCGACTAGCTGGGACACTGTAGCGGGCATCTGCCCCCACCCCTGACCCCTCCCCCGATAGCGGGGGAGGGGAAGGACAAGAAAAGAAGGGATGGGGAGAATCCCCATCCCTTCTTTTCTTGTGAGCGGGCGCATTTGATGGAGTTGGCGCAATGAAGGTGGCGTGGATTACCGGAGCATTACTTCCTGTGAGGAACGTAGAGACTGGCGCCGGCCCTTCCCCCGAATGGGGGGAGGGGAGTAGGAACAGAAAAAGAGAGCATGGGTAAGGCGCGCATCCTCTCTTTTTCTGGGAACGAGTTCAGGTGGGGAGCGCGGCGAGCGAAGGAAGGGGCGGGCCCCGGAGGCAGATATCCAAACAGGCGCGGCCGGGAGGCCGCGCCTGTTTTGTGGGTCGAATGGACTGTGCTACTTCTTCTTGCCGAACTTGGCGGTCAACAGGTCCTTGAGGGTGGGTACACCCAGTTCCTGCAACTCGTAGCGCACGCGCTGGAACGGCTTGCTGATCTTGATGACGCGGGTAAGGTCGATGGGAGTGCCAACAATAACCAGATCCACGTTGGAGGCATTGATGGTGGCCTCGAGATCGCGCATCTGCGCATCGCCGTAGCCCATGGCCGGCAGGATGGGGCCGGTCTTTGGATACTTGGCGTAGGTGGCGGCGATGGACTTGACGGCAAACGGGCGCGGATCGACGATCTCAGCGGCGCCGAAGCGGCGGGCGGCGACGTAACCCGCGCCGTAGGCCATCTCGCCGTGGGTGAGGGTGGGGCCGTCTTCGATGACCAGGACGCGTTTTCCACGAATGGCGGCTGGATCATCGACGAAGAGCGGGGAGGCGGCCTCCACCTGAATCGCTTTGGGGTTCAGACGGTGCAGGTTCTCACGCACCTTGATCACGTTCTCGGGATCGGCGGTGTCCACCTTGTTGATCACGAACACGTCGGCGAGGCGGACGTTGGTCTCGCCAGGATAGTAGGTGGATTCGTGACCGGGGCGATGCGGATCGGCGACAACGATCTGATAATCGGGCACGTAGAACGGCAGGTCATTGTTGCCGCCGTCCCAAAGGACGATGTCCACTTCTTTTTCCGCTGCGCGGACGATCTTCTCGTAATCGACGCCGGCGAAGACAAGGACGCCGTTATCGATGTGAGGCTCGTATTCCTCGCGCTCTTCGATGGTGGTCTCGTGCTCATCGAGGTCGTCATAGTCCGCGAAGCGCTGCACTTCCTGGCGAATCAGGTTGCCGTACGGCATGGGGTGGCGGATGGCCGCGACCTTGTACCCGAGCTCGCGTAGGATCATGGAAACGCGGCGCGTGGTCTGGCTCTTGCCGGCGCCCGTGCGGACGGCGCAGATCGAAACGACGGGCTTGGTGGACTTGATCTGCGTGTTGCGGGTACCCATCAAACGGAAGTCGGCGCCCAGCGAGTTGACCAGGGCGGCCTTGTGCATAACATACTCCTGGGTCACGTCGGAGTAGGCGAAGATCACCTGATCGGCCTGATATTTCCGAATCAGGTCGGGCAATTCCTCTTCGGCACGGATCGGGATGCCTTTCGGGTAAAGTTCGCCGGCGAGCTCGGGCGGAAAGACGCGCCCCTCGATATCCGGAATCTGCGTGGCGGTGAAGGCCACGACCTCATAGTCCTTATTGCCGCGGAAGAAGGTGTTGAAGTTGTGAAAATCGCGTCCTGCTGCCCCCATGATGATCGTCTTTACCGGCATGTCCTTTTCTCCTTATTACGTGTGCGGGGTGTTCCGATTGCCCCACTGATTTTGAAGGCGGGTCAGCCCGCCCCACTCAACTTTACCAGCAGTTGCCTGCCGTTACATAACCTCGGGCGCCTGAATATCCAGGAGCCGGAGGGCATTCGCCAGAGTCTGCCGCGCGGCGGCCACGAGGCGGAGGCGTGCATCACGCGTGGCGGTGTCGTCGGTCTGCAGCACGGGAGTGGCATGATAGAACGAATGGAACGCATTGGCGAGATCGTACGCGTAGCCGGCCATGACGAGCGGGCGATATTCCGCGGCGGCGCGCTCGACATAGTCGGGGAAGCGCGAGATCAGCTCGACCAACTGAAGCTCGTGGGTGCCGAGCTCGTAGTCGAAACGAGCGTCAGCGGGGAGTGCGCCGGCCTTCTTCAGGATGCTATTGGCGCGCACGTGCGCGTTCTGGATGTACGGGCCGGTGTGGCCCTCGAATGAGAGGGCCGAGTCGATATCGAACACGATATCGCGGCCGATATCGACAGCGAGCACTGAATAGTTCATGGCGCCCAGGGCGATCTGCATGGCAACCTGCTGCCGCTGCGCGTCCGACATCTCGGGCGCGCGAGTTGACTCCACGGCCAGGACGCGGCGGACGGCCTCGTCCAGCACATCCTTGAACAGCGCGACCTTGCCGCGGCGCGCGGACATGGCGCCTTCCGGCAGTGTGACGAAGCCGTAGCCGAGGTGATAGCACTTCTCGGCCTGGGGAAAGCCCCACAGCCGGAGAATCGCGAACGCCTGCTGAAGATGCATGGACTGGCGGCTGTCCACGACGTAGATCGAGCGGTCGACGTGATACTGCTCGAACTTCTGTCGGGCGAGGGCCAGATCCTTGGTGAGGTAGAGGGTCGTGCCGTCTGAACGCAGGAGAACATTGGTGCGATACTTCTCCTTCTTCAGGCCGAGCTTCTCGTCGATCTTGACAATCACCGCGCCGCCATGCGGGCGTTCGTCATCGGCAATGCCGCGCTGAATGAGCTCGTCCACGATCTGCTTGGCAGGTTCATCGGCCTCAGATTCGAAGAACCAGACATCCATCTTGATATCCAGGATGCGGAGGATGTCGTTGAGCTCATCGAGGCTCCATTGGCGGGTCTTCCGCCAGACATCGCGGATGTGCTGGTCGCCGGCGTCCCACTTGCGATAGACGTCGCGCCGCTCAGCGTCGAGGGCCTCGCGCCGGGACCGCTCCTCCGGCGATTCGGCGTCGCGGGGCTCCAGCATGGCGGTGGCCTCAACATAGAGCTTAAGAAGCCACTGACCGCGCTCATGAATGCCCGCCGGTTCCTGGCCATGATAGAACTTGTCGTAGGCCCAGACCACGGTGATGACGCCCAGGCCGATATCGCCGGGATAGGAGGCGCGGACGGTATCGAAGCCGGCGAACTCGACCAGACGAGCCAGCGATTCGCCCAGGACGGCGTTGCGATGGTGCCCCATGTGGAAGGAATGATGCGTGTTGGGCTGTGCGTATTCGACCATGACGCGCTCGCCCTTGGCCACGCCGCGGCCGAATTCGGATCCAAGGCTCAGGACTTCATCGACGACCCGACGCGAGTACTCGGAGGCCGTAAAGTAAAGGTTGAGGTAGCCCTTGACGGCCTCGATGCGGTCGATGGCGGCGCTACCTTTGATGGAGGCTTTGACGCGTTCTGCGATCTCCTGGGCCAGCTGCGGGACCGGTTTGGTCGAACCGGAGCGGGCTTGATTCGCAGCGGTCGCAAAGAAAGAAGTGGAAAAGCCCCATTCCCCCGAGAACGGTATCGGATTCCACTTGAGTTCAGCGAGCTGAATGCCTTCGCGCTGACAGAAATCGCGTATTTGTGCTTCGATGCGATCGCGCTCGGCTTCGAACATCGGCGGGATTATATCATTCGCATATGCAAGGATGCGCGCGCGTGGATAGCCTGCCGGAGATTGCCTCGTCGGAGGAGCGTGCCCTCCTCGCAATGACAGGACAATGAGAAAGCGGGAGCGATGCATCGCTCCCGCTTCTTATTGGTGCGTCGAATTTCAGATCACTTCGTGGTGGTCTTCTTGGCCGGGGCCTTTTTGGCGGCGGCCTTGGTAGCAGCCTTCTTGGGCTCGGCCTTGGGCTTGGGCTCAGCAACTGCACGCTTGCCGGCCTTGGGCGCGGCCTCGGGCATCAGGGCCGGCTGTGAGGGTTGGGCCATTGAGGCACCGCCCATGGCATGCAGGCGCTTCAGCAGGCGGCTCTTGCGCCGCGCGGCATTGCGAGGATGGATGACACCTTTGCGGGCGGCGCGATCAAGCGCAACAATGGCGGCTGCCACTGAGGCCTGAGAGTCCTGCCCCGAGCCCATGCTGGTGAAGGCGCTCTTCACGGCGCTGCGGGCAGAGCCGCGTACATCACGGTTGCGGAGCCGTCGTTTCTCGTTCTGTCGATTGCGCTTGATCTGAGATTGAATGTTCGCCAAGGTCGTTCCTCCAATGATTTCGATTAAGCCGCCTCTGAACCAAAGCGGCTACTTTTGTGATCCCCGCTGCCTCGCCAACGATACGCCAGGACCGTTCATCGTGCAGCCAGCCGGTATGCGGCAGGGCGCAATTGTACCTGAGCCGCTTGTATCTGTCCAGAAAGCGGGTGAAGATGGGCGCTCTGGGCAGCGCTGCGGGCTACGAGCCCGCGGTGGGTGTGCCGGCTGGCACGGGCGTGCGCGGCGTGCTGGTGGGTGGTCGAGTCGCAGTAGGCGTGACGAGATTGACCGGGATCTTCAACTGCTGTCCGACGAAGATGGCATTGGCATCGGTCAGCTCGTTGATCTTAACGATCTCTTCGACGGTGCTGTTGAACAGGCCGGCAATGCCCGCGAGAGAATCCCCGCTCTGGACGACGTAGTTGACAATGGTACCGCGGGCGAGGTTGGGTGGAATCGGCGTTGCCGTGGGCAGCTGGAGATCGGGATTTGGAATGAAGATCTGCTGACCAGGGTACACGATCTGGGTCGTCGGATCGATCCCGGTACCGGCATCGGCGCTGTACGGGTTCAGCATGATGATCAAGGGGATGCCGTCGTCGCCCAGCGTGAACTTCTCTACGATGGCCGCCAGGGAATCGCCTTCCTGGACGGTGTAGACGAATGGCGCCGAGGGCGTGGTTGTGGGGGTGAGTGTAGAGGTGGGCGTGATCGTCGGCGTCTCGGTGGGTGGCGGAGTGACGGTGGGCGTGTAGGTAACGGTGGGTGTGGGGGTGTCAGTGGCGAAGAGGCTGCTCAGTGGCTGGCTGGGGCCCGTGAGCCACAAGACCAGCAGCCCAATACCGGCAACGACCAGAAGGCCGGCAGCGCCGTACACGAAGATGATGTTGCCCTGCTGCTTACGCCGCCGGTAGGCAGCGATGACTTCCCCGGTCGAGCCCTTGTTGTCCATATACCTGCCTTCATGCGGGCCGTCAGATACAGCCGCCCCGAGATTCTACTTGAACTTGCCGAATTCATGGGGCGGCCGCGGGTTGCAGCATATGGTGCAAGGGAGCGCTGCCCAGGCACCATCGGTACTGGCAGCCAAAGAGCAAGCCGGCGCCTAAGCCTTTAGGTGCTTCAGGTGGGCCTTGAGGAACTGGCCAGTATACGAGCCAGGGATCTTCATGACCTGCTCGGGCGTGCCCTCGGCAATGAGCTCGCCGCCCTTATCCCCGCCTTCGGGGCCCAGGTCAATCAGCCAATCGGCGACCTTGATGATATCGAGGTTGTGCTCGATGATCAGCACCGAGTTGCCGGCATCGACCAACCGCTGCAGCACCTCGATCAGCTTGTGCACGTCGGCGGCGTGGAGTCCCACTGAGGGCTCATCCAAGACATAGAGGGTGCGCCCAGTAGCCCGGCGTGAGAGTTCCTTGGCCAACTTCACGCGCTGGGCCTCGCCACCGCTGAGCGTCGTCGCAGGCTGCCCGATGCGGATGTAGCCCAAACCGACCTCCTGCAGCAGCGACAGCTTGTTGAGCATGTTGGGAAAGGCCGAGAACTCCGTGAGGGCGTGATCAACGGTCATATCCAGGACGTCGGCGATGCTGTAATCCTTGAACAACACTTGAAGGGTCTCGCGATTGAAGCGCTTGCCGTGGCATACGTCACAGGGAACGTAAACATCCGGCAGGAACTGCATTTCGATGCGCAACTCACCCTGTCCCTGACAGGCCTCGCAGCGCCCGCCGTGGACATTGAACGAGAATCGGCCGGGCTTGTATCCACGGACCTTACTTTCAGGCAGCTCAGCGAAGAGCTTGCGAATCTCGTCGAACATGCCGGTGTAGGTGCCTGGGTTGGACCGCGGCGTGCGCCCGATGGGGGACTGATCTATGTTGATGATCTTATCCAGGTGCTGGATGCCGTCGATGCGCTTGTGCTCGCCGGGCAGCGAGCGCGCGCCCATCAGCTTGTTCGAGAGGGCATTGTAGAGCACCTCGGTCATGAGCGTGGACTTACCGCTGCCTGAGACACCCGTGATGCAGACGAGTCGCCCCAGCGGAATCTTGACGGTGAGGTCCTTGAGGTTGTTGGCGCGGGCCCCGACCACCGTGAGGATCTTTCCATTGCCATTGCGCCGTTCCTTGGGAATGGGAATCTGCTTGCGGCCAGAAAGGTATTGGCCGGTCAGCGAACCGGGTGTGGCGAGGATCGTCTTGACGGTGCCCTCGGCCACGATCTGGCCGCCGTGCTCGCCGGCGCGGGGACCGAGGTCGACAATCCAATCCGCTTCACGAATTGTCTCGTCGTCGTGTTCGACGACGATGACAGTGTTGCCAATATCCCGCAAGCCCTTGAGCGTGTTGAGCAGACGGGTGTTGTCGCGAGCGTGGAGGCCGATGGAGGGTTCATCGAGCACGTACAACACGCCGACCAGCCGCGAGCCTACCTGTGTGGCCAGACGGATGCGCTGCGCCTCGCCGCCAGAGAGAGAGCCGGCAGAGCGATTCAGCGTGAGATAGTCCAAGCCCACATCGACGAGGAAACCGAGACGAGACCGGGTTTCCTTGATGACGCGTTCTGCGATGGCAACCTGGCGACGCGTCAGTGGAGATTTCTTGCCGCCGAGCTCATTGATCCAATCCAGGGTGCGCTGAATGGGCCAGGATGTGACCTCAATGATGTTGGCGCCGGCAACGGTGACGGCAATCGCCTCCGGGCGCAAGCGCTTGCCCTTGCAGGTGGGGCAGGGCTTGTCCGACATGAATTCTGTAATGCGCTCGCGGATGTATTCGGAATTGGTCTCGCGGTAACGCCGTTCCAGGTTGCCGACGACACCCTCGAACTCGCGGGCGAAGGTGAATTCGTGCCCGCGGCCGCTCTTGTACTTGATAGGGATCTCCTTGCCCTTCGTGCCATACAGGATGATATCGAGCTGTTCTTTGGTCAGCTCCTTCACGGGCTTGCGCAGATCCACGCCGTAGTACTTGGCAGCGGCTTGCAGGGATTGCCAGTAGAAGCCGCCTTCTTCGCGCGGGCCGCCCCATTCCATGGCAACTATGGCGCCATCGTCCAGTGCGAGATCCTTGTCGGGAATCAGCAGATCAGGATCGATCTCAAGCTTGTTTCCGAGACCCTGACAATCGGGGCAAGCGCCGTGCGGCGTGTTGAATGAGAAGGTGCGGGGTTCGATTTCCGGGAGGCTTACGCCATGGATGGGACACGTGAAGTTCTCGGAGAAATGCATGTCCGGCGAGCCGCTTGCCTCGCCCTTGCGACCGGCGGACTCCGGCTTACGACCCTCGACCAGCGCGATGGTGAGGAACCCTTCCCCGAACTTGAGTGCCGTCTCGACCGAGTCAGTGAGACGAGAGCGCGCCGCCTTGAGGTCCTCGGCGCTGCCTTCTTTTGAGATCACCAGCCGGTCGACGACGGCATCGATATCGTGCTGCTTGTAGCGATCGAGGGTGATCTCGTCATCCAACGAATGGGCGACGCCATCGACGCGTGCGCGCACGAAGCCGGCCTTGCGAATCTCCTCGAAGACGGCCTGATACGTGCCCTTGCGACCGCGCACCACCGGCGCAAGCACCATGATGCGA
This sequence comes from Anaerolineales bacterium, assembly GCA_036524055.1. Classification (GTDB taxonomy): domain Bacteria; phylum Chloroflexota; class Anaerolineae; order Anaerolineales; family Villigracilaceae; genus Fen-1038. The sequence continues at coordinate 18,146 of DATDCZ010000006.1, read as the reverse complement.
GTGCCCTCTGGAAGGCCTTCGATGGAGTCCACGATCTCCTGCGCCGATTGGCGGACGACTTCGCGACCGCAGATGGGGCAGTGGGGGATGCCGGCGCGAGCAAAAAGCAAGCGCAGATAATCGTATATCTCGGTCACCGTCCCGACTGTCGAACGAGGGTTGTGCGAGGTGCCCTTCTGATCGATGGAGACAGCCGGGGAGAGGCCCTCGATGTAGTCGACATCCGGCTTGTCCATCTGGCCCAGGAACTGGCGGGCGTAGGCGGAGAGGGATTCGACGTAGCGCCGCTGCCCCTCGGCGAAGATCGTATCGAATGCGAGCGAGGATTTGCCGGAGCCCGACAAGCCGGTGATGACGACGAGCTTGTCGCGGGGAATCTCGACGGTGATGTTCTTGAGGTTGTGGACGCGTGCGCCGACAACGCGGATGACGTTCTGGGACTTGGTGGATGTGGAAGTGGTTGGCAACTGTCAGTTCCGTGGAGGCGAGACGCAAATCGAGAACGTGGCTCGCAGAGTGGGTCAGAGGCGGCGGAAATTATAGCACATTTGTTTCAATTTGCCTTGCGCGGGCAAAACTTGAGTATACCTTGCGGGGCAGGCTGGGTGCAAGTTGGGCGAACGGAATGGAAAGCGAGCGGCACAGTGTGCCGCCCGCTTCTGGATCAAGATGGCGAGATGTCGGTCTCGCGTGGGCAGGGCCGCTATGGCACCATCTTGAAGTTGGCTGTCTGATCTGAATACAGATTGGGGAACGACAGGTTCGCCGGATCGAAGTGCCAGATGCCCTTGGAGGGAGTAATCGTGCCGGACCAGCCGCTCGGAACTATGAAACTGTATGCTCCGGAGCCATCAGTCTTAACGCTCCCGGTGCCGCCCTTCGTTCCAGAATAGTTAACGGTGATGCCATCTACGGCACCAGCCTGGCTGGTGAAGGTTCCCGAAATTGTCACGGAGCCGGTTGAGGACGTGGGGCCGGCTTGAACGGACCCGGAGGCGCCGACCTGAATCTGTACGTAGACAATGCTGCCGAAGGCTTGATTTTTGTCGTTTTGCAGTTGCCAGTTGCTCTTGAAGGAACCACCATCGTCAGGCGCCCTGAGATTGACCGAGACATCAACAGTGCCGCCGATTGGCACAGAGATCGGCAGAAAAGCCGAGGTGGCGCCCATAGAATCGCCGCCCTGGAACACGAGCTTGTAACTTGTGCTCCACGGGCAGGTACCGGAGTTGTACATGCTCCAGGTTTTGGTGAAAGACTGGCCGGGCTGCATGACCGTGCCATCCGGGATGGTCACATCCGCGAGCCAGGCGGCGCCATCGCAATCACTCTTGCCGCCGACCAGTGGTGTGGCGCTAGCGAATGAGATCGTTGCCAGCGGAGATGGCACCGCGAAGGTGGGGAAGGGGGAAGGCGAAGGCGTTTGGCTTGGCGGGACGAGGGCAGCCTGTGTAGCCAGCTGCGCCTCGAACGTCTGCGCGGCCGAGGTGAAGATCGCCTCCGGGCCGACGGTGGGTGAGGCGGGCGCTCCACCGCAGGCGCTTGTTAGCAGGACAGTCATGACAACAAGAAACAGCAATCTGGACATCGTTCGACCTCATCGAGATGGCGGGCGCTGCCAGCCATTGGCGCCCATCAGGGCGTGGCAGTTATCTCCACTGCCGTGTAGTTCTCACCACTCTTATTCGACGTCACATTCGAGTAGGTTTTCGGAGCGAAGTACCAACCCGTGCCGTTACCCTTAATGGGCTGGACCGTGCCGGACCAGCCCGACGGTACGTTGAAGTAGTAGGCGTTGCCTTCGATGACTACCGTGGGGGTGCTGGTTGCGTTTGTGAAAGAGAATGTGACATTGGATGTGTCCCCGTTTATGGTGCCCGTGATTGTGTATGTTCCTGCCTGGCCCGTAGGAACGGGCGTGCCGCCGCCGACCTTAATCTCGACGTAGACGACATTGCCGAAAGCGACGCCGGTGGCGTTCTGCATACGCCAGTTGCCCTTGAAAGTCCCATTGGTGAGGGGCGCGGTCATTTTCACCGAAATATCGGTCTGGGAGCCGGAGGGCACAGAGGCCGAAAGAAGCGTCGCTGCACCGCCCATCACGTCGCCGCTGTCGAAGGCCAGCTTGTAGCTTGTGCTCCAAGCGCAGGATCCGGAATTGTAGAGACGCCAGGTCTTGGTGAAATTCTCCCCAGGCTTGATCGTTGTGCCATCGGGGATGGAGACATCCGAGACGTAGGTAGCGTTGTCGCAGGCGCTGCCTACACCGCCGATGGGGGGCGTCGCGCTGGCAAACGACGTCGTCGGCAGGGGGGAAGGCGGCGGCAGGGTCGGAAACGGCGATGGCGAGGGGGTGCTGGTCGGAGGCGTGAGCGCCAACTGGGTCGCCTCCTGAGCCTGTATTGTCTGGTAGGCGGCCGTGAAGATTGCATCGACGCCCATGGTCGGGGTGGCGTTGGCATCTGCCGAGCCGCAGGCGCTGAGCACCAGCACCAAGAGCAGTGAGGGCACCAGCAATCGACGCCCGATCGAATTCATTGTAGTGCGCATAGACCAATCTCCTTCTTTGACGGTCAACGATTATAAGCCCATTGAGTTACGGGGCAGCCGGAAGCCAGCCGTGGACCGTAGGGCATCCGCATCCGTGAGGGTACAGACGAAAAGAGCAAGCCGCCTGCGAAGCCCGCCAGCTGTCGATGAAGCCCAGAACCTTTGAGGTGTCACGCGCCGCGAGGCCGCGAGGCGCATGTTATACTTTTCTTGAGAGACCAACTCTTGCAACTTCAGAGAGCGGGCGGGGTTATTCCCAATGAACCTCGCCGGCGGGAAAACCCATTGCCGGACACAGAAATCAACGAAGAGGAGATGCTTCTCCGCGCCGCGAGGGGCGATCGCGAGGCGTTCGGGGCCCTGTACGAGCATTACATTGAGCGCATCTACAACTACGTGTACTACCGCACCGGCAATCTGCATGAAGCGGAGGACCTGACCGCCCGGGTATTCCAGCGGGCAATGAACCACATCCATAACTACACCGACCGCGGGGTTCCCTTCTCGGCCTGGCTTTACAGAATAGCGCACAACCTGGTGGCCAACTGGCACCGTGACCGGAGCCGCCGGCAGGAGATCCCACTGGGCGACGTGCCGGTCCTGCCCTCGAAGGACGACCGACCGGAGGTCAAGCTGGTTCACTCGCAGGACCAGGATTCGCTGATGCGGTTCATCCGGACCCTGCCGCCCGAGCGACAGAACCTACTGATACTGAAGTTCGTTGAGAACATGTCGAACGCGGAAATCGGCCAGATCATGGGTCGCAGCGAGGGAGCCGTAAAGAGCCTGTATCACCGCACGCTGCTCTCGCTGCGGGACGAGCTGGGGGATCAATTTGCCGACTACGAAGGAGAATGACGGATGCTACGAATAGTGACCGACGGCGCGGCAGACATGCCGCCGGCCTGGGAGAAGGAATTCGACATCCAGGTCATCCCCATCAACATCCAATTCGGTGAGAAGACGTATCTGCAGTATGTTGACCTGGACAATGCGGGTTTCTATCGGATGGTCGAAGAGACCAAGACCATCCCGAAAACCTCCCAGCCGTCGCCGCACCAGTTTGCCGAGTTCTACAGGAGGATCGCGAAAGAAGGCGACACGATCCTCTCCATGCATGTCACGAGCAAGCTCTCAGGCACCTACGCTTCGGCTGTGCAAGCTGCGGAGGACGTGAAGGGTACGTACGACGTGCTCCCGCTGGACTCGATGTGCGGTTCCGTGGGGCTGGGTTTCATGTGCCGCGAGGCGCGTCGGATGGAGCGCAGTGGGAAGAGAGCGCCCGAGATAGTTGCCGCCCTCGAGCGTGTTCGAACTCAGGTTCGGATAATACTGACCCTGGACAAGCTGGACTATGCCAGGATGAGCGGCCGCGTAGGAGCGATGCAAGCGGCCCTGGCGTCGCTGATGAACGTCAAGCCTATCGCCGTGCTGGGGAACGGTGTATTGACCATGACCGAGAAAGTGCGCACCCGGAAGGCCTCAATCGACCGGCTCATCGCGATGGCCGAGGCGGAGTACGGGCGGAATCCGGTGTTCCTGGGGGTGGTCCAGGCCAACGACATGGAGTCGGGAAAAGCGCTGTTGGACCAGGCCCGGACCCATTTCAACGTCGTGGGCGAGCCGGTGTTGACGGATCTGTCCATATCAGTTGCCGCGAATCTCGGACCCGGAACGGTAGGTTTGGTGTTGTATCCAGCAGGGTAATGAAGGAAGAGCGTTGCGGGCCGGACGGCGAGCCCCACAGGGCAACTAGATTGGGCTCGCGGATGAAATATCTGCAAGAGGCAATAAGGCATGAATCGGACGACGACGAACTTGGGGGCACAGGAGAATCTGGAAGCGATTGAACGCCGGTTGGCGGGCACGCTGAAACCGGTGACTCCCTCGCGAGAGCTAATCCACCGGCTGCGCGGCCGCATCCGAATTCCTGATCGCAGCGAGATCGCCAGCCGCTTGCGCGATTGGGAGACGCTGCTCCTGGTGCTTGGGGGCGTGCTATCTGGTGCACTGGTGCTGATCACGGTTGCACGGGCGCTGTTCCACCTGGTGGGGCGGAGGAACGTGGCCTAGTTAGCACGTGGAAAAGGCGCGGTTGAAATGGAAGCGGTCCCGCCAGCCTGGCGGGACCGCATGATTCGGCGGGGGGTCAGTCCGGCAACAAGAGTTGACGGAGGTGCCGCGCGTCGGCGATGAGGTCAACTCCGGCGGGGAGCGCGAACTCCGTGCTAACCTGCTGAACAAGGTGATCGATCAATGGCAAGGCGTCCGCGGGCGTGCCCGAATCCGTCAGCAACTGCAAGAGCAAATCTACGGCGCTCCCGCTCTGAGGCATGAGCCCTCGGCGCGCGTTATGCTCCGCGACCACAATCCCCGCGGCGCGGCGGGCACAGACGCGAGCCTGACCTTCGTTTCCCCCGAGGCGTGCTCCTTCGGCACGGCGTATCTCGGCCTCAAACTTATCCTGCCAATTCATGGCGTGATTATATCGGCGAGCGGCAGGGTTATAATGCCGCCGCGTTTGCCCGCTGCTTCAGTCCGGCACGTTGGAGGCTCCCATGAAGACTGAAATATGGAAAACCGGAGTCGGCATATTCAGCCTTGCGTTGGTTGTTTCGGCATGCGGCGGTATTGCCACCGTCCAGCCGACAGCCATGCCCGCCATGGAAAAGGGGCCGACCACGATCACGGGGAAAGTGGCCTACACCAATTCCTTCTTTACGCGGGGCGTGGCGGAGCCGATCGTGATCCTCGAGGATCAGACCGGTTTTGTGAAGCGGGACCGCAAGTTCATGATACCGCCCCAGTCTCAGGTGCTGGGAGAGATCACCTCCGATTTCTACACGTCGCCGTTCACGTACAGCCTCTCGCTGCCTGCGCGGCCGAACGGCACGCTCAACGATGTCGATCACGATTCGCAGCAGGATGCGGGGGTGATGATCTTTGCCGTTGCATACTGGACCAACACGTGGGGTGATCCGTACCTGGAACTGCGCGATCAGAATGGCGGCGGCTGGTCCACTGCGTACGCGTCCACCAAGGTGAGCCAGAAGAGCGACAGCTACCTGGAGGTCTATGGGGGCAAATACCTGGTCTTTGCGCCTGACGGGCAGCAGCAATTCCCATCGGATTTCGGGGCCGACAAGAAGCTCTTCACCGACGATGACCCCTTGATGAACCTGCCTGCGGGCTGGTCGCAGATCGATCTGAACCAGCACCCCTTCGCAATCGATCGATCGCAGAATCTGGATATCGATCTGCTCGAGGGCGAGGGCGCCGAACAGGATGATTTCTCCAACCTTTCGTACACCAAGGCCTTCGATGCCATGCTGGACAAATTCCGGAAAGAGTACGCCTTTACGGAATTCAAGCACATCGACTGGGATGCAAAGTCGGCGAAGTTCCGACCGGCCTTCGAGGCCGCCGAGAGGAGCCACGATGCGCATGCATACGCGCTTGCGCTGCGGGATTTCATGTGGTCCATTCCAGACACACACGTGGGCTTCGACCAGACGCTGCTTTCCGGTGATTTTCAAAATGATGCAGCAGGCGGACTGGGCTTCGCCATCCGCGAGACCGAGGATGGAAAGATCATTGCCAACTTCGTCCTGCAAGGCGGCCCGGCGCAGAAGGCCGGAATGCAGTGGGGCGCCGAGATATTCACATTCGATGGCACGCCCATCGAGACCGTTGTAAGCAATAATGTGCCGTGGTCATCCCCATTCAGCAACGAGATCATCAAGCGACTGCAGCAACTGCGATATTCCACCCGCTTCCCCATGTCCAAAGGCACAGTCTCAGTTGAGTTCCAGAATCCGGGCGGGTCGCGCGAAACCGCGAGGCTGGATGTGGTGAACGAATTTGACAGCTTCACCCAGGCATCGTTCCAAGCACGCAAGGACCCCACGGATCTGCCCGTGGAGTTCACCGTGCTGCCCGACGGAACCGGATATGTGAAGATCAGCAGCTTCCTGGACAACGACGTACTATCGATCCAGGTTTGGGAACGCGCCATCCGATACTTCAATGAGAATGCGGTTGGCCGCGTGATCCTCGACATGCGTCAAAACTCAGGCGGCAGCGGCTGGCTGGCACACCAGATGGCGGCGTACTTCTTCGACAAGGAAACGATCGTGGGTAATACCGCTCATTATGACAAGGCCACCGGAAAGTTCTACCTGGATCCGGCGGATGAAACGTCCATGATCCCTCCGCCAAAGGACTTGCAGTACAGCGGCCGCGTAGCAGTGCTGGTGGGGCCGGCATGTGCCAGCGCGTGCGAGTTCTTCTCGTACGACATGACCATTGCCGACCGGGCCGTCATCGTTGGAGAGTACCCATCTGAGGGCGCCGGAGGCAGCGTGGAGGCCTTCTTCATGCCGGAGGGAATCTACTGCCAGATGACGACCGGGCGTGCCCTGGACGCGGCCGGCAACATCCACATTGAGGGGCGAGGCGTCGTTCCCGGAGTCAGGGTGCCCGTCACACTTGAGACGCTCAGAAAAGAGGGGAACGGGGAGGATGTCGTGCTGCAGGCGGGGATCCAGGCGCTGAACCGTTGAGTGCGCGACACTTGGAGAAGATTCAAACGAACACGCGGCCTCAAGGCCGCGTGTTCGTTTGCATGTGAGCAACTGGGAAAGTTGGATCAGTCAACAAACCGATACTTGAGAAGCGACCAGACCGCGACGAAGGCGTCGCCAAGCTTGATCTTCTTTCCTTGCGAATAGTCCCGAGGGTTGAACGAGATCGACACCTCGAAGATCCGGTAATGGCGTTTCAGAATCTTGGCCGTAAATTCCGGCTCGAATTCGAAGCCGCGAGCCCTCAGCTTCATGCCGTCGGCGACCTCGCGCCGGAAGACCTTGTATCCCGTCTCCATGTCGGTCAGGATCGTGTTGTACAAGATGTTGGTCATGAATGTGAGCAGCTGGTTGGCGATCATGTGCCAGAACATCACCACGCGCCGCGGGCCGCCGAGAAATCTAGATCCATAGACGACGTCCGCCACACCATCCTTGATTGGCTGCAGCAGCACAGGATAGTCCCTGGGGTCGTACTCGAGGTCAGCATCCTGGATCAGGATGACGTCGCCCTTGGCGGAGGCGATGCCGGTCCGGACGGCCGCTCCCTTGCCCTGATTCTTCTCGTGCAGGAGAACATTGAGCCCATCTTTCCCCTGGAGCTGGGCAAGGAGTTCGCGGCTGCCGTCGGTGGAACCGTCGTCCACGACGATCACCTCGGAAGCGAGATTGGCGGCGCGCACCCGCTTCAAAATCTCCGTAATATTGTCCACTTCATTGAATACCGGGATGACAACAGAGAGTTTCATGACGGGGCGGATTATACCCGTCGGTCTGTGCGCTCTGAAAAGGGGGTTCGGGCCGTTTCCAGCGGCAGGACGAGGCGTACTGCCCGAAGAATTATGAAATGTGATTGTCAGGTGCCGAAACGGGGCGCGATGCTATAATGCCCCAGCTTAGAACCCATGGAAACCTATGCGGCCAATGGAATGACCATCCTAAACCAGCGACCAACCACCGTTAACGCACCGTTCTCTCCGCCCCAGATCAACACAATTGAGGATACGCGCCTCTCGCCTCTTTGGCTCCAGGACCTGACTTTGAAGGTCCTGTATTCCCATGGCTACATGACGGGATTCAAGATCGCCGAGGCCATCGCGCTGCCCTTTGCGGGCGTGACAGACCAGTTGCTCATGACGCTGAAGCAGGAGAAGCTCATCGAGGTCAAGTCTTCACAAGGCGGCTTGGGCGAGGGCGCCTACACCTACGGCATCACCGGCGCAGGGAACCTACGCGCGCGTGAGGCACTGGAGCGAAGCCAGTATGCCGGCGCCGCGCCGGTGCAGTTCGAGGTCTACAACGACGCCATCCGGCGGCAGAAGAGCGGCCGGCTGACGGTAAACGCCCGGACGATGCGACAGATCCTTTCGCAGCTAGTCATCTCCGACACCACCTTCCAGCGGCTTGGCCCGGCACTCAACTCAGGCACGTCGGTGTTCCTTTACGGCCCGCCTGGAAATGGCAAGACCAGCATCGCGAAAGCATTTGGGAACCTGGTCCTGAGCCAGGACATGTATATTCCGTATGCCCTGTACCTGGATGGGCAAGTGATCAAGCTGTATGACGCAGTGAGCCACCGCCTGGCTTCGGAAAACGAGGAGAACGGCGGTTCGCGAGCCACTCAACGACGTGACCCCAGGTGGGTCAAGATAAAGCGCCCGTTCATTCTGGTGGGCGGCGAACTCACACTCGAGGGCCTCGACCTCGTGTTCGACGACACCCACAAGTTCTATGAAGCACCGTTCCAAGTGAAGGCCAACGGGGGAATCCTGCTGATCGATGACTTTGGTCGTCAGATCGCAAGACCAAGGGACCTGCTGAACCGGTGGATCGTGCCGCTGGAGAGCCGGGTGGACTATCTACGCCTGCATACAGGGCGAAAAGTCGAAGTCCCATTTGAGGTGCTGGTTATCTTCGCGACGAATCTACCGCCGAGAGACCTGGTGGACGAGGCATTCCTGCGCCGTCTGCGCCACAAGGTGGAAATTGGCGATCCGTCGTATGAAGAATATCGCGAGATCTTCCGGCGCGTGGCCGCCGATAAGAACGTGGAATATGACGACCAGGGGCTCGCTTATCTGCTGCAGGAGTGGTACATCAAGCGGAACCGGCGGCTGCGTGCGTCGCATCCGCGAGACCTGTGCGATCAAATCCTGGATATCGCGGGCTATCTTTCCACGTCGCCAATCATGACGCCCGAGATGATCGATCGGGCTGCCCAGGCATTCTTCGTAGAGATCTAGATCCCTGCAACAACAGCCATCTCATCGCCGGATCATCGGCTGGGACAAGTCTTCTCAGTCGATGGCCGATGACTCGGCGCGCGCCTCGTCAGCGGATATTGGAAGGCAATACCTAGGCGTGGTCTTGCAGCCAGTCGGCCACGGATGCCAGATTCTGAAATGTGTAGTCCGGTTGAAACGGAGAGCCGACGAGGTCCTCGGCTTTGGTTTCACCGCTGAGCACCAAGACGGTGGTGATCCCGCTTGCCTGGCCCAGGGCGATATCGGTGTAGAGCCGGTCACCAATCATGGCCATCTCGCTAATGTGTAAGTTCATCTTGTTTGCCGCCGCATCGACGATGATACGATTTGGCTTTCCTACAACAACGTCCGGGTCCCGACCGGTCGCCGCCTTGACGAAGGCAAGCATCGCGCCTACATCCGGCATATAGCCAGTTTCAGTGGGGCAATTGAAATCGGGATGGGTGGCGATGAAAGGAACGCCTGCACGCACGAAATCACACAGTGCCCAGAGCTTCTGATAGGTCAGGGTTGTGTCGAAGCCGAGCACGACGAGTTCAGGCTTCTCGCGAACAAGACGAAAGCCATGCTGGCGGAACTCGTCTTCCAGCGACGGAGTGCCCACCAGATATAAGTTGGCTCCGGGATGATTCGTTCGCAAATAGAGTGCAGTGGCCTCGCCAGACGTGAACACCGTCTCTTCAGAAATGGGGAGTCCAAGTCCGGTGATCTTCGCGGCATACTCACCTCGGTGCTTTGAGGAGTTGTTCGTGAGAAACAAGAATTCCTTGTGCTGCTGGTGAAGCAGGTCAATGAAGCGCAATGCACCCTCGAGCAGTCGATCACTAAGATAGAAGGTGCCATCCATGTCGAGCAAAAAGCCACGAACACTGCTTAGTTTGTCGGCGCCAGCCATAATGAGATCCCTCTTGCCGTATCCGTGTTCAGGCGTTCTGCAACAGCATGGAATGGCAATGAGTCCTTGAATGCCATTGCGTATCGCCCAGGGTCACGATGTGTTGGGGATTGTACCAGCGGGCGGTGGCTGTAAGGACTTGACCGCAGGCACCGCGAGTTCCGAGCACTAATGAGATTCCACTTGTCGTGATTATGTGGATGGGTGTGCTAAGATTCTGGCGATATAGAATTGGCAGAGGAGAATCATGCTCGATACGTTGATCGCCGCGATGCAAGGTGCCATCGAGGAGATGAGGCAATCTCCTGAAAGAGAAATCCAGGTCTTTCACCACAACGATGCCGACGGCCTTACTTCTGGGGCCATACTTACCCGTGCGCTCGAAAGAGACGGCTTCCAGGTGCGCCGATATTGCCTCGAGAAGCCATACCCTGCGGTATTGAGGAAGGTCTATCAACAAACGGGTAAGACCCTGATCTTTGCGGACTTCGCGGGACGGATCGCCCCGCTGCTTTCGGAACTGAATCAAGGAAAGAATCTAACGCTCATCCTGGATCACCACGCAGCCGAACCATCAACGGATGCGCGAGTGATCAACCTCGACCCGGACTTGTTCGGCTTGAAAGGGGACCGCGATATTTCGGCTTCAACGACCTGTTACCTTTTCGCGGTGACCCTGAACCCGGCTAATCGTGACATGGCCGATATTGCAGCCGTGGGGGCGGTCGCGGACGGGTTCTTTGTGGATGGCAAGCTGGTAAGCCAAAACCGAGACGTCGCGCTTGAGGCCGTCCGACAGGGCCGGCTGAGGATCGAGGTGAACGAGAAGGGGGAGGGATACGTGCTTGCAGGAGGAGGAAAGGACGTGCCCTGCCTTCAACTGGGGGATTATCTGGACCTGCTCGGCGGCGTGGGATACTACAAGAGCGGCCCGGATATGGGCGTCCGAGTCTGCCTGGAGGGCGTTTCGGCGGAATCGGATCGCATGGTGGATGAACTCAAAGCCATCCGGACCAAGATCTTTGATGACGAGATTGCACGACTCAAAGGGGGGGATCTGCATCAGGCGCCCCATATACAGTGGTTTCACGTCGGCGAACGTTTCTTCCCAATGGGTGTCAAGATGATCGGAGCGTTCTGCGACGCGATCAAGGACACGCAATATATTGATCCTCGGAAGTATCTAGCGGGATTCCAAGTCATCCCGGATGCCATCCCCGGTTTCGGAAAGATCACTTTCAATGAAGTGAAGATCTCCATGAGGGTGTCGCCTCTGATGGAAGGGGAGATCCGGGCTGGAAGAGCGATGGGGCTCAATATCCTGCTCCCCGAAGCGACCAACAGATTGGGCGGTTTCTCGGATGCCTGCCACAGCCTGACCGCCGCGACCACTGTGGCCATTGGCAAGGAAGAAAGACTCATCGATGAAATGGAGAGCATCATGAAGGGAGCAGCACATGGGTAAGGGAACCGGCTTTGGTAAGACAATCCTGATCGGGGATCAATTCGTCCTGGATGAAGTCCCGGCGATCGTCTCGGCGATCTCCTTCGAAACCGTGGCGACCGTTGAGAGAACGACGGGCAGTGGTTGGACGCTCCAGGACGATCGAATTGAGGTGCCCGGCTACAAGGAAAAGAAGAAGGAGCAGCAGGCGCGTTCCATCGACAGAATCCTTGAGGTCATGAAAGTTGACGTCAAGAAGAACCCGATCAAGATCACCTTCGGCGGAACACTACTGGCCGGGAGCGGAGTCGGCGCGAGCGCTGCAAGCTGCGTTTCTCTGGCCCGGGCGCTGGACGAGGAGTTCAGGCTCGGTCTTCCGATTGAGGAGATCAACCGGATAGCCTGGCAAGGGGAATTCCCCTACCACGGAGTTGCCAGCGGTGTTGACAACACTGCGTCGACCTACGGAGGACTGCTGCTCTTCAAGTTGATAAGCGGCAAACAGCATTTTGAGAAGATTCGCACTCCAAAAGCCTTCGAGATCGTGCTGGCGAACAGCGGCATTACTGCCAACACGGCCGCGTTGGATGAATTCATTGAGAAACAGAAGAAGGGCGATCCGGAGCTCTTCAAGTCACGCCTGGGAGTCATCACGACGCAGGGCAAGGAGATGAAGCAGGCGCTGGAGGCAGGAGATCTGCCGAAAGTCGGCCGGATCATGTCCGAGAACCACGAGCTGCTGATCGACATGGATATGTCTCATGAGAAGCTCGATTACCTTTGCAGAGTCGCGCGCGACAAGGGTGCCCTGGGAGCCAAGGTAACCGGAGGTGGCAGAGGGGGCTACATGGTCTCGCTCACACCAGGCAAGGAGCTGCAGGAGCAAGTCGCATCAGCATTTGAAAAGGAAGGCTATAAGGTCATCCGGGCCACGATCGGTGGAAGTTAACGAGGTGGGGTCGGCGGAATCGCAGGCAAGTCCAAGTTCTGGCAACAAAATGATACGGACCTCCCCGTTTGAATGCGGGGAGGTCCGTGTTTGGGTCCCCCCGGCCTGGTCTGTGGCGGCTGCGAGGACGAATCGCGGCGGCAACAATTCGTTGGGCGTGGAGGCGTGGATGAATATGCCGGACGAATGAGGGGATTCTTGCGAGGGCTTGAACACGCGCGCGCGGTGAGAACCGGCAAGCAGAGAGCGTATTGTATAATGACATTATGCTTGAAGACTTGCCGCGTCCCGTGATTTTTGCACACCGCGGCGCCTCAAAGCATGCACCCGAGAATACACTAGCCGCATTCGAGCTGGCTGCGAGAGAAGGTTCTCCGGCTATCGAGCTGGATGCCAAGCTCACGAGAGACGGCAAGATCATTGTCTTCCACGACCCAACGCTCACGCGCACGACAAACGGTCAAGGAAGGATCGCGGACAAGACCGCGGGTGAGTTGAGGGAGTTGGACGCCGGCAGCCACGCCGGGGCGCAATTCCGTGGAGAGAAGATCCCCTTTCTTGACGAGGTTTTCGAAGCGCTCGGCAAGAGAGTCCTGATAAATGTGGAAATGAGGAACTACTGGACGCCGAGGGACGGTCTCGCCGACCGCGTGTGTGAAATCGTGCGACGGCACTCCCTGGAGGCGCATGTCCTCTTTTCGTCGTTCTATTCTCCAAATCTGCAGCGCGCCGCGCAAGTCCTGCCGAATGTTCCCCGGGGACTCCTGGCGATGCGCGGTTGGCGCGGCACCTGGGCCAGATCCTTCAGTTTCGCGTTTGGTGACTTCCAGGCGCTGCACCCGCACATTGCAGACCTTAATCCTCAACAAGTACAACGCGTGCACAAGCTGCGAAGGCGCGTGCATGTTTGGACGGTCAATGATCCCTCCGACATCCGTCGCCTTGCCGAATGGCGGGTCGATGGAATCATTACGGATGATCCCAAGACCGCGCTCGAGATCGTCCGGAGGACCTCTTGATCCCGAGCGAATGGTTTGAAGCGGCCCGAGATCGCATTGAACCGTACATTGTGCGGACGCCCCTCACGTACGACGCGGACCGGCGACTCTTCCTCAAATGGGAGAATCGACAGGTGACCGGTTCCTTCAAGGCGCGGGGAGCATTGAACAAGGTTCTCAGTCTCGCCCCGTGGGAGCGGGACGCCGGCCTCGTGGCCGCGTCTGCGGGGAATCACGGTCAGGGGGTCGCCCTGGCGGCAAGCCTGACCGACGCGAAGGCGGAGGTATTTGTACCGGACCATGCGGTGGCGACGAAAGTGGACGCCATTCGAAAAATGGGCGCCGAACTGCATCTTGTGGCTGGCGGATACGGCGAAGCCGAAGCAGCGGCACAGAAGTATGCAGCGGCCACTGGCAAGACGTTCATCTCTCCGTACAACGACGGTCAAATCATCGCAGGCCAGGGGACGCTCGCATTGGAAGTCCTGGAACAGCTCACCGACGACTTCAATACCTCAAGCGACGATATTGGAGCGTGGATTTTCCCTGTCAGCGGTGGCGGCCTGTTGTGCGGATGCGCGTCGGCGCTGGCTGCGCGGGGATTATCGGCGACCGTGTATGGCGTCCAACCCGCAGCCTCGGCATTCACCTATGGGCTATTTCACCGAGGGACACAAGAGGGCATTCGGGATGGTCCAACGCTTGCAGATGGCCTCAGCGGGCCCATCGACCCTGAAAGCATCACCATTCCCATGATGCGGGAGTTCGTCGCAGACATTTTCAGTGTGACGGAGCGCCAGATCGAGTCCGCGATCACCTTTGCATGGCAGACATATGGAGAGCGGATCGAGGGTTCGGCCGCGGTCGCAATGGCAGCGGCGATTGATGGAACTATCGATGCGCGACCAAGCATCGTGGTGCTGACGGGGGGAAACATCGAGCCCGCGTTATTCGAAGGGATAATTGCTCGACAGGGAACGAAGAGCAAGGGATGATACGCATCGCCCGCATGGCCCTGGGGCTATTGGTGCTGGCAGCCGCGCTGCCCGAATCAGCGCGGGCTCAAGGTACCCCGGAGCCCGGGACACCCCCAGCCGTACAGGACCTATTCGAAATCATGACGCCGGAAGAGCGCGTCGGGCAGCTATTTGTGGTGACGTTCAAGGGGACGGATACCGAGCCCACCAGCCAGATCTATGACCTGGTGGTAAACCACCACATCGGCGGGGCCGCGCTGCTGGCGAGCGATGACAACTTCCTGGGGTCGCCAGAGACGGCCGAGGGAGCGCGCGATCTTACGCATCGGCTGCAGCAACTGGAGTGGAACAGCTCCTCGAATCCGCCCAGCGATCCCGTGAGCGGCAAACCAATCTCGCGGGCATACGTGCCCTTGTTCCTTGCGACAATCCAGGACGGCGATGGCGCTCCCGGGGATCAGCTTTTGAGCGGCGTAACACCGCTACCATCGGCGATGGCGATCGGTGCAACGTGGAGTCCGGACCTGGCGCAGCAGGTGGGTGCGATCACGGGCCGCGAACTGGCGAGCCTGGGATTCAACATGTACTTCGGCCCCTCGCTGGACGTGCTGGAGAATCCCAGCGCCACGTCGGCGAACGACCTGGGCGTGGGTGTGTTTGGCGGGGATCCATTTTGGGTCAGCGTGCTGGGAAGCGCCTATGTTTCAGGATTGCACAGCGGCGGCGAGAACCGATTACTGGTGATTCCAAAATCCTTTCCGGGGCGCGGCAGCTCGGACCGCATGAGCGATCAGGAGGTCGCAACGGTCCGGAAGAGCCTTGAAGAATTGAAGCAAATCGAACTGGCGCCCTTCCTGGCAGTCACACGAGACACCTCGCAGGCGGGGAACACAGCGGATGGGCTGCTGTTATCGCACATCCGGTATCAAGGCTTCCAGGGAAACATTCGGGCGACGACGAAACCGGTGAGCTTCGACGCACAGGCACTTGCATCGATCCTCAGCCTATCTGAGTTCGCCGCATGGCGGGAGGCCGGTGGCTTGATTGTCAGTGACAATCTGGGCACAAACGCGGTACGCCACTTCTATGCGTCCGGGAGCGACTTTTCGGCAAGGACAGTTGCGCGCGACGCATTTGTGGCCGGAAACGATCTGCTCTACCTCGGTAACATCGTTGCCAGCGACGCTCCGGACAACTACGCGACCGTGCTGGACATCATGGATTTCTTTGCCAAGAAGTATCGGGAAGACCCTGGATTCGCGCAGCGCGTGGATGCTTCCGTCATGAGGATCCTCACCGCGAAGTACAAGCTTTACGGACGATTCGATCTTGAAAGCGTGCTGGCCCTGCCAAATGATCCGCAAGCCGATTCCTCGGGGCAGCTGACGCTTGAGGTCGCCACACGCGCGGCCACACTTCTGAGCCCCGCGCCCCAAGACCTGGCCACGCTGTTGCAAGGCGCGCCAAGGACACGGGACAGAATCATTTTCTTCACGGACACGGCGCCAACGCAGCAATGCAGCAGCTGCCCGGAGATCCAAGGCCTGGGAGTTGGAGCCCTTCAGCGCGCGGTCGTGGGTTTGTACGGACCGGAAGCCGGGAACCAGACGTCAGCGTTCAGATTGTCTTCCTACACTCTTGAGGACGCGGGCAATTATGCCGCCGGGAAGGGGCCGCCGCACCTGGGCGAGGACCTTGGAGGCGCTGCCTGGGTGGTGATGTCGATGGTAGACAACAGCCGTTCCCAGGCCCGACTGATCAGCAACTTCCTGGCCGAAGAGCAAGACGTGCTGCGCGACAAACGCGTAATCCTGTTCACGTTCGGCGCGCCGAACTACATGGATGCAACGGACATCTCGCGGCTGACGGCGTACTATGCGCTGTACAGCAAGCAGCCCGCTTTTGTGGAAGTTGCGGCACGGCTGCTGTTTCAGGAAATCACGCCCGTGGGGGCCTCGCCTGTGTCCATCCCGGGACTCGGGTATGACGTCCGGTCAGCGACCGCGCCCGATCCGAATCAGATCATCACGCTGGCGCTAGACCTGCCTTCGACGCCATCGAATACCGGCGAGCCCACGCCCCAGGCAACACCCGTTGCGCTGTTCAAGATAGGAGACACGATCAGCATCCGCACGGGAACCATCAGGGACCACAATGGACATCCGGTGCCAGACGGGACGGTCGTGACGTTCTCAATGGAACTCCGCGGAGAAGGCGGCAGCATCCTTCAGCAGGAAGAAACGACCACGACACAAGGTACGGCGCGTGTGTCCTTTGGACTCGAGAAGCCCGGCCTGCTTGAGATCCACGCTGAATCCGATCCGGCGCGAGTATCCCAAGTCCTGCAACTGGATGTCTCCAGTGGTGGTCAACTGGCTGCGGTGACCGTCATCGTGCCACAACTGACGCCCGCGATTGCGCCGGCGGAAAATCAGACTCCTTTGCCAGAACAAGATGATTTTGTGACGACCACGGGCGGGTTGAAATTCTCGGCCTGGATCGTGATAGTGCTATTGCTGACGATCGGGTCGGCCGGGGCGGGTTTTGCGGGTTGGCGCATTGCCAACGAAAAGTGGGGATTGCGATGGGGCCTCAGTGCGCTCGCGGGCGGACTCTTGCCGTACAACTATCTTGCATTGGGGCTGCCAGGTGGTCCTGAATACGCGATCTCCGCCGGTATCGGCGGGCTCATACTGTTGAGCGCGATCGGCTTGCTCGCAGGCTGGAGTGCGGCCTGGATGTGGTGGCGTCGAACAAGATAAACACAGCCAGGAAACGTACCGGGCGCCAAGCGTGGTGTCAAGGCCCACCGAGAATCGGGGAATGGGCCTTCGGGGGGTCAATCAAAACCCTGTGCGACAGCGCCGAAACAGGTTTCAGTGAACTAAGCTGGCGATGAGGCTGAGGATCAGCAACGTTCCGACGCCCCAAGCGAGTATCGCATCTGCCCGTGAACCCAGCAGAAAGAGCGTACGGAAATCGAAGGGCGGCGTTGCCGCGGCGACCTGAGAAGGAAGGCTGCCACCTTCAAAAAAGAACTGGGTGAGAATCGCCATGGTTTCGGGCCGGTCGTCCGGGTGAAGTGACATAGCCCACAGGATGGCCTGTTCCGTTCGAGGCGCGATGACGGGATTGATCTGGCGGGGCGGAATCAGGCTGGCGGGACTTATGAAACGTTTGCGGGCATCCACAGGCGGTTCGTTTGTTAATAGATGGTAAAACGTTGCGCCAAATGAGTAGATGTCCGAGCGCGCATCGGTGTGGGTATCATCGCTGCCATATTGCTCAAGGGGCGTATACAGCGCGGTGCCCAAACCCTGGATCACGGTGATGGTCATTTCCTGATCTGCGGACATAATCTTCACCAAGCCAAAATCGACCAGTTTGAGCAGGCCGGAGGGCATAATCTTAAGGTTGCTCGGCTTGATATCGCGGTGAACCACCGGCGGTGTTTGCCCGTGGAGGTAAGTCAGTGCATCGGCGAGC
>DATDCZ010000005.1:0-1900 GCA_036524055.1 Anaerolineales bacterium | reverse complement strand
ACAGGCCATTCAGAAGGGCGAGCGGCATTTCGAGCCCGGCGTGCTGGCCAACGCCAACCGCGGCCTCTTGTATATCGATGAAGTCAATTTGCTCGATGACCATGTGGTGGATGTCCTGCTCGACTCCGCCGCCATGGGCGTAAACGTCGTCGAACGGGAAGGTATCTCCTTCTCACACCCGGCGCGTTTCATTCTCGTGGGCACGATGAATCCCGAAGAAGGTGAGCTGCGGCCTCAGTTGCTCGATCGCTTTGCCCTCTCGGTCGACATTGTTGGTATCCGCGAGGCCCGTGAACGGGTCATGATCATGGAGCGTAATCTCGCCTTTGAAAGCGATCAGGAAGCCTTTCGCACCGAATGGCTCCCCAGAGAGAAAGAAGTCTCAAAGCAGATTGAACGTGCCCGCGTCTTGCTGGATCAGGTCACCTACACCAGCCGCGACCTGCTTTCCATCGCCGCCCTCACTGCATCTCTCAACGTCGATGGTCATCGCGCAGACCTGGTCATCCTCAAGGCGGCCAGGGCGCAGGCAGCGTATGAAGGTCGGACGCAGATTAACGATCACGATATCGCGCTGGCGGCCGAACTGGCTCTCCCCCACCGCATCAAACGCACACCTTTCCAGCAGGCGGAAATGACGTCCGAGCAGCTGCAGGAGCGCATTGAGCAGCTTACCGGTCAGACGGTTCCCAGCCAGGCCGACGCAGAACGCGAACCGCAGGAAGCCCAGACTCGGGAAAAAAAAACTTAAAGCTCGAGGATGATGTCCGCCAGGATGAGGACCAGGCACCGCCTCAGCCCATGCCGCAGGACGTCTTTGCGCACAGCGACGCCAAGTGGTGGGAAGGCGGCCAGAAGATCAAGGCTGGCGAAACGTTCCGCCCCCGCCGGCTGAATACCCCCCTCGATAAGCTCGCCCGCAAGCAAGCTGGGCGCCGCTCTCTCACAAAGACCGAACGAAAGCATGGCCGCTACATCAAGGCGCGCCCGGCCAACAACAAGGTGGACGACATCGCATTCGATGCGACATTCCGCGCCGCCGCACCCTTTCAGCAGCGCCGGATTGAGAAGCGCAAGCGTCTGGCGTTTGCGATTGAGCGAACCGACCTGCAGCGTAAGGTCCGGGTAAAGCGCGTCGCCAATTTGGTTCTCTTCTTGGTCGATGCTTCCTGGTCAATGGCGGTGGCCGAGCGTATGAATGCCACCAAGGGTGCTATCTTGTCGCTCCTCACCGATGCCTATCAACGCCGTGATCGAGTGGGGTTGGTGGTGTTCCAAAAAGACAGGGCCACCCTGGTGCTCCCGCCTACGAATTCCATTCAATTGGCACAGCGCGCCCTCGTGGATATACCCGTTGGTGGCAAGACACCGCTCTCGGCAGGCCTGCTCCTCGCCGCGGATGTGCTAAAGCACGAGAAATACGCGCACCCCGAGATCGAGCCGCTTCTCATAGTCATGACGGACGGAGCAGGGAATGTTTCGATTGGCACACTCGCGCCGCAGGAAGAATCCTACCGGTTTGCCGAGCTGATCGCCAACGAGAAAGTACGCAGTGTGGTTATCAACATGGAGCACGCCGCCTTCGACCAGGGCCTCGCCCAGCAACTCGCCCTGCACCTCAAGGCACCTTGCTTCGCATTGAGCGAGCTAAAGGCGGAGAACTTGTATCACGCCGTCCGTCACGAAATGGCTGGCGGCACGAAATAGCCCCCGTGCGCTGGTATCACTCCGCAGCCTGCAGCTGCAGGTAGGCGTCGCGCAGTTCGTTGATCGGCTTTCTTTCCCCCTCAGCGTTCTCGTAGAACCAATGCTCCCAGCCGTTGCAGGGAGCATTGGTGATCTTCCGACCCACTTGGTGAATCGACCCCAGGAAGCCGTCGTACATGATCGCGCCGTCTGC
>DATDCZ010000004.1:0-3815 GCA_036524055.1 Anaerolineales bacterium | reverse complement strand
CAGCAGGAAAACACCCGCGCCTGCGAGCCGGTCAAGGAAATAGGGAAATCCGCCCAACTTCCCCGGATCAATTCCTCCACTCCCCGCCAGGGCCCGCACCAGCCCGTTGAGCAGCGTCAGCAAACCTACAATGGCGGCCATTAGCCCGATGCCGGTGGTGCTACCGAGTAAATTGCCCCATTGGCTGAAGTCGACACCCGGCAGAAGCTGCTTCACCAGCATTCCGGCGCTCAATCCCAGCCCAAGCAGAATGCACAGCGACGCCCATATCAATTCAATGACGCCTCGGTAGGTATCGACCACCTTCGCCTCGGTCCAGCCATTGATCTGGAAAACCCCGAGCCTGTTGGCGAACATTCCAATGCCGACGGTCACGATCAGCCCCCCGAAGAAAACCATTCCCCAATCGCCCGCAGATGGAATGTTGAACTGTTCTGCCACGAATACCAGTATGGCCGCCGCGATGAAAAGAACCACCTGGATCGTAGAAACAGTCTTGCTCTTCGAATCGCTGCCCATCTGCATCCTGTTTCGCTGAGATTTCCCGCTACGTGCGGCTTTTGTACTGCGCCGCGTCTTGCTCGGCGTATGGGCGGCCGGATTCAATGTAGATCTTCACCAGCCTGTCAGCATCGAACGGCACCCGCCGGAATTCCAGCGATGTAGCTGCCGGCTCCAGTGTCAGTATCGCGTACTCCGCCCAGGGGTCGGCGCGGAACGCACCCTCGCCCTGCGCGTGGCTGTACGCAAAGCCGACGCTTCCCGGGTTGAAGTACAGGCTTTCAACGATTCGGCGAATATGCTGAATGTGGGTATGGCCGCCCGCTAGCACATTAGATGCATATTTCGCAAGGTATCGCTGGAATTCCTCCTCGGGCGTGGTCGGCAAGATGACGTCGTCGAAATCTTCGGGCGAGCCGTGAAAACACAACAATCGTCGCCCATCTTGCGCCTCAATGGTTGCGGTCGGCTGGAACTTCTCGATGAAGGTCTTGTCGTCCGTCGAGAGCTGCGCTAATGACCACTCGCGCACAGCGCGGATCTTCCGCAGCCTTTCCGGAGTGATCGGCTCGCTGCCGGTCTCCGTGCCTGTCAGCAGCCACGCGTCCGAGTTTCCCATGACAACCGGGCAGGCCAGCTCTCGCAGCCGGCTCACCACCTCCCTCGGCTGCGGCCCGCCCTGGATCGCGTCTCCCAGGCACACCATACGATCCACAGGATGCTGCTTCAGGTCCGCCAGCATGGCGTCGAAGGCGATGCAGTTGCCGTGTATGTCGGAAAAGACCGCGATACGCATTCTCCTCCTCTCCCGCTGGCTGCCGGCAAAAACACAGAGCGCCCGCCGCGGGCGCTCCAATCCTAAATCGAAAGCCGGAAATCGTAAATCGACCTACTCCACCTTGCCCGTGATCGTCGCCATCTTTAGCTCGCCAATGGCCTTGGTGATTTGAATGTCACGCGGGCAGGCCATGGTGCAGTTGAATATCGTGTGGCAGCGGGCCACCCCCGAGGTCTCGCTTACGATCTTCATCCGATCGGCCGCGGCCTCGTCGCGGCTGTCGAAGATGAATCGGTGTGCCGCCACTAGCGCTGCCGGCCCGAGATAGTCGTCGCTGGCCCAGAAGGACGGGCAGGAGGTCGTGCAGGCCGCGCACAGGATGCACTTGGTCGTGTCGTCGAACCGCTCGCGCTGTTCCGGCGATTGCAGCCGTTCGCGGCCGTCCGCTGGCAGGGGACTGTTGTTGATGAAATACGGCAGCACCTTCTTGTAGTTGTCGAAGAAGGGCTCCATGTCCACGATCAGGTCCTTGATGACCTTCAGACCCAGGATGGGCTCGATCGTGATCTTGTCCCCCAGGTCGCGCACCAGCGTCTTGCACGCCAGGAAGTTGCGGCCGTTGATGCGCATCGCATCCGATCCGCACACACCGTGAGCGCAGGACCGCCGGAAAGACAGCGTGCCATCCAGATGGCCCTTCACCATCTCCAGCAGGTCGAGCACGCGTTCATTCTCGTCGGCCTCCAGCGTATAGGTCTCGTAGTGGCCGCGCTTGTCCTTCTCAGGGTTGTAGCGGAAGATCTTGAGCGTTACCTGCATCGTCTGTCGTCTCCGATATCAGACTGTCATTGCGAGGGGCGCCTTGATCGCCCAACCAGGCAGTCGCCCGTCTGGAGGACAATCCGCTGCGCTCGCCCTACCCTTAATACACGCGTTCCTTGGGCTGATACTTGGTAACAACCACGGGCTTGTAGCCGATCTCGATCTTGCCATCCTTGCGCCAGGCCAGGGAGTGCTTCATCCAGTTCTGGTCGTCGCGCTTGGGGAAGTCTTCCCTTGAGTGCCCGCCGCGCGTTTCCTTGCGGTTGACGGCACATTCGGCGATCACGTCGGCAATTTCAAGCATGTTGCCCAGTTCCCATGCATTGAGCAGCTCGGTGTTGAACACGCTGCCCGTATCCGTCACGCGAACGTGCTTGAAGCGCTCGCGCAGCTTGCCCAGCTCGTCGATCGCCTCGCGCATGCCCGTCTCGTTGCGGTAGATACCCACATCCCGGAACATCACGTCCTTGAGTTCGGTGGCGATATCAAAGGCGTTCTCGGTTCCGTTGGCATTGCGCAGTCCGTCGAACTGGGCTCGCGCGGGTGCGGTCGGATCGTCCGGCAGCTTCTCAAAGTCGGCGTGCCCTGCGTACTCGGCCGCGCGTATGCCGGAATGCTTTCCGAACACCAAAATGTCCAGCAGGGAATTGCAGCCCAAGCGGTTGGCCCCGTGTACTGAGACGCAAGCGCACTCACCCGCCGCATACAAACCCGGGAATACAGTGTTCTTGTCGTCGACCACGACTTCGCCGTACTTGTTGGTGGGGATGCCGCCCATCGTATAGTGGGCCGTGGGTTGGATCGGCATCATCTCGGTCATCGGGTCGATGCCCAGGTACACACGGTTGAAATCCACAATGTCAGGGAGCTTTTTGAGCAACTGCTCCGCGGTGATCACGTAGGGCGTGCCGTCGGGATTCGTGCGCCCATCCTGCGCCGCGTAGCGGGCAACGCTCTCAGGCCGAACGTCCAGGTAGACGTAGTTCTGCCCGTTCACGCCGCGTCCCTCACGGATCTCGGTGTAGATGGCCCGCGAAACCACATCTCGCGAGGCCAGGTCCTTGATGTTCGGCGCGTATTTTGGCATGAAGCGTTCGCCCTTGCCGTTGATCAGGACGCCGCCTTCACCGCGAACACCCTCGGTGATCAGGATTCCCAGCTTGTAGATGCCGGTGGGGTGGAACTGGAAGAACTCCATGTCCTCCAGCGGCAGGCCCCGGCGCAGGACAACGGCAGCTCCATCCCCCGTGTAGGCATAGGCATTCGATGTGACCTGGAAGATGCGGCCGTGCCCGCCCGTGGCGAAGATCACGGCCTTGGCGTGGAACGTGTGCAGCCGACCGCTGGCCAGCTCCAATGCGACCACTCCCGCGGTCCTTCCATTTGCGATCAGCAGGTCGATTACCTGGTACTCGTCGAAGAAGGTGACCTTGTTCTTGATGCATTGCTGATAAAGTGTCTGCAGGATCATGTGACCGGTGCGATCCGCTGCGTGACAGGCTCTCCGGACCGGTTTCCCGGTCTCATTGTTCTTGTGACCGCCGAAAGGTCCCTCGGAAATGCACCCCTCCGGCGTCCGGTCGAAGGACAGTCCATAGTTCTCCAGCACGAGCACGGTCTGCGGAGCCTCGTGGCACATGAACTCAATCGCATCCTGGTCGCCGAGGTAGTCCGAGCCTTTCACAGTGTCATACGTGTGCCAATCGGGGTTATC
>DATDCZ010000003.1:0-48983 GCA_036524055.1 Anaerolineales bacterium | reverse complement strand
GTGGAGGGCGCCAACAGCTGGCAATTGTTCACAGAGGTGATGATCCCGATCGCAGGACGAGTGTTGGCCAGCGGGGCAATCCTGACTTGGACACGAGCACTGGGTGAGTTTGGAGCGACGATCCTGTTTGCAGGCAACCTGGAGGGTGTGACGCAAACGATGCCGATGGCGATCTACCTGGGCTTCGAACGCAACCTGAATGTTGCCATGGCGCTTGCTGTCGTATTGATCGCCGTGTCGGCCGTGCTGCTGGCGGTGACGCGAAGGCTGGAGAGGGCGGAGTAGGCGTCGCGCCCGCCCAGGCGAAAGCGGTATAATACGCCCCCTCGCCTATGCGGGAGATATGGATGGGTAATGAGGCCCGCGTTAGCGGGTTACTCCCAAGGGTGGTTGACCCCAGCGGCTCACATTCCTAGAGCGCTCAAACCGCACGTTGCCCAAACCTCGGTGTCCGAGGTTGTCTTTTTGCCTGCGCGACAAGGCGGACACGCAACAGAAGACTGAAATGCCTGAAATTGATGACCCCAAGCACGCTGAGGTGATCCACCGCGCGAGCGACTACACGCCTCCGCGAGGGCTGAGTCATTATTTGATCGGCCGTCCACTGCAGACGGCAGATGCTCCCCACCAGACAATCGGCAAGGCCATCGGGCTGGCTGTGTTCGCTTCGGATGCGCTTTCCTCAACGGCATATGCGACGCAGGAAATCTTGGGCGTGCTGGCCGTTGTCGGTACACTGGCATACGGCTTTGTTTTTCCCGTATCCATCGCCATCGTGGTACTGCTGGCGATTGTCACGCTCTCGTACGAGCAGACCATCCACGCCTATTCGGGCGGAGGCGGATCGTATATTGTGGCCCGTGACAACCTTGGCGACCTGCCGGCCACGATCGCCGGTGCGGCGCTTCTGACGGACTATGTGCTGACTGTCGCGGTCTCCGTATCATCGGGAATCGCGCAAGTAGTGTCCGCGTACCCAGATCTCTTCGCGTACCGCGTTTGGCTGGCCATCGGCGCGGTCCTATTCATCATGCTGATGAACCTTCGCGGGGTTAAGGAATCTGGAGCGTTCTTCGCCTTTCCGGCATATTTCTTCATTGCCATGATGTTGATCACTGTGGGTACAGGCTTGGTGCGCTACTTCACCGGCACGCTTGGCGCGGTACTGGATCCGCCGCAAGCGACGGCGGTTGCCACCCTGACGGCTATCACCCCATTCCTATTGTTGCACGCATTTGCCAACGGGACAACGGCCCTGACCGGGGTAGAGGCGATCTCCAATGGGATCACGGCCTTCAAGGAGCCGCGCAGTCGAAACGCGGGCATTACGCTGATTTGGATGGCGCTCATCCTGGGCGCGATGTTTCTTGGCGTTTCCTACCTCACGGGCCATATTGGTGCCGTCTTCTCAGAGCAGGAGACGGTCATCTCGCAGGTTTCCCGAACTGTATTCAATGGGCGCGGCTTGATCTACCTGGCGACCATCTGGGCGACAACGATCATCCTGATCATGGCAGCCAACACGGCGTTTGCGGATTTTCCACGCCTCGGAGCGCTGATCGGCGCGGACGGCTTCCTTCCCCGGCAACTTGCATTCCGAGGCAGCAGGCTCGTTTATTCCAACGGCATCCTGGCCCTAGCGGCGATTGCCTGTGTGCTGATCGTCATCTTCCGCGCCAGCGTTACACACCTGATCCCACTCTATGCCATTGGCGTCTTCGCCTCATTTACGTTGTCCCAGGCCGGCATGGCTCACCGTTGGTGGAAGATCGGGCATCTCGGGCCGGAAGTGCAGGTTAAAGAGCGCGGGTCGGTGTTGAGCTACAGCGCCAACTGGCGCACGAAGATGCTGATCAACGGCGTGGGCTCGCTCTGTACCGCCGTGGTTGTGGTGATCTTCGCTGTGACGAAGTTCCGCGAGGGCGCCTGGATCGTGCTAATCGTCACGCCCCTGCTCGTCCTCACTTTCTTCAACATCCACCGACACTATCGGAGCGTGGCGCGGCGGCTCAGCCTGGAGGGCTTCAAAGGTCTGCCCACCCGGCGCACGCGACACCGCGTGATCATGCCCATCAGCGGCGTGCACCAGGGCACCCTTGAGGGGTTGCGGTATGCGCGGCTGCTCTCGGATGATGTCACGGCGGTGCATGTCTCGCTGGAACCGTCGGAGACCGAGAAGGTGCAGCGGAAGTGGCACATCTGGGGCGATGGGACGCGGCTGGTGGTGCTGGATTCTCCGTATCGCCTGTTCGCGGAACCGCTGCTGCGGTATCTTCAAGGTATCATCGATGCGCGGCAGCCGGACGAGACGATCACTATCGTGGTGCCGCAGTTCATCCCCTCGAAGGTGTGGCACAATGCACTTCACATGCGCACAGCGGATGTTCTGCGCAGTGAGCTGTTGAACAGATCGGGCGTCGTGGTGACCGATGTCCCATATCGACTGTATGAGGATGAGATGGGCAATGCGGCCGATCCAGCGGAGAGAAAGATATGAACTTCATCGTAGTGGGATGTGGACGGGTGGGAGCCGAGCTCTCGTACCGGCTGTACAAGAGCGGGCACCACGTGGTGGTGGTGGACAGCAACCGCGCCGCTTTCAGTCGATTGCCGGCGGAGTTCCGCGGCCGGACGCTGGAAGGCGAGGGCCTGGCGGAGAATGTGCTCGAGCGCGCAGGCATCAAAGAGGCCAACGGCCTGGCGGCGGTGACAAACTCGGATACCCTGAACGCGGTTGTGGCACACACCGCCAGGGCAATCTTCAAAGTGCCGATCGTGGTGGTGCGCAACTACGATCCCAACCTGCTCCCAGTGATCGAAGCCTTCGGCCTCCAGACGGTCAGCTCCACCTACTGGGGTGCGCAGCGCGTGGAAGAGCTGCTCACGAATCCGGTTCAGAAGATGGTGTATTCGGCGGGCAACGGTGAGGTTGAAGTGTACGAAATCACGGTGCCCGACCACCTGCGCGGACTGACGATTGGCGAACTGCTAAACCCGGCAGAGGAATGCTTTCCTGTTGCCCTGACGCGGGCAGGGCGGTCGGTGCTGCCCGAGGCAAACATGAAGCTGGAGACCGGGGACGTTCTGAACGTCAGCTCCACGTTCGATGGCATTGGCAAGCTGATGGCACGGGTCGAAAAGAAAGCGAAGGCCTGAGATGTTTGTGCTTATTGCCGGCGGGGGCCGGACCGGTGCACGGCTGGCGAACCTTCTCATGGCGGAAGGGCACAAAGTCCGGATCGTTGAGAATCGTGCGGCGCTGCTGGCGCGCATGCACCAGGAACTGGCAACGGAGACGATCATTGAGGGCAATCCCATAGACCCCATAGTGCTGGAGCAGGCGGGCATTCGCGAGGCGCATGTCCTGGCGGCTGTTTCCAGTGACGACTCCGTGAACCTAGCACTGTGTTTCCTGGCCAAGGAGATGTTCGATGTGCCGCGGCGCATCGCGCGGGTCAACAACGCTAACAATGCCTGGCTGTTTGGGAGCCATTTCCACGTGGACGTGGCGCTAAACCAAGCCGATGTGCTGGCTCACTTGATCCAGGAGGAGATGTCGCTGGGCGACATGATGACCCTGTTCCAGATCCGCCGCGGGCGCTACTCCGTGGTTGAGGAGAAGGTTCCCGAGGGCGCCATGGGTATCGGCATGCTGCTCAAGGACATGGGTCTGGAGGAGCAGTGCGTCATCGCTGCCATCATCCGCGACGGAAAGATGACCTTGCCGAAAGGGGAAAGCACTTTCCAGGCCGGCGACGAGATCGTGGCGGTGGCCAGCCCGGAGGGGGCGAAGAAGCTCTCGGCACTTCTGGCGCACCCCGTTTACCCGGTCCGCAAGCCGAGGAAGAAGCCGGAACTGCCGGGAAAGTCGGCTGAATAGGGGACCTCGCAGTCTCGGCAAGCCTCCTTCTCATCGGAGGAGGCCGGACCCGAAATTGACCGAATCGGCGGCTTCACGGTATAATTTCGTGCCCGCCGAAACTGAGTGCGGGTTCCAAAATCGACCGAAAATTGACCCGCCCACGGGATCCGGATCGCAGGTCCTCCCATCCGGGCGCGCAATTATTCCAAGGCAGGGGTCTGTCCCAGAAGTCCCCGCGAGTGAGGAACGCAAAGAATGCCAAAGCGAACTTATCAACCGAAGATCCGGCGCCGCGTGCGTGTGCATGGTTTCCGCTCGCGCATGGCGACTGCCGATGGCCGCGCGGTTTTGAAGCGCCGCCGGGCGCGCGGGCGCTACAAGCTGACCCCGACGTCCAACGAGCACGTCAAGCGGACGCGCTGGTAGATCCTCGCACGCGTGACAGGGTACGCGGCTCAAGGAACGACAGACCGCCGCGCAGGCGCCGGCCAGCGAGCGACGTGTGCAGCGCAAATTCCGGCTGACCCGCTCCGAGGACTTCGAACGCGCACGCCGGACCGGCAAGTCGTATCCGAGCCGACTGGCGGTGCTCGTGGTGCGGCAGAATGAGGTCGGGCAGGTCCGCGTCGGAGTGGCGGCTGGCCGCACGGTCGGGAATGCCGTCAAACGCAACCGGGCCAAGCGCCTGCTGCGAGCCGCCGCGCGTGAGCTCTTGGATTCGATCCAACCGAACTGGGATATCGTGCTAATAGCCCGCCCGCCCCTGGCTTTGTCCAAGCAAAGCGAAGTCCGCGAAGTGCTCGTGACCTTGTTGCGCCGCGCGGCGCTGATTCCCGCATCGTGATGCCTGCCAAGTCTTCTGCGCCGGACGACTACCCCAATGAACCGCGTCTGCGCGACTTGCCGCGCACTCCGGCGAACTGGGCGCGTTTGCCACTGCTCGGGCTGATCAGGCTGTATCAGGTGACACTCTCGCGCGGCATGCCTGAGAACACCTGCCGCTTTTATCCTACATGCTCACATTACGGGTACCAGGCAATCTACAAGCACGGCGCGATCAAGGGAACCGGAATGGCCGTGTGGCGCGTATTGCGCTGCAACCCGTTCAACGCCGGGGGCTATGATCCCGTCCCATAGGAGCCATCATTTCACAATGAAACGCCTCGCCCTTTTCTCTCTCATTGCTCTCACTGCCGTGGCGCTCAGCGCCTGCGGCGCCCGTAGCACGGTCATAAGCTGGCCGGGGCTGGCGGCAGACGCGAACAACGCCTACTTTGCGAATGGCAGCCAGGTGCATGCCGTTCGTCTGAGCGACGGAACGCAGAGCTGGATCTACCCTGACAAGGTCAGCACTCATGCGTACATCTCGAATCCTGTCATTGCACCCGACGGCCGGCTGTTGGTAGGTAGCGCGGGCACAGACAACTCCATCACCAGTCTTGATCCGGCGACCGGCAAGGAGAACTGGGCCGCGCCTTTGGTGGCCGACAGCCATTGGATCGCCTCACCATTGGTAGTGGGCGATACGTTGTATGCAGCCAACAACAACGGCTCGCTGTATGCCGCAGATCTGGCGACGGGCCAGATAAAGTGGACGCTGAAGCTGGGCAATTCTCTTTGGAGCGCGCCCACCTCGAATGGCAAGTTGATTTTCGTTGCGTCACTGGATCACATGCTGTATGCGGTCGACCCGGCGACGCAGGCAGTTGCATGGAAAGTGGACCTTGGCGGTTCGAGCCTGGGGGCAGCCACCGTGAGCGCGGACGGCTCCACCGTCTATGCGGGATCGTTTGGAAAGAAAGTGGCGGCAATCGATGCGGCCACAGGTGCCGTGAGGTGGAATGCGGCCGCGGCCGACTGGGTGTGGGGCGCGCCTGCGCAGGACGGCGATACCCTGTACGCCGCGGATATCAGCGGTCGCGTCTATTCGTTGGGCACCACACATGGGAAGAACGCCTGGCCGGACGTCAGGCCGGACGGGCCGATCACTGCCAGCCCGCTCATGTTGCCCGATGGAGTCTTGATCGCAACCGAGTCAGGATCGATCTTCGCCTATGATCGCACGGGCGTCGAAAGCTGGAACCTGAGCATCGGCGGCCAGATCTACACCACGCCGGTTGCGACAGGTGACCTGATCTTGATCGCGCCGATGAAGGCCGATTTCCAGCTTGCGGCGGTGAACTCCACCACCCACAGCATCGTGTGGAAGTTCCCGCTCAAGTAAGGAAGACAAAACCATGACCAACATGAAACAAGCAAGAAATGTGGACCCCGCAGCCCTTCAGGGCATGACCTCCGGCATGTTCAAATTCGTGGGCGTGGGGGTGTTGCTGGCCCTGATCGTCTGGCGCTGGAACGACTTCATTGCGATCTTTGTGAACATCATGCTGTGGACCTACCATGGCCTCAGCCATATACCGTTCATCGGGGCCAGCTTCGGGCTGGCCATCATCCTCTTCACGATACTTACGCGAGTTGTCACGTGGCCTCTGGCGTCGCAGCAGATGAAGTCGACGCAGGCGATGCAGGAGATGCAGAACGACAAGGAATGGCAGGATATCCAGAAGAAGTACGCAAAGGACCGGGAGAAATTGGCGCAGGAGCAGATGCGTATCTACAAGGAGCGCGGCATCAGCCCGTTCTCGTCCTGCCTGCCCATGCTGATCCAGCTGCCCCTGTGGTTTGCGATCATCCAGGCGTTGTACCGCATGCTGCCGACTTCACCGCTATCGCTGCTGCAACTTGCCCGCTCGATCTACACGTGGCCCGAGAAATTCTTCCCCGGCCTCAGCGCCACGAGCTTGATTCCGATCAACAGCCACTTCCTGTGGATGGACCTGAGTCGCCCCGAGTACACCCTGATCCTTGGCTTCAGCATTCCGCTGCTGGTCATCCTGGTGGGTGTGACGTCGTATTTCCAGATGAAGCTCACCACGCCAGTATCCACCAATCCGAACGATCAAAGCGCTCAGATGAGCCGGACGATGAGCGTCACAATGCCGCTGATGTACATCTTCATGGCGTCCTCGTTCACCTCGGGGTTTGCGCTCTACCTCCTGACGAGCAATCTCCTATATATCGCCCAGTACGCCATGATGGGCAAGGTCAACTGGAGCAACCTGCTGCCAGGCGGGTCCCAGAAAACGCCGCCCATCCGGAAGAGATAGGCCAGGGAGGTCATGATGCCCGAACGCACAACATTGGAGATTATCGCCCCGACGGTGGAGCAGGCGCTGGCGCAGGGATTGCAGCAGTTGGGCTTGCCGGCTACCGCCGTTTCAGTCGAGGTACTTGATTCGGGAGGCACGGGTCTGTTTGGCCTGGGCGGACGCCAGGTGCGGGTGCGCTTGACCGTGAATCCACCGGAAGGGGCAATGCCGGTTTCAGAAAAGCCCGCGCCGACGGCGGCATCCCCCTTAAAGCCCGCGCCAAAGCGCAACGGTGTCCGTGCGGAGGAGACTCGAAAGCCCGCGACGCGAGTGCAGGAAGACCGCAAGCCTGCGGTGAGGCAACATGAACCGCCAGCTGAACCCAGGCGCGAGCCGGCACCTGCACCCGCGCGGCTCAACGGCATATTGTCGGACGAGCACGACGAGGTGCTGGAAAAGACAGAATCGACGGTTTCCAAGCTACTCTTCCACATGGGCTTACAGGCGCAGGTCTCTGCTCACTACGGCGAGCCGCGCGAAGACCGGCGACCGGTGATGGTGGACGTGCGCGGGAGCGATCTCGGCATCCTGATCGGCCGCCGCGGCCAGACATTGGATGCATTTCAGTACATCGCCGCATTAATGGTTGGCAAGGAAACAGGCCAGTTCATGCACCTGGTGGTGGATGTGGAGGGTCATCGGGACCGGCGCGAACGTCAACTGCGGCAGCTGGCTCAACGCATGGCTGAACAGGTGCTCAAATCCGGTCGCAAGCTGACGCTTGAGCCGATGCGCGCGGCCGAAAGGCGCATTATCCACATGGAACTGCGGGATCATCCGGCAGTGAAGACCGAGAGTGTCGGGGAAGAGCCGTATCGCAAGGTGACGATCATACCGAAGGATTGATCTGGTCCCTCCATAGGGTGTTCTTGTAGAGGACTGGACTGAGAAAGGCGACCGCATGCGGTCGCCTTTATTTTATGTGGGGCCCGCGGAAGGGCTGTTGGTCGTTCATAAAGATCGTCACGGTATAATGCTTTCATGCTTGATCTGGTCCCTCTGGAACCGGTGGACTACCTGGTCATCGGCCATTTGACCGAAGACATCACGCCCACCGGCACGCGTCTCGGAGGGACCGCCGCTTATGCCGGCCTGACCGCGCGCGCTTTCGGCCTACGAGTCGGCATCGTCACCTCTGTGGGGGAACACACGTCGTTGGAGGCGCTTCAAGGCATTCCGGTTCTGAAAGTCCCGGCAAAACACAGCACTAGATTCGAGAATCTTCACACTCCGGGCGGTCGGCGCCAAATCATAAGCAGCCAAGCCTCAACCATCAGCCTCGAGAGCCTGCCGGACGCGTGGAGGAAGGTGCCCATTCTCCACCTGGGGCCCGTGGCGCAGGAATTCGATGCAGAGGCGGCCGCGGCGGTTTCCGCTAGCATGCTGGGAATCACGCCTCAGGGCTGGATGCGGACCTGGGGTCCAGATGGGCGCGTGGCACCCTCGGAGTGGCGTGAGGCGGATGTGCTGCTGCCGAAAGCCGGTGCGGTGGTCATAAGCCGCGAGGACGTGGGGGACGATGAGGATGTGATCCACAAGATGGCTCACAACACCCGGGTCTTGGCCGTGACCGAAGGCGACGCCGGAGCGGTGCTGTACTGGAACGGCGATAGCCGTCGATTTCGAGCGCCCGCGGTGGCGGAGGTCGACGACGTCGGCGCAGGGGAT
Organism: Anaerolineales bacterium; assembly: GCA_036524055.1. Classification (GTDB taxonomy): domain Bacteria; phylum Chloroflexota; class Anaerolineae; order Anaerolineales; family Villigracilaceae; genus Fen-1038. The sequence goes on along the minus strand of DATDCZ010000003.1, from coordinate 40,244 downwards.
ATTTTCGCGGCTGCCCTCTTCATACGGCTGTACTTGACGCGCGACCCGTGGGAAGCGGCGCGCTTTGCGACGCTGCTAGCCGCCCGGTCCGTGTCGCGGCCAGGCCTTGAGGGCATACCTACGAGTCGCGACATCGAGGCCTGCAGCATGGAAGTCATGCAGTAGGCTGGCGCTCTGCTGGAACGGGGCGAGAAGTCAGGAAACGGATTTTGATGGCTCATATCTATGCGTTGGTGAATCAGAAGGGCGGCGTTGGAAAGACCACAACAGCCATCAATCTGGGCGCCTACCTGGCAAGCCTGGGTCAACGCGTACTGATCGTGGATCTCGATCCGCAAGCTAACGCAACCTCCTGCCTGGGGGTGGACAAGAACGCTGTAACGAGCGGCACATATGAGGCCCTGTCCGGCGGTTCGGCAGCCGGGTCGATCCTCATGAACGAGCGGCTCAAGCTGGCGCTGCTGCCATCCTCGCCCGCGCTGGCGGGTGCCGAGGTGGAATTGGTGGCTGAGGAGCGCCGCGAGCAACGCCTGAAGCAGGCACTGCAACCACTGGCGGCGCGATACGACTATATCCTGATCGATTGCCCCCCATCGCTTGGGTTGCTGACGATCAACGGGCTCATCGCCGCCAAGGACGGTGCGCTGGTGCCCGTGCAGTGTGAATACCTGGCATTGGAGGGCCTGGGGCTGCTCACGCAAACGATCCAGCGCGTGCGCCAATCCCTCTTTCCCGGTCTCAAAGTGCGCGGCGTGGTACTGACTATGTTCGATCCGCGCACGAATCTTTCGACCGATGTTGTGACCGAGGTCAACCGGCATTTTCCCGGGCAGGTCTTCAAAGCCATCGTTCCACGCAGTATCCGGCTGGCAGAAGCGCCATCATATGGATTGCCGATCCTGGCCTATGCTCCATCCTCCAACGGGGCACAGGCATACGGCGCGCTTGCCCGTGAACTTCTGCGCGGCGACGGAATCAAAGCTGCAACATGACCAAGGAGTAGCGTATGCCCGCACGCTCTGGCCTCGGCAAGGGATTGGATGCGCTGATTCCTGGCGGCACAGGCGCCGTCAGCGGTGCCGGCGCCTCGCAAGTACCCATCGATTCGATCTCACACAACCCGCGACAGCCGCGCCAGACATTCAAGGAGAGCGAACTGCAGGAACTGGCCGCGTCCATACGCGAACACGGCATCATCCAGCCGCTGGTAGTGGCACCGGCCATGGGCGGAACATACACGCTGATCGCCGGAGAACGCCGTCTGCAAGCTGCCCGGCGCGCCGGGTTGAACCGCGTGCCGGTTGTGATCCGCAGCGCCAGTGACCAGCAACTCCTGGAACTGGCCCTGATCGAGAACGTGCAGCGCGCCGATCTCAACCCGATCGAAGAAGCGCACGCATTTCAGCACCTGGCCAAGGAGTTCAATCTCTCTCATGAGGCCATCGCGGCACGTGTGTCGAAAAGCCGCGTGGCGGTGACGAACACGCTGCGACTGCTGGACGCTTCTGCAGCCGTCAAGCAGGCACTGGTGGACGGCAAGATCAGTGAGGGGCACGCACGTGCACTGCTTAGCCTATCGGCTGCAAAGGCGCAGGAGATCGCCCTTCAACGCGTGATGAACCTGGATCTGAGCGTGCGGCAGACGGAACTGCTGGCGCGCAAGCTTTCGGGCAAGAAGCCCGCGCCCAAGAAGAAGGTCCGGCGGAGCGCGGACGCGGCTGACATCGAGAAGCGACTGCGTGCCAGCCTGGGCACCAAAGTGAGCCTCAAGCATGGCAAGAAGGGTGGCAGCCTCACCCTGTACTATTACTCTGACGAAGAGCTGGACGCGATACTCGATCGATTGCTGTAACCAGGTGGCAGCGCCGCCACTGGTGCGGCATAGCAGCTGTGAAGATCCTCCGCAACGCCCACATTCACACTCTGGATGAGAAACGACCACGGGCCACCGCCGCGGTGGTGGACCACGGCGTGATCCTGGCCATCGGCGGCGAAGAGATCCTGACTGGGTTCGATCGCCCTGAACTGCAGGATATGCAAGGGCGCACGATCCTGCCCGGGCTGACAGATGCGCATCTGCACCTCAAGGCGTACGCGCTCTCACTGGAAAAGATCGATTGCGAAACCGATGATCTCGCTGAGTGCGTGCAGCGCGTCTCACAGAAAACCAATCGAACGCCGGCAGGTGCCTGGGTCCTGGGTCATGGATGGAACCAGAATGCATGGGGCGCATGGCCATCTGCGGCTGACCTTGACGAAGTTGCGCCGCAGCACCCTGTGTTCCTGACAGCCAAATCCCTGCACGCATCCTGGGTGAACAGCGCCGCCTTGCGCCTGGCGGGCATCCGCCGCGATACCCCCGACCCAAAGGACGGCAAGATCCAGCGCGATGCGGCGGGCGAACCCACGGGCGTCCTGCTTGAATCCGCTTCGGACCTGGTGGCAAGACTCGTACCCGAGCCGGATGTGGACTCACTGGCGGAGGCCCTGGATCGTGCGCAACGCAGACTGTGGTCGTTCGGCCTCACGGGAGTACACGATTTCGACCGGCGTGACTGTTTCATGGCGCTGCAAGAGCTCCACGCGGAGGGGCGCCTGAAGCTGCGCGTCACCAAGAACCTCCCTGTGGAATTGCTCGACCAGGCGTACGACCTTGGTCTGCGGACGGGATTCGGCGACGACTGGCTGCACATTGGATCGGTGAAGGCCTTCATGGACGGCGCCCTGGGTCCCCGGACCGCCGCCATGTTCCAACCATACGACGGCGATACGGACAACAGGGGCATCCTCAATCACGACGCCGAGCAGCTCTTTGAGATGGGTCGGCACGCGGCCGACGTGGGACTGGGAATGACAGTGCATGCCATCGGCGACCGCGCCAATCATGAGGTGTTGGATGCCTACGAGAATCTGCGCGCCTATGAAGAGGAGAAGGGCCTGCCGCACCTGAGACATCGCATCGAGCATGTCCAGCTGCTGCATCCGGACGACGCCCTGCGGCTTGCGCGGCTCAATGTAGTCGCCTCGATGCAGCCGATCCATGCCACGTCTGACATGCGCATGGCCGACACATACTGGGGCTCGCGCACTTCCCTGGCATATGCCTGGAAGACGCAGCTGGAGGCCGGCACTCACCTGGCGTTCGGCTCGGACGCACCGGTCGAATCGCCCAATCCATTCCTGGGCATTCACGCCGCCGTGACGCGGCGACGCACCGACGGCACACCCGGACTCGACGGCTGGCACCCTGAACAGCGTCTGGATCTGCTTCAGGCGCTGGAGGGCTTCACAACTGGTGCCGCCTATGCAGCCTACGCAGAGGGGCGGCAGGGGAAGATCGCCGAGGGATACCTTGCGGACATGATTGTCCTGGACCAGGACCCATTTGTTGTGGAAGCGCACGAGCTAAAGTCGATGCAGTGTTCTGCTACAATGATCGCGGGTGAGTGGGTGTTCGAGGCATAGGATGCGCAGCTTGAGGCACCATCTTCTGCATATTGAAGAGCGCAGCCCGGAAAGCAAAGCTGGAAAATGACGTCAGGCAGATCATCTGAAGCAGGCCCCGTGCTCAAAGAAAAGCAGCAACTGGCCCCAGAGATGCTGGTCCCGATGCTGGGCGAGGCTCTGGTTAGCGCGGGGCGCATTTCGGCAGAAGGCCTCGAGAAAGCCCTCAACTATCAGAATGAACGCGGCGCGGCCGGGCAATCCGTGCTCCTCGGTCAGGCGCTGCTCGACCTGCAGCTGATTGACCGGGCCAGCCTGGACGAGGCCGTCACCGAACAGATCATCCAGCTTCGAGCGGCGCTGCAGACGGCCAATCGGACGCTTGACCGGCGCATCCGCGAGCGGACCGAGGAACTTCAACGCGCACTCGAACGGCTGTCCGAGATGGAGGAGATGAAGGCCAATTTCGTGGCCAACATCTCGCATGAACTGCGCACTCCGCTCACGCACATCAAGGGTTACCTGGAACTGATGTCCACCGACTCTCTTGGGAAGCTCACAGACGAGCAGAGGCATGCAGTACAGGTCAGCCAAAAGGCGACCAAGCGGCTTGAGAAATTGATTGAAGACCTGCTGACTTTTTCGCGCGCCTCGCATGGAGAGGTCAGCTTCCGGCAGGAGGCGCTTGATCTTCAAACCCTGGTGAATCGGGCGATCCGGGACGCGGCGGCGAAAGCCGAGGCAGGCGGCGTATCCGTGCGTTTGCTGGCGCCAGAAGCCCTGCCGCAGGTACAGGGCGATCGGGAGAAGCTGCTTTGGGCCATTGCCCATTTGCTTGACAATGCCATCAAGTTCACACCCTCCGGCGGGCGCGTGGTGCTTAGCCTGAAGCCCGAGAGCACAAACCTGGTGATGATAGCCGTGAGCGACACCGGCGTGGGCATCCCTGCCGAAGGACTGCAGAGGATCTTCGAGCCATTCCAGCAGTTGGACGGCTCTGCAACACGTCGGGCCGGCGGCACAGGGCTGGGCCTGACACTTGTGCGCCAGATTGTTGAGGCGCACGGCTCAGTGCTCGAGGTGACTTCGACCGAAGGAAAGGGCACCACATTCAAGTTCCCGCTTCTGGTCGCGACGGAAGCTTCGCACCCCAGAAGCAGGAAGGTCTAGGGCGCGGCGCTAAGCCGCGCAGAGGACCGGAGAGAACGGCATGCAGATCGACCGGGCCACATTATCCTCCCTGCACTCACTACGCGCGGCCGCTCGTTTGAGCAGCGACTGGAAAGGTGCCTTCGACAACCTGCTGGCCGTTATGCGACCCGATTTCATGTTCGACAATGTGGCGCTGTACGTTCTGGATTCACGCCGACGCAATCTGGAAGTAGCCTATGCGCGGGCCGCCGGCCGCGGCCGGAGTTCGGAAGCAGACGCCAGTTGGGGTGAGACGATCGCAGGCGAGGTGCTGGCAGGCAATCACACCATTGAGCGCCTTCCAAGCGCAAGTCCCAACGCAGACCGGATCCAGCGGGCCTATGTGCTGGGCCTGCCTATCGTGGTGGCGGGGAGAACCGAAGGTGCGCTGGTGTTTGTGCGCTTCGGCGGCCCTGAGTATTCAGACCTGCACCGTGCGCTGGCCGAATGGATCGCCGATACGGCCGGATCACTGCTCGAATCCCGGGGCCTGCTGGCGGCGCGCTCAGAGTTGGAGACAGCCCAGCGGCAGATGCGGCTACAGGATGATTTTGTATCGACCATCTCGCATGAGCTGCGAACCCCGCTGGGATTCATCAAGGGCTACACCACCAGCCTGCTGCGCGAAGATACGATCTGGGATGAGAAGACCCGCCGCGAATTCCTTTCCATCATTGAGGAGGAGGCCGACCGGCTGAGGACATTACTCGAGAACATGCTGGAATCGGCCCGTCTGCAAAGCCAGACGGCGAAGTTCCGGGTTCAGCCCGTCCAGATGGATGCACTTGTCCAGGATGTAGTTACGCGCGTCAGGCTGCGACATCCACAACTGGAGATCCACGCCGAACTGGCCGAAGTCCCGCCCATCAGCGGTGACGCCCCGCGACTCGTGCAAGTGCTCGAGAACCTCTTCGGGAACGCCATCAAATATGCACCGGGATCGCCTCTCTTCGTGAGACTGCGCCGGGATGATCGCCGAGTGAGCTTCAGCCTGGAGGATCACGGCCCCGGAATCCCGGAGGAATACATGCCGTTCGTGTTTGAGCGGTTCTATCGCGGCGATGCGGATGTCAGTGCAACTGGCACCGGCCTGGGCCTTTACATCTGCCGGCAGATCGTCCTGGGCCATCATGGTAAGATTTGGGTCGAGTCCCTGCCCGAGCAGGGGGCCACATTCTTCATCGAGCTGCCACTTCCGGCTGCCTAGATGGGGAGGGAGAGATGACCACGACCACGGCCGCGAAGCGGATTCTCATCGTCGACGACGAGCCACGTTACCTGCGCCTCCTGGAGGCAAATCTCAAGACCGAGGGCTACTCGGTATATTCGGCCACCGACGGGATTCAGGCACTGGAGGTCTTCTCCGCCCAGCCCGTGGACCTGATCCTGCTGGATATCATGATGCCGCGCCTGGATGGCTTCGGTGTCTGCCAGCGGATTCGAGAATACTCAAATGTGCCCATCATGGTGCTTACGGCCAAAGGCGAGGAACAAGACCGGGTGCGTGGCCTGGATCTGGGCGCCGACGATTACCTGGTAAAACCTTTCTCAGCTACCGAAATGCTGGCGCGGGTGCGCGCGGTGCTGCGCCGTGCGGAGCGGCCCGCCCCGCAGGGCGATACGCGCTTCTTCGTCCATGGTGACCTGCGCATCGACCTGGCCAGGGCCGAGGTCTGGCGGGGCGAGCACCAAGTGTCCCTCTCGGCAACGGAGTACCGGCTGCTGCTGCTGTTCGCTCACAGCATTGGCAAGATCCTGACCTCCGAGGATCTGCTGACCGGCGTCTGGGGTCCTGAATACAAGTCCGATAAGGAGATACTGTGGGTGAGCATCGCCCGCCTGCGGCAGAAGCTCGAGGACGATGCACACAATCCCAGACATATCGTGACAAGATCGGGGCTCGGTTATTTCATGCCGCCCAACGAAACCTAGCCGACGAGCGGCCGCCAACCTCCCACCCTATGACCCCAGCGCCGCGCATCACGTGTGGCGTTGTGCTTTCGGCATATATCATCCAATATTTCCGCGAGGCGACACGGTGACAGAGCACTCCCATCCTTCTCTGCTATAATGAATCAAGACACGCAATGGATGCTTCATCGCAACTCACGCTACGCGCGAAGAAGCTCGGGGTCCTGATCCGCGACGCGCGGCTGGCGGCCCGCCGCAGCCCGGAAGAATGTGCAAGAGCCATGGGCGTGACCAAGGGCTGGCTGAGGGCCTATGAAGAGGGCAGCCGCTCTCCATCGCTGCCTGAGGTGGAGCTCCTGGCGTACTTTCTCAAGCTACCCGTGGAGCATTTCTGGGGGAAATCTGCTGTATCCGATATCTCCCCGGAAACCGAGGCCCTGGACATCCCGCAACTGGCGCAATTGCGGCAGCGCATGATCGGCGCCCTGCTACGTCAGGAGCGTAATAACGCCAGTCTTTCCGTCAAGACCCTCTCGCAGGAAACCGGGATACCGGGTCCACGCATACTGGCCTATGAATTGGGGGAACGCCCCATTCCGCTACCTGAGCTGGAGGCCCTGGCGAACGCGCTGGCGGCGCGCATTGAGACATTCTTTGACCAAAGCGGCCCCGTGGGGAAGTGGATGATGGAGCAGAAATCCATGAAGCAGTTCATGGAACTTCCACCGGAGCTCCAGGCCTTCGTCAGCCAGCCGGTCAATCGGCCCTATCTTGAACTGGCAGTCAAATTGAGTTCGATGTCGAGCGAGAAACTCCGTTCTGTGGCCGAAGGACTGTTGGACATCACGCTGTAAGCGGGACGCGGACACGCCGCTATATTCCACAATCCATCAGAGTACCCGGGTACGGCCGCCCAAGTCCGGTGCAACCGCGCGATCCACTGACGACAGATTTGAAATCATGCCCGCGGCGTCCCGCGCGTGAAGCGGTCCGCCCAACACACACCTCTAAAGCCTGGTGGAGGCAACACCATGACGAACAAGATCGATCTAGCGCAATTGGATGCGCAGGGCAAGAAGGACTTTGAAGCTGGCCGTTTCCAGGAGGCCGCCGAGGCCTTCAAGAAAGCGGCCCAGGGTTATGCCGACCTTGGGGACGCGCTCAACTCTGCCGAGCAGAAGAATAATCTCAGCGTTGCCTTGCTCCAGCTCCAGCGTCCGCAAGAGGCATTGGAGGCAGCTTCCCGAACCGATGAGGTCTTCGCGGCCGCGGGTGACGTGAAGCGGCAGGGCATGGCGCTCAATAACCAGGCGGTTGCGCTGGAGGAACTCAATCGCGAAGAGGATGCACTGGCGGCATATGAACGGGCGGCACAGCTGCTGGGCGAAGCTGGTGAAGGCGACTTGCGCGCCACGGTCCTCAAGGCGGCCGCGGCGATCGACTTGAAGCGCGGCAAGATCGGCGAATCGGGGATGAAGATGATCGGCGCCCTCGGTTCCACTCAGAAGCCCACGCTGCTGCAGCGGGTGCTCCGGTGGGTGCTGCGCCTGGCGAGATGAAGCCACTCGATCTTCCCGCAGGTTCGCGGGGCCTGCTGGAGGTCCGAAAGGCCGAGATCGGCGACCGCGACATCCTCTCGAACCTGATCGCATTTGAATCCCACGTACACAAACACCTGGACTGGAAGGCCCCGCTTGAATGGCTGGGGCAACAACCTTTCCTGGTGCTGCTTGAGGGGCAGCGCATCACCGGCGCCCTGGCGTGTGCAGTGGATCCCGTGCCGATCGCATGGCTGCGGCTCTTTGTATTCCCGTCCCACCTCAGCGGATCCGCTACATGGGAGCTGTTGTGGTCGGAGGCAATGAGACAACTGCGCAGCATGGGAGGCGCCATGGCGGCAGCCATCGCCACGCAACGCTGGCTGGATCCGATCCTGTTGGAGAATGGATTCAAGCTCGTGAATCACATTGTCCTGATGGAAATGGATATCGGCAGTGCACATGCATCGCCGGCGCACACGAATCCCCGGATCCGCCGCATGCAAGCTGAGGATCTGCCTCGGGTTGTGGAAGTTGACGCAGCCGCATTTGAACCGCTGTGGCGTAACTCGCTCCCCGCATTGACCAATGCGTTCGGCCAGGCTTCATACGCCACAGTGGCGGAGAACGGTTCATCTTTGCTGGGTTACCAGCTTTCCACTGGTGGCGCATTTGGAACGCATCTGGCCAGGCTGGCTGTGCTTCCAGCCGCACAGGGTCAAGGTCTGGGCGCCGACCTCGTCAACGATCTCATCCATCACATCCCAACGCATCGCGAGCGCCGGCTCACGGTGAACACTCAATCAGATAATGCTGCCTCACATGCATTGTACGAACGACTTGGTTTCCGGCGCACAGGGGAACGATTCCCTGTATTTGCGCTGGAGATCCCTGCGGATAACGCACCCGCGCACAGCCCCGGAGGCGGTCTTTGAAGATCTTTCAGTCAAGCTGGCAGAACCGGGATGGGATAAGGCTGCACCTGCAGGCTTGGGAACCGGACGGAATGCCGAAAGCGGTTGTCGGCCTTCTCCATGGGCTGGGAGAGCACATCGCCCGATATGCGTCCATGGCGCAGGCTCTCGTCAAGGCCAACTACGCCGTGGTTGGATTTGACCTCCGCGGCCACGGCCGTTCCGGCGGCCGGCGAGGCCATACCCCGAGCTTCGAGGCACTTCTGGATGAAATCGATGACCTGCGTGAACGGATCAAGGAGAGGCATCCGGGGAGGCCGGTCTTCCTGTACGGACACAGCCTGGGTGGTGAGATGGCGCTCGTCTACGCGCTCAAGCGCAAGCCGAAGATACGCGGCGTCATTGCAACTGGGCCGTGGCTTCGGGCGGTCGTCCCGGCACCTCCGCTCAAAGTGGCTGTGGCGCGGGCGCTGAATCCCATTCTGCCGATATACACGGAGCGATGGGCACAACTGGCACAGGACCTTTCGCGTGATCCCGGTGTGAGGAGTGAATTTGAGCACGATCCGCTGGTACACAATCTGATCACCGCACGACTGTACCTGGAATCAAGGGAGGCGGGCCTATGGGCCCTCGAACATGCCGCGGAGTTCCCGCTTCCACTGCTTCTGATGCACGGGACTGCGGACAAGCTGACCTCCTGGGAAGCAAGCCGGGAATTTGCCCGGCGGCTGGGGAAAAGATGCACATGGAAATCCTGGGAAGGGTGGTATCACGAACTGCATAACGAGCCGGCGGCCAGCAGGGTGAACCAAACGGCAATTCGATGGATGAACCGCCAGCTGGAGGTCCGGTCACCGCGGCAGGCCGCTGCTGGACAAATGCGGCCGGGCATGAGAAAATCCCGCCCACTACGCAGAAAGGGAGTTTGAGAGGAACTAATGAGCAGAAAAGACAGAGAGGGGATGAGCAAGCGAGAAATGTTCCGTGAGAAGAGGCGGCAGTCACAGCTGCGCAATCGGCTGATCGCCATTGGGCTAATCGTGCTTGGAGCGGCTCTGGTGGCCACCTTCCTGATCCTGCCCACGCTTCAGCCCGTAGATGTCAAGCCGGTTACGCCGTTGACGCGCACGCAAACGGATTTCAACAAGATCGGCGATCCAAACGCCCCTGTAAAGCTGGATGAGTATTCGGATTTTCAATGCCCGTACTGCGCGCACTTCAGCCGCGACACGGAGCAGTCTGTGCTGGATGCGTACGTCGCGACCGGCAAGGTATTCTTCACCTATCATTCGGTGGGGGAGTTCATCGGTCCAGAGTCCAGCCGGGCGGCTGAGGCGGCGTACTGCGCCGGGGATCAGAATAAGTTCTGGGAGTACCACGACTACGTGCTCCACAATCAGGTCGGGGAGAATGCTGGCCGGTTCAGCGATCGCCGCCTGGGGGCCTTCGCTGAGGCTCTGAGCCTGGACATGAACGAGTTCAATTCATGCTTCAACAACGGCAAGTATAAGGACATGGTCCGCCAGGATTTCGCCGACGCGCGTGCTCTGGGGATCCAGTCAACGCCCACGTTCATCATTTCCTATCAGGCGAATGGGCAAACAGTTACTGACCAGATCCAGGGTGCCGAGGCTTTTTCCGTCTTCCAGCAGAAATTGGATGCAGCGTTGGCGGCAGCCGCGGCTCAGTAGGCGACAGCAAAGAATGAAGAAGGACGGCTAGCAGCCGTCCTTTTTTGTTGTCTACCAGTGGGGCTATCGGCCCAACATGGAAAGGAACCAGACAATGAGCGGCGCCACGACCAATGCCGGCAGGAGGTTGGCTGTGCGGATCTTCTTGATCTCCAGCAGGCTGCTAATGGCCAATCCCACCAGGATCAGTCCGCCTGCTGCCGTAAGCTCGTTCATCATCGACTGGGTAACAACGGCGGTCAGCTGAGCAGCCAGCAAGGTGATCGCACCCTGGTACATGAGAATGATCAGCGAGGAAAACAGAACTCCCGGGCCCAACGTGGAGGCAAATGCGAGGGCCCCAAAGCCATCGAGCACCGACTTTACCGCCAACAGGCTGTAATCGCCGGATAGTCCGTCCTGGATCGATCCGAGGATCGTCATCGGGCCGACGCAGAAGAGCAGTGAGGTCGTCAGGAAGCCCTTTATGAAACGACTTGAATCGGCTGGCGATGCAGCATTTCCGCCAAAACGCGACTCCAGTCTTTGCCCGAGGGCTTCCAGTCCATCCTCGATGCGCCACCATTCGCCCAGAAGCGCGCCGATCAGGAGGGATCCCAGCACGATGATGGCATTCTCCGTTTTGAGGAACATCTGCAGGCCGATGCCGGCCGTGAACAATCCCATGCCTGCCACCACGGTTGCCTTCAGTCGCTCCGGGACGCGTGCCCCAAAGAGCAATCCGAGGAAGCCGCCCAGCAGGACGGTAGCAACATTGAGGAATGTGCCGATCATGCACCCTTCCTGGAGGCTGGCGTCGTACTGGCACCGGCGGCCTTGTTCTCGACCAGCTCTAGTACAAACAGGAGCGATGAGAGCCTGTTCAGGTACTGCTGCAAAGCAGGATTTACCACCAGCTCATTGTTCAGCAGGTCCACGACTCGGCGTTCCGCGCGCCGGACGACCGTTCGGGCGATATCCAGGGCCGCGCCCGCCGCTGAATCCCCGGGAACGATGAATCCATCCGGTGCACGGAAGCTTCCGGCGAGCGCGTCTATTTGCTGCTCAAGCCATTGGACGCGCGCCGCATCAAAATGGAAGCGGTCGGCATCGGCCGGATCGGCGGATGCCTCGGCCATTAGCTGATACAGATCGCGCTGGGCATCCAGGAGCAGCCCGGCTGTTTGTGCGTCCGCAGACGCGGCGCGTGCCGCCCCGAGGGCAGCCGAGGCCTCGTCCAATGTGCCCACCGCTTCGATGCGCAAATGGTTCTTTGGAAGGCGACCCTTGCCCAGCCATCCAGTTGTGCCGTCGTCGCCCTTGCGCGAGTAGTATGACATGCCTGCATTATAATTTCGCGGGAGAGAGTTGCGATCCGGGTTCACCAACATGCGCGAAGCTTCACGAATGCCTGCGAAGATCCAGTCCGCCGCGAGAGGCGGGGCTGGCTGATCCATGCTGCAATCCGTGCATGTTCAAATGATGTATGCCGCCCTGGAGGGCCATTTCAGCGCCCGTGCGATGAAGGTGATGATCGATGCCAATGTGCAGGTCGACGCGCCGTGGAACCAATTGGGGCGCCACGAACTGCACTTCGACGACAATGCTTTTGAGAAGGCGTATGCCTACCTGGCGGAGCAGAGCGCTCTCATCCGGCCGGCCCTGGAGGCGGGCAGGCCCGAGCAGGCCTGGAAGGCTTTCGGGCGCCTGACCCACACGGCGCAGGACTTCTACTCACACAGTAACTATGTAGACTTGTGGATATCGCGGTTTCCGGATGGCATGGCGCCTCCGGCCTCGCAGATCGAGCCACTGGATGACGGGCTCATCGACAGCCCGGCGCTGCGTTCTGGCAAACCGTACCTGCCACTGGGTTTCCTGAGCTTCATCCCGGTGGTCGGACCATGGGCCGACAGGTTCTTTCCCGCCGATTCGCATGCCGCCATGCATCTTGATTCAGCCGACCGCGGGCCGATGTTTGAGTATGCGTTCCAGGCGGCGGTGAAACGTACGCGTGCAGAGTATGATGCCCTGGCGCGCATGTTGCCGGCGCCACTCCTTGCAAAGTTCAAGGATCTTACGACGGCCTGATCGACCGGGCCTGCAGGTGGGGACACTGAATTGCCCAAAAAGACTAAGACCTCTTCGTTTGGCTCTCCAGGGCGGATCGCGCACGACGCCTCCGCGTTCTATGCCGGCCGGCTGTACGATGATCAGCCGCAGGCGGAAGAGCTGCCCTACCTCGAGAATCCGCTCCCACCGCAAACCGTGGACAGGATCTTCAATGTGTCAGCGGAGAGCATGTCGGAGCTTCCCGATAGTTCGATCCATCTGATGGTGACCTCGCCGCCTTACAACGTGGGAAAGGATTATGACGCCGACCTTTCTCTGGACGAATATCTCGCCTTCCTGAAGCGGGTCTGGAGGGAGGTGCTGCGCGTGCTGGTCCCGGGGGGCCGTGCGTGCATCAACGTCGCCAACCTGGGTCGCAAGCCGTACATCCCCCTGCACGCCTACATGGTGCGCGATCTTCTGGAGTTGAACTTCCTGATGCGAGGAGAGATCATCTGGGACAAAGGCGCTTCGTCCAGCGCCTCGACGGCTTGGGGCTCATGGCAGTCAGCGTCCAACCCGACTCTGCGGGACGGACACGAGTACATATTGGTGTTCTCCAAAGGAAACTTCCGGCGTGACCGGCTCGAGGGGCGAAAGGACACCATCACCAAAGACGAATTCCTGCAATTCACGAAATCCGTCTGGGCATTCCCGGCTGAATCCGCCCGCAAAATCGGTCACCCCGCCCCATTTCCCCTGGAATTGCCATACCGCCTGATCCAGCTGTACACGTTCGAGGGGGAGATCGTCCTGGATCCCTTCATGGGAAGCGGTCAGACCGCACTGGCGGCCATCAAAAGCCACCGGCATTTCGTGGGATACGAGACGAATCGGGATTACGTCGGGTTGGCAGAAGAGCGAATAGGCAGAAAGGTATAATCTTTCACATGGATATCAAGGAGAAACTAACCGACGCCATGCGCCAGGCCATGAAGGCCAATGACGACGTTACGCGGCGCACCACCCGCATGGTCCTGGCAGCCATCAAGCTGGCAGAGGTCGACAAGCAGTCGGCAATCGATGATGCCGCGGTCATGTCGCTGGTTCAGAAGGAGATCAAGAACCGCCGGGAAGCGATCGAGGAGGCCCGTAAGGCGAACCGGAGCGACCTGATCGCCGACAATGAAGCCGAGATCAAGGTCTTGGAGGCCTACCTGCCGAAAGCCATGTCTCCGGATGAGCTGCGCAGTGTGATTCAGGCCGCCATCGAGGAGGCTGGCGCCTCGGGCCCCACCGATATGGGCAAGGTGATGAAGCTCGTGCTGCCCAGGCTCGGAGGTCGGGCCGCCGGGGACCAGGTCAGCGCCATGGTCAAGGAAATGCTCACCAAGTGAGGCGCCATCTGCCCGGCCGCGTCGCGTTCGAATGAATACTGCCTCGTTCCTCGAGACGCGCAGTTGCGCGTCTGGAAGTCGGGTGGCCTGAGCTCCTGAATGTCCGAGACTTCCAAAGTAGCCCCTGCTTCGTTCAGCCTGCGGACGCTGCGGGCCTTCGTGGTGATTGCTGTCACCCTGGTGAGCTACGCTGCCCTGGTGTTCCCACTGAGCCTGCGACCGGCATCACCGCCGCTCAAGGTGGGTGATGTTGCCCCCTACGATCTGCAGGCGCCACGCGACGCAGAGTATGTCAGCCAGGTGCGAACGGAGGAGGTCCGCGCGGCCGCCGAGAGGGCTGTGCTGCCCGTCTACACCGCACCGGACCCCGGCGTGGCTCGCGAGCAGCTTGACCTGCTGCGCCGGGCGTTGGATCGAATTTCCGCGGTTCGTGAAGACGGCACAACCACCATCGAGCAGCGCGAGACCACAATCTCGGCAGTCTCCCCGCCGGGATTGAAGCCCGAAAGCGCGCGCTTGATCCTCGGCATGACGGAGGGTCGCTGGAATACTGTGCAGCAGGAATCCCTGCGAGTGTTGGAGCAGGTGATGCGCTCGGCCGTGCGGCCGGAGAACATCGATCTGCTTCCCAACGACATCGCCTCGCGTGTCACCCTGGCCCTGAATGAGCAGGACGCCACGCTGGTGACGGAGATCGTGCAGGCGTTCGTAATCCCTAACAGCCAGTACAGTCAGGAGCTGACGACGGCGGCTCAGGTCGCTGCCCGTGAGGCCGTCGAGCCGGTGGTCCGCTCCTACAAGCAGGGTGAGACCATCGTGGGGGGCGGCGAGATCATTTCCGCAGCGGACATAGAAGCACTGCATGAGTTCGGGCTTGTGCAGTCTCAGCGGCCATTGGAGACCTTCCTCAGCGCGGCAGCTGTCACCCTAACGTGCGCGGTCCTGATCGCGTTGTATATGTACCGCCATCCGCGGTTGCAGTTCCTCTCCGATCCCCGCAGCCTGCTGGTGCTGGCATTGATCATCCTGGGGTTCGTGATAACGGCGCGGCTGGTTGTGCCAAACCGGACCATCGTGCCATATGCCTTCCCATTGCCTGCTGCCGGCCTGCTCCTGGCGACGCTGTTTGGCATGGAGACCGGCATGCTGATCTCGCTTGGGATCTGCGTGCTGGCGACATACGGCCAGAGCGGCACGGAGAACCTGCTGCTGTACTATCTGTTCTCCACCTGGTGCGGCGTCGCCATGCTCGGGCAGGCACGACGTTTCTGGGCCTTCTTCCGTGCCGGAATGACCGTGGCGGCTGTGGCCGTGGCGATGATCTTCGCCTACCGCCTGACCTCGAGCGAGATGGATTGGATCGGCCTGGCCACGCTCGTCGGAGCCGCGGTGTTCAATGGGTTGGCGTCAGCCGGCCTGGCGCTTCTGCTTCAGGCGCTGCTGGCGCAGTTCCTCAGCCTCCCAACTGCACTGCAATTGCTGGAGATCTCGAGGCCGGACTTCCCCTTGCTGCAGGAGTTCCTGCGCAAGGCACCCGGAACCTATCAGCACAGCCTGCACGTGGCCAACCTGGCGGAGCAGGCGGCCGAGCGGATCGGCGCAGACGCCCTGTTGACCCGCGTGGGGGCGATCTATCACGATATCGGCAAGACGATGTCCGATCCGTCGTTCTTCATCGAGAACCAGGCCACCGGAAGTGTGAACACGCACGGCGATATGACACCCGAGCAGGCCGCGGCCGCCATCCTGCGTCACGTGCGCGACGGCGTAACTCTGGCACGCAAACACCGACTGCCGCGGCGCATCGACGATTTCATTCTGGAGCATCACGGTACCTTGATCACCCGTTACCAATACACACAGGCCGTGGAGCGCGCCGGCGGGGATGTTAATCAGGTGAACGTGGAGAAGTTCCGCTACCCCGGGCCGCGGCCGCGCTCGCGTGAGACGGCGCTGCTGATGCTGGCGGACGCCTCCGAGGCTCGCAGCCGGGCCGAGAATCCCAAGGATGACGAGCAATTGCGCCAGATCGTGCGCTCCGTTATTGAGGCGGCCGAGCGGGAGGGCCAGCTCGACAACACTCAATTGACGCTGCATGACCTGCACCTGATCACGGAGTCGTTCGTCACAACTCTGCGCGGCACCTATCACCCCCGTATTCAATACCCGGCCGGCGAAATGCCGGCTGCGGCGCCGGCACCGACCGCGCCCCAGCGGGATTCATAGCCTCCGTGATCCATATCGAATCGCGGCTGGAGCCAATGCCGATCGCGGCAGGTCTGATCGAGAAGGCGGCGAACGCGACGCTAGCGCTCATGAAGGCAACTGGCGATCTTAGCATCGTCCTTGGGGATGACGCGCAGATACGTGAACTGAACAGGCAATACCTGGGCCATGATGCGACCACGGACGTGCTGAGCTTTCCGGCCGAAGAGACAAACCCGGAGACCGGTACGCGCTACCTCGGCGACGTGATCCTTTCCGTCCCGCAGGCGGCCCTGCAGGCGCGTGCGGCGGGTCACCCCGTTGAAGCCGAAGTCCAGCTGCTGGTGGTGCATGGCATCCTGCACCTGCTGGGCCATGATCATGCCAAGGCCGCAGAGAAGGCCCGCATGTGGGCCGTGCAGGCCAAGGCCATGAGACGCCTGGGACTGCAGGACATCGTGATCCGCGAATGACAAAGTTGCGCAAATTTACTGCCTCGCGTGTCCGCTCCTTCGGCCATGCGCTGGAGGGCTGGTGGTACGTGATGCGCACGCAGCGCAACGCCTGGCTGCATGCGGCCATCGCGCTGGCGATCTTCGGCGTATGCTTGTGGCTCCAGCTGGATGCGTTGCGCTGGGCGATCATCGTGCTGACGACGGCGATGGTCTTCGCGGCCGAGTTCTTCAACACGGCCATCGAGGTGGTAGTGGATCTTGCCAGCCCGAGCCATCACCCCCTCGCCAAACTTGGAAAGGACATTGCCGCCGCCGCGGTTCTCCTGACCGCTCTGGCAGCTGTCCTGGTTGGAATACTTGTGCTCGGGCCTCCTGTCTTCGAGAGAATCCAGTCTATGTTCATTCGTTAGTGATTGAATAGTTGCCCTATCGGGAGGACATGTGACTTTATCGTTTCGCTTTGGCACAGTGGGCTCGCCCACGGGTACCCCCAAGAAGCCGGGTGGCTCGGTCGGCGCGATCGTATTCAGCAAGTCCATCGGCCTCACGGCCCTTGAGCTAGGCTGGGTGCAATCGGTCCGGGTGACAGAGGCAACTTGCGCGGCCATCCAGGCGGCCGCGGTGGCGGAGGCGGTCGCTGTAAGCGTACACGCGCCGTATTTCATCAACTTGAATGCCGAAGCGGATGAGTGGCCCAAGTCCCGCAAGCGGCTGATGGACGCTGCGCACTACGGCAATCTGGCCGGCGCAACCGACATCATTTTCCATCCCGGTTCCTACTTTGCACGAGCAGCCGAGGACGTTCTGAAAATTGCCATCCCGCGGCTCAAGGATTGCGTGGCTGAACTGCGACGAACGGGCAATCACGTGACCCTGCGACCGGAGACAATGGGCAAGTCGGCGATGCTGGGATCGTTCGAAGACGCGCTAGCGATGTCGCGATCTATCGAGGGCGTGCTCCCGTGCCTGGATTTCGCCCACTTGCATGCGCGGCCCGGCGACGGTTCCATGAACACCTACGACGAATGGTCCCGATTATTGGACAACTATGCCAGCGAACTGGGTGAAGGGGAGCTCAAGCGGCTGCACGTCCACCTCTCCGGGATTGAATACGGCCCTAAGGGGGAGAAGAACCATCTGGAGCTAAAGGACGCGGACCTGGACCTGAAGGCCCTCTTTCGCGCTCTCCACGCGCACGGCTGTGGCGGACGCATCCTGTGTGAGAGCCCCATCATGGAAGAGGACGCCCTGAAGATGAAGCGCTCCTGGATCAGGATCAGCGGCGAGAAGTAGCCCGCCCCGACCATCACCTATACCACTTTGACATTTCAGGGCGGAATTGCCCAGCAGGCCCCAATGTGGTGTCGATTTTGGGGCTTGTGTTTTCCATGATACGGCGTACAATGAGCCCACTTAAGTGCAAGTCGCACTATCCTGAATGGTTTTGTGCGATTTTGACGGTTCTGACGCTTAGACGTATCTTCGCCAGACGTTAATACCAGAAACCACTTTGAGCGTCGACGCTCCGTCGATGCAGCTGGTATGTGGGAATGAGCGAAGAGCTAAACAAGCCCCTCTACACGCGAATCCAGGAATATATTGCCGACCTGATTCTATCCGGCAAGCTCGCGCCCGATTCAAAGATCCAGTCTGAGCGCGACTTCAGCGAAGACCTGGGCGTGAGCCGCATGACCGTGCGGCGCGCCATGACCGAACTGGTCAACGAGGGACTGCTCGAGCGCAGGCACGGATCGGGCACCTACGTCGCCCGACCCAAAGTCACGTATGAGGCCGGCGAACTGGCCAACTATGTGGAAGCGATGCAGAAGCGCAACATCGCCACAGCCAGCCAGTTGCTCGAGTTTGACCAGGTGGCAGCCAGCAAGCGCCTGGCCGAGTTCCTCAAGCTCCAAATCGGGGACGCCATGTACCGCGTGGCGCTTCTCAGACTCGCAAATCGCGTTCCAGTTGTCCTGGAACGCGTTTTTGTTCCCTGTGCCCGCTGCCCGGGCCTCGAGGAATGGAATCTCGAAAAGACCACTGTGCACGATCTCCTGACAGACGTGTATGGAATCACCCCGGGACGCATCTCGCAGACGGTGGAAGCGGCGGTGGCTGCAGACACCGTCGCTCAACAGCTGCGGGTGGAAGAGGGTTTTCCGCTGCTGATGCTGTCCCGAATTACCTTTGATGGCAGCCAGGAACCTGTCGTGTTCTCGCAGGATTTCCTGCGCGGCGATTATGCGCGCATCCACACGGATGCGCAGCTGGATCAGCGGCCATCGTTGACCGAGGCGGAAGGATTCCGAAAGGAGGTGAACGAAGGGGAGCATTAGATCGACGAGGCAATCCGCGCTCGAGCAGACAACAACGAAAGGATTGGAAAGGAGAATTGCAATGGCTGAAATGGTTGCCCCTGCGGCCGCTAAAGGTAAGAAGCTTTACGCCCGCAAGAGCTCAGGCCTGGTCAGGACGATCGGCGTGTTTGGCGCCATGGTCTTCGGCGTCCACTGCATCAGCCTCTCGTCCTCGGGCTTGATCCCGTTTTCCTGGGTCGCCGGTGTGTGGCCCGGCAGCAGCATCATCGGCGTGCTGACGGTGGCGATGTTCTTCTGCCTGTTCCATGCCTACACTTACTCCGTCATCGGCGCCACCATGCCGCGCTCGGCAGCTGACTATACGCTGGCGAGTCGCACGCTGAGCGCTCCGCTGGCCTTCGCCGCCTCCTGGACGCTGGTGATCTTCAGCGCCATGGTGGCAGGCTCGCTGATCGCCTGGATCCCCAAGACGGCCCTGCCGGTGCTGTTCCGCACCATGGGCATCGTCACAGGAAATGCGGCCTTCGTTGACTTCGCCAATTGGTGCGTCACACCCGCAGGCATTGTGATCGTCGGAGCAGTCTGTGCCGTCATCACTTTCATTCTGATGATCCTCCCGACGCGCACCATCCTGCGCATCCTGGAAGTGGGCTTCTTCCTTGGCCTGCTGGCATGGGTCATCCTGTACTTCCAGCTCGGCACGGCGGCGAAGGATGCCTTCCCGGCCGCTTGGGACAAGTTCATGGGCGCAGGGAGTTACGCCGGGCGAATCGACCTGGCTAAAGCAAATGGCATGGTCATCAATCCGAACGTTGGAATGATGACATTGGCCGGCCTGATCATGGGCTTCTGGATCTTCTACGGCTACTACATCCCCACGTTCTTCGCGGGCGAGGTGAAACAGGCCGAAACCACGCTGCTGGCCGGATCGTGGTCGTCCCTGCTCGTGACCTGGGCGATTTTTGTGGTCGGCGCGCTGTTGCTGCAGCGGCTGGTGCCACTGGAGTTCATCGCGGCTGAGTCTTACCTCAGTAATGCCGGCGTGGCAGACGCCAACCCCATGCCGTGGATCACTTTCTACGCGGCCATCCTCAACCCCAATATCATCCTGTTGTGGATCGTGGCCATCGCCTGGGTCTACACGCTGATCAACCTGGCGCAGACCTACTTCTTCTACTGCAGCCGCATCATCTTCGCCTGGTCGTTTGACCGCCTGGTCCCGGAGAAGGTCTGCTACATTCATCCGACGCTCCACAGCCCGATCATCGCCATCCTGATCATCACCGTGATCGCGTTGGTCGGCATCCTGGATGCCTCGGGCCTGCTTTGGCCCGGCAGCGTCATGGGTGCGCAGCTCAACTTTGTGTTCTTCGCAGTGTGCACCCAGCTGATCCCGGTCCTCGCCATGACGATCTTCCCCTTCACGAAGCCTGACTTGTTTGAGAATGCCTCGGCGTTCGTGAAACGCAAAGTGGCGGGCATCCCGCTCATTACGATCGTTGGCGGAATCACCCTGGCCTATCTGCTGTGGATGATCATCGCCTCGTTCCTGTACCCCGCCGTTGGCGGGCGCATCGGCCCGGGCACCCTCGGAACACTGGCCGGATTCATCATCAGTGGTCTGATCGTGTTCTATGTGGCGCGCTCGTACCGGATGAGCAAGGAAGGCATCGACATCAACTGGACCTTCCAGTCGGTGCCGCCCATTTAGTCTGCATGACCTGCCTCCGATAGGCAGTAGTGGTGGTCGGCAGGGACTTGTGCCCTGCCGACCACCACGCAAGTGAGTGGTGACCAGGAGTCAATCATGACGATGACGCGCATCTTATATGGTTCAGATTTCCATGGCTCGGACGCCGTGTTCCGCAAGTTCCTGGCGTCCGGGATCCAGTACAAGGCCAATGTCTTGATGGTAGGGGGTGATGTAACGGGCAAAGCAATGATCCCGGTGATTCACCAGGGCGGCGGCAAGTATGAAGCCACCCTCTTTGGTGAGGAAAAAAGGGCCTCATCGCCGGACGAGCTCCAATCGCTTCGAAAGGCTATCAGCCAGGTGGGCTTCTACCCGATCCTGCTTGAGAAAGATGAGGCGGAGGCGCTGGAGTCCGACCCGGCACGTATGGGCAAGCGCTTCGAACAGGAGATGTGCCAGCGAGTGCGTGAGTGGATGCAGCTGGCCGACGAGAAGCTCACCCCGCTCCATATGACGCTCTACTTCATGGCTGGCAACGACGACCTGGCATCCATCGATGATGTTATCGGTGAATTCAAGGTCATTCGCAACCCCGATATGCGCCGACTTGAGATGGATGGCGGCTACGAGGTTGTGGGACTTTCCAATGCCAACCTCACGCCCTGGCTGTGCGAGCGGGATGTTTCGGAAGAGGTGCTTACCCAGAAGCTCGATCAGCTGGCGGGCATGATCCAGAAACCCGAGCATACCATCGCCATGCTGCACGTGCCTCCGTACGCCTCCGGGCTGGATACCTGCCCGGAGCTGGACAAGAACCTCAAGATCATCACCCAGGGCGGGCAGGTGGTGATGAAGTCAGCCGGTTCGCCATCCGTCAAGGCGTTCATCGAAAAGGTCCAGCCGATGTTGACCCTGCACGGCCACATTCATGAGTCGCCCGGCCATGTTCGCAACGGCCGAACGCTGATGATCAATGCCGGCAGCGAATATGCTGAAGGCATCATGAAAGCCGCCATCATCAATCTGGAGAACGGCAAGGTAAAAGGCCACATGCTGATCTCTGCCTGAAGGAGGCGCTTATGGGTAAGTATGGAGAGATCCTCGAGGACTTCTACTCCGAACGAACGCGCATCCTGGATGCCCTAGGCCTCCAGGAGAACAGGCACGTCATCATGCGCCTGATCGGCGCCCTGGCGTTCCGGACCCAGTGCCCGAAATTCGGGTACATCCAGGATCGGCTGGAACGCAAGTTCACGGACATCGATTTCGCCTCGTATCCGAGGTTCACCCGCGATATCCGGCGGATCCTGACAGAGCTGGGCTATGAAGAGGACAAGCAGGTCACCCAGCTATTTGGAGAAAGGCGCATGCTGTTTCACGACCGCATGTTTGGCCGCCACATCGACATCTTTTTCAACGCCCTGGATTTCTGCCATGTTCTGAACCTGCAGGGCCGGCTGGAGGCGCAGGAGCTCACACTGCCTCTGGCCGAATTGCTGCTCGAGAAGATGCAAATCGTGCAGATCAACGAGAAGGACCTGATCGACACGGTCATGCTTCTGCGCGAGCACCCGGTGGGGGAGGATGATAAGGGCACGGTCAATGCGAAGATCATTGCCAGAACACTTGCAAACGATTGGGGCTTCTGGCGTACGGTGACCGGCAATCTGAGACTACTGGACGAGAAGCTGGAGGAATACAAGGATCGTCTCCAGCATGACGACCGGGACGTGGTTCACGGGCGAATTCACGAGCTGATGGAATGGATCGAGCGCGAGCCGAAATCGTTGCGCTGGAAGACGCGCGCCCGTCTGGGCGAGCGCGTGAAGTGGTACAAGGACGTCGAAGAGCTGATCCGCTGACAGGGCTGTCAGCGGGGGAAGCCCTGGAGCGCTGCTCCTGAAAGAGAACAAGGATGAAATCTCCTGAAGAATTCATTGTTCCATGGGTTAAGTCTGCGGAACCCTACAGTGACAAACACATGGATGTGGCCTGGCAGAATCCCCACATCGTGCGCATGATGTCCAACGAGAACCTCCTGGCGCCCTCTGAAGCCGTGCTGGATGCCGTTCTGGACGCGGCCAGGTTGGGGAATCTCTATCCCGGCTCGGGGCCTGAACTCCGGCGTAAGCTTGGAGAGTCAGCCGGCCTGACCGCGGATCATGTTGTGCTTGGCGACGGCTCCACCGACGTGATCAATTTTGTGGTGCACACCTTCGTGGCGCCGGGAGAGGACGCCCTCATTCACGTCCCGACTTTCCCCATGTACGCGGCGCGGATTCGCGTCGCCGGTGGAAATGTCATCGCGGTGCCGATGCGATCGGATTTCTCCTGGGATATCGACGCCATGCTGAAGGCGGTCACGCCAAAGACCAAGCTGATCTTTATCTGCTCGCCCAACAATCCGACGGGCAACCAGATCGGCGAGGCCGACCTGCTGCGCATCCTCGAGCTCGGCATCCCAACTTTCTTTGATGAGGCCTACTACGAGCTGGAAGAGCGGGTCGTCAGCCGCGTGCTGCTGATCAAGAAATACCCGCACATGATGGTCAACCGCACCCTGTCCAAGGCCTTTGGCTTAGCCGGGTTCCGCCTCGGCTACATACTCTGCGATCCGGGGCTAGCGAGTTACTTCAATCGCGTGCGCATACCGTGGAACGTGGGTCTCATCACGCTGGCGGCCGCCCTTGCCGGCTTGAACGACCGGGATGACCAGGTGCGCAAGCGCAACAATGTCCTTCAAGGACGGCGCTATATCCATGATGAGATCAACAAGCTGCCCGGCTTGCGTGCCTACCCCTCGGAGGGCAACTTTGTTCTGATCGATGCCAGCGTCTTGGATAAGGAATCCTCGGAGATACGCGACCGCATGGCCGAGCGCGGTATCTTCATCCGGCCCATGAGCGGGCATAACATGGCCAAGGGCTTCATCCGCATAACCGTGGGCACACCCGAACAGAACCACCAATTCGTCCGCCTGTTCAGCGAGTATGTTCGGGAAGAGTTGGGAACCTAGCACCGGGCATTGGGAGCGCATTCGTGGCGAAACGCAAATACATCCTGGCCCATGACACGGGCACGGGCGGTAATAAGGCTGTACTGTGCGACATCAGGGGCCGCGTCGTGCACTCGGCCTACCGCGCCTATGGCCTGACATATCCCAGGCCCGAGTGGGTTGAACAGGATCCTGACGAACTCTGGCGGGTGGTGGCAGCGACCTCGCGCCAGGTGATCCGTGAGTCCGGCATCGATCCGGCCGATATTATCGGGGTCGGGGTCTCCGCGCAGATGTGGAATACCCTTCCAGTCGATGAGACGGGGCGGCCGCTGACCAGGATGCTCTCCTGGCTGGACCTGCGCAGTATCCGGCAGGCAGAACGTGTGACCGCCGGCGAGATGCCCGGCTTCTTGTTCGAGCACACCGGCAATATCCCCACGGCCAAGGACAGCATTCCCAAGATCCTGTGGCTCAAAGAGGAGATGCCGGAGGTCTGGGATCAAACCGCCTTTCTGCTGGATTGCAAGGAGTACATCCTGTTCAAGCTCACCGGCCGCATCGCCATCGACTGGGTGGGCGCCTCGGTGTATTTCCTCTTCGATCCCCGCACCCGGCGCTGGTCACGAGAGGTGTGTGACAAGCTGGGCATACCCGTGGAGAAGCTCCCTCCTGCGTTCCCTTCCACCGAGGTGATCGGCGAGATCACGCCCGCGGCTGCGCGGCAAACGGGCCTTAAGGCCGGTACGCCGGTGGTAATCTGTGCGGGGGATGTGGCTGTGGCGCAATCCGGGGCGGGCGCCAACCGCGAGGGCGCCGTCCATCTGTGCATAGGGACTGCCACGTGGATCGGGGTCTCAACTTCCACGTTTCGAAACGATCCCGTGAAGCCTTTCTGGGGCCTCAACCACATCGATCCAGATAAGTACATCATCGCCGGGGAAATGGAGACCGGCGGCGGCGCGCTGATGTGGTTCCGTGACGCCCTCTGCGCTGAGGAGAAGAGGCTCGCGGCCGAAACCGGCAAGTCCAGCTATGCGCTGCTCAGCAAGGCAGCGGGCGCTGTGCCGGCTGGTTCCGACAAGCTCATCTTCCTGCCATGGCTATCCGGAGAACGGGCGCCTGTCCTGGACCACTATGCCCGCGGTGGCTTCATCGGTCTGAGCATGAGCCACCACAAGGGACACATGACCCGCGCCGTGATGGAAGGCGTGGCCTATCATTTGCGCTGGATCTGTGAGGCCATGGAGCGAACCGGCTTCAAGATCGAGGCTTTCAATGGCATCGGCGGGGGCTGCAGCAGCCCGTTGTGGGTGCAGATCATAAGCGACGTCACCGGCCGGCCGCTGCGGGTCGTCAGGAACCACCTGGAAGCGGGCGCCGCTGGCGCCGCTCTTACGGTGGCGGTGGGGCTGGGTCTCTATTCCGGCATGGATGCGGTCGACGATCTCATACAGATCAGGAACGAGGTCTTGCCGGATGCCTCGAACTGGCAGCGCTATGACGGGCTGTATCATCAGTACCGCGATATCTACGAGGCCCTGGTACCCATTCACCGGAGGCTGCAGGCATTGACATGAAGATATTCATCGATCGACAGAAAGCGAATTCCAAAGCTGCGCTGGCAAATGCCGCCAGCGTGGGAGGCCTACTGCTGCTGCTGGCGACTGTGCTGGCGCCGCTCTTCTTCCCGGTCCTTGCCGGCTTCACACTCGTGTTGCTGTTTCTTGGCGGGGCCATATCCATGGTGGGCATATATCTCGCCAACCGCTGGGTCCGGCGCCCGCGGCCAGAGGAGAGCCTGGATCACGCACTCAAGGCATTCGACGACAACTACCGGCTCTATCACTATCCGTCGATGCCTTGCGACCACGTGCTGCTGACGCCGAATGGGATCGTGGGCATGGAGGTGGTCAACCTTGCCAGCAGCTTCACATATCGTGAGGGCCGCTGGAAGGAAGCCATGACGATCGGCCGGGCCCTGCGTTATCTCGTCGAGCCGCGCGTCGGTGATCCAATGGAGCTGGCTGAGGAGCTCACGGATGCGATCCGCAGCTGGCTCACGGATCGGCTGCAAGCGCATGCCAATGTGCCCATCAGGGTTCTCACCGTCTTCACGCACCCATCGGTCGACTTGGAGATTGACCGGGGTAGCGTGCCCGCGTACAAGATCGACAAACTTCGCAAGAATGCGGTGATCCCCGGCGCCAGGCTGCCGGGCGATCTGTTTGAGCAGATTGCCGCCGTACTGGAGCGCGCCACGCTCGGTTGAGGCTTGGCTCGGCAGGCGAAGAAGGAAATGCGCGGGCCGGAGGGCCCGCGCATTTTGCATGGCGTGCAAGTTCTCGTCAGCCCCAGAGCACCGGCTTCACCACCATCAGGAAAACGATGATCACCACGTCCAAGGTCACCGCGATGCCAAGCCGGGTCCCCTGCTGGGCAATAGCCCTATAGGCGGGCGAGTCAAAGCCCTCTTTCTCCAGGATCGCGCGCTGCTTTCTTGTGACGGGAGCGTAGGCGAGAATCCCCAGGAGCGCCGACAGGACATAGAGGACAAGGGCGGTGAGCAGCCAGGGGGTCGTCAATGGAATGTGAACGGTGAGGGCCATCGTTAGCCCTGTCAACAACAGCAATGCATAGCATGGATTGGCAACGCGCCTGTCGATCATTGAGATGTTGCGTAATACGAACGGCAGTACTTGCGGTTCCTTTGAGGCGCGCGCGATCCAGATGCCGTAGGTAAAGTTGGCGCCGACGGCGGTGATCGCCGCCAGGACATGCAGCCACTTCAGCAATCCAAGCCACATAGTTAAACCTCCCGGCGGGAGGGATCGGCAGCCGTCACGGCTGGCCGATCCATTTCCACGTGCAGGTTTCGAAATGCAACCGCGCCCACAGCCAACGGCAGCCAGAAAGTGGTGCCGCGGAAAGCGAGTGTGATGATGACCGCCTGGCTGAAATCAACGCCCAGGCTGCGCAGGGCCACCGGCATGATGCCTTCGACAAAGCCGACGCCGGCTGGGGTTGGCGACACGATCATGAACAGGTAAGTAATCGCCAAACCGCCCACGATCGTGCCCGCCGAGAAAGGCACATCGAAGGCGAGGAAGCAGAACATCAGGATCAGGAGCAGCAGGACTTTATTGGTGAGGGCAAACATGAGCGGCCGCAAGAGGCTGCGGGGCTTTTCTGGCAGGCTCCCGAGGCCGGATGACACGTCTGCGGCAAACTCATGTGCCCTCACCTCGCTCAGATACTGGCGGCGGATGAAAGGGCGCGCAACGACGTTGATCAGGCGCGCCAGGCGTGCAAGGGTATTGCCCAGGACGATCGGCGAGCGATATGCGAGATACAGGAGCGAACCCATTGCGATGGCGAGCGCCAGGAGCAGCAGCGAACCGCTGATCTGCATCGCTCCCAAGCTGTCGCGACGGATGAGGACGACTGTGCCAAGTGCCAGGATGCAGAAGAATGCGGCGTAGTCCAACAGCAAGTACAGTGCGCCGGCCACGGTCACCTTGCCGATGGGATGACCGCGCTTGCGGCCGTCGGCGATGAACATCGCCAATCCACCCACGGCTGCGCTGGTCGTCACGACCCCCAGGAAGGTACTTGCCAGCGCCAGGAGTGTTACCCGCCGCCTGCTTTCCTTCAGTCCAAGTACTGCGTACAGTGAGTAGAAGATCGCCCCCATGATCAACATCCATCCCGCTTCGGCGAGAAAGGCCATCAGCACGAATGCGAAGTTGGCCCGCTGAAGCGTGTGGACGACGTCTTGAAGTTCGGAAAAACTGAAAATTACGAGCGTGATTGCCAGGAAGAGCACGATGACGACGAGGAACTTCGGCATGGCTGTTTCATTATAACAAGACGGGTCGCAAGTTACTCCGGATGCAACCGCCCTGGCAATCGAAGCACACGATTAAGCGTCAGCGCCTCCCGGCACAAACCGGGAGGCGCTGATGGAATCGATGAACCGAGCTGCAAGCGCGTCAGTCGCGGGAGCGGAAACCACCCAACATGCTCACGTAGTACAGCAGTTGCAGCACCGCAGCCGCGAGTCCCGCCACGTACGTGAAGGCCGCCGCATTGAGAACGTTGTTCACACCGCTCTGCTCATCCTCGCCCGCGATGATCCCGGTGTCGGCGAGCAGTCGCTTGGCGCGACTCGAAGCATTGAGTTCGACGGGCAGGGTCGCCAGGGCGAAGACTGCCCCACCCGCGAAGACAAGCACGCCCAGCCAGGCCAGGTTGGTGAAGCCCAGGATGATGCCGGCGATGACCATGATCGGTCCCAGCCAACTGCCGATGCTCACGACCGGGACAAGGGCCGCCCGAAATCTGAGCGGAGCGTAGTTCTGCTGATCCTGCATGGCATGACCCAGCTCGTGCGCCGCCACGGCTACAGCCGCCACGGATGGCGTATCCGCGATGCCTTGTGAGAGCCGCAGGACCTTGTCCCGCGGATCGTAATGGTCGGTCAGTTTGCCCGCGATGCGTTCCACGCGGACGCCCGCGAGACCTCCATTGCTGATTAGTCGCTCAGCCGCCTGCGTGCCGGTCAGGCCGCTGCGGACGCCTATCTTGCCCCATTTGCTATACGCCGAGTTTACGTACAGTTGGGCAATCATCACCAGCAGGAACGCCGGGACCATGAAACATAGGTAGTCGCTGTTGTAGAACATTGAAGCCTCCAGTCCCCGCCGGAAGCTCGCGTCTATGGAGTCGCGGTCGGGCGGGGCGTCGGGACCGATGTTGGAATCGGTTTGCCGTTGATGATACTCATCATTACCTCTACGGCCGCATCCAGCTGCGGGTCGCGACCGGCTTTTCGGTCCTCGGGTGTCCTCTGGACATACACATCCGGCGTGAGTCCCTTTCCGTCGATTTGCCGGTTCTTCGGTGTAAGCCAGCGTGCGATCGTGATGCTGACGGCGCCCTGATTGTTGGAAATCGGCACCCAGTTTTGAACGGAGCCCTTTCCATACGAGGTGACTCCGACCACTTTTGCCCGACCATAATCCTGCAAAGCGCCTGCCGTGATCTCGGAGGCCGACGCCGTGCCTTCATTGACCAGGACCACGATCGGGATCTTGGTGGCCAGCCCGCCGCCGGTGGCATTGTACGGCTTCTTGGTGCCGTCGCCGTACTCTTCATAGAGTACCACGCCACTGTCCTGGAATTGCGAAACCACTTCCACGGCCGTCTGTAGATAACCGCCGCCGTTGTCGCGTAGGTCCAGGATCAGTCCACGCGGCTTCTGGGCCATGAGCGTTCGAAGGGCCGCAGTCAACTCGCGCGTGGTGTTGTCGCCGAAGGTCGTGATCTGCACATAGCCGATCCCGTTGTCCAGCATCTTGCCCGTGCTGCTGGCCACGGCGATCTTGGCGCGGGTCACGTCGAATTCAAGAGGGGCAGTCTCGCCGGCTCGTGCGATGGTCAGGTGCACGGTGCTGCCCGCTGGACCGATAACCTGCCGTCTCACGAGTTCCGCGTTCATCCCGGTTACATCCTTGTGATCGAGGGCGATCACCTGGTCCCCGGAAAGAATGCCGACCTTCTCCGCCGGCGAATCCGGGAAGGTGCTGATGATGGTCAGATAGGCTCCGCCGGTGTCGACGGTTGCACCGATGCCTTCATAAGATCCCTGTAGCTCGGAATTGGCATCGCTGAAACTCTGCGGATCCAGGTAGGTGCTGTGAGGGTCGCCGAGGGCACCCATCATGCCGCGAATGGCGCCCTGCATGAGCGCTGCGTCGTCAACTGGCTGATCAACAAACTGAGTGTGCACCAGCTGCCAGGCTTCCCAGAATGGTTTGAAGAGGTCCTGCAGATCGGCTGGCGTCGCGGTATTGGCCGCTGCCGGGACTGTGGCGACTGGTTGCAGGGATCGGAAGCCGCCCGCGTCGCTGCGGAACGGTAGAACGTGGCCGGCGATGAAGCCGCCGGAGAAAGCCCCAGCCAGCAGCACCACCCCGAGTGCCGCCAGCAGAAAGACCTGTAATGTCTTACTCACAAATTCCTCCTGACGCGCTGCAAGAGCACACGTGCGCGTAGCCGCAGGATAGCATCACGGCATTAGAGCACCATGAATTGGTTGTCTGAATATCGTAAAGAGTTGGCTGGCTCACTTTCGCCGCGCCAGCAGGGATTCCACGCGCTTATGCAGCTCGTCCATGGCTTCACGATCGCGCCCCCCAAGTGATTTGAAGTCCCCCCGCCGTCCCCGCAAGAACGCCAATGCGATCATGGTATTCCCGACTAGCACGACCAACGCCAGGATGAGCAGCAGGATTTCGAGTGCAGTCACGCAGCACCGCCCTTGAGCAAGCGCGGCAGAGCGCACCAGTCCTGGAGGGCTGCCTGCGCATGTCCGGTCGCGTCGGCAGCGCCGAAAAGCACGGCGTATAAGCCGAAATCGCGGGCCGCTCGCGTGGTGTACGGAAGGTCATCGATCATCATGCACTTGGAGGCATCGACTTCGCCAGCGGCCTGCATGGCCAGCCCGAATGCCTCCCGACTGGGCTTGCAGTAGGGTTCCATGCGGTTTATGTCGATAATGTCGATGAAGTGCTCCTCGATCTGCAGCACTTGAAGTACCCGGCGGGCATGGTTGGCATCCGCGTTAGTGAAGATGAGGTTGCGCGTCGACAGGCCCGCAAGAACCTCTTGCTGAGCTCGATCGGGGTGAATGTAATCCGTCAGCTTCACATCGTGCACGTAGGCCAGGTATTTCTCGACATCGATGCTGTGATTCGCCTGTAAGCCGCGCAGCGTTGTCCCGTATTGGCGGAAGTACGTTTCACGCAAGCGCGGCACATCCTCCGCGGGAATGTGCAGATGCTCGATCATGTACTGCGTCATGCGCTGCTTGAGCGTAGGCCACAACCCGCTCGCAGCCGGGTACAGTGTATCGTCCAGGTCGAAGAATATCGTTGTGAAACGCACGGCGCGATTATACCGTTAGGGCCCGCGCCTTATTGGGCCGGGCGGAGGTACCGGTTCATGAACTGGATCGTGTACTGGATGAATTCCTTGTCGCCCTTGCCGTTGAAGGTGTGATGCAGGTCGGGATAGTAGTGACACTCCACATCTTTGTGGGCTGCCTTTAGCAGTTCGCAGGTCTGCATCGACCACTGCACCGGCACAAGCTCGTCCTCCAACCCATGATTGATGCTCACCGCTGCCGTAATGTCATCCAGGAAGTTGATGGGAGATATGCTGGGCAATTCTTGCGGCGGCACAGCCCGTTCGTCGGCGCCGCGCTGGCCCTCCGACCATTGCCCGATTGCCTGGTAGTTGCGGGCTTCGTCGCCGCTCATGGCCGCGTATAACACCGCCGCGCGGATATCCTGACTTACGGTGATGACGCGCGTGGTGATGCCGCCTCCCATGCTGTGACCCCACAGGCCAATCCGATTCCCGTCGGCCGCCTCCAGTACTCCAGGCCGCCCCGCCGCATCCTTCACGATGGCGATGAGGTTCAGCACATCCTCGGCCATGCCGACGCGAAACAGATCGTCTCCGGTATCCGAAGGAGGAAACCCCCGCAGGTTGGGATGCAGCACCAGGTATCCGGCGCTTGATAGTGCATCGGCGTAGTGCGTGGTGTAGTCGAGTGTGTCATAGATAGCAGGATCGATGTAGCCGTGCAAGGCTATGATGACGGGGAAAGGACCTTCCCCCCGGGGCACGTTCATGAAACCGTGAATGGCAAGGCCATCGCTTGGGTACTTCACCAGATAACGCGTGAATGCACTGTTTGTCCCCACCCGCTCAAGGATTTCGAGCGTTCCGCCTCCGTAAGATTGCCCTCGCAAATACGCGATCGAATACCGTGCAAAAGGATCCGGAGTGAAGGTGGGAAGCGGGATGGCGGTCGCTGACGGGGAGATCGCAGCGGTCGGCTCCGCCGTTATGGAGGCTGGCGCGATTGCGCTGGCGGTCGGAGGCATCGGGGGCGGACTGCAGGCAGCCACCAACGCGGCCAGCAAATGGATCGCAGGGGATCGAGTCAGTCTCATCAATTTGCGAATCGATCCATGGGAGTGCAGGCTATGCTTCATGTAACGGATCAAGAGGTCACTGCATTATAATGATTCGGTGACGATTCGCCTGCTGGCTCCTGAAGTGTCTTCGCAGATCGCCGCGGGTGAAGTCATCGAACGGCCTGCATCTGTGGTGAAAGAACTGATCGAGAACGCCATCGATGCTGGTGCGACTGCAATCGCAGTCACAGTGGGGGAAGCTGGCAGGAAGCTGATTGAAGTCGCAGATGATGGCAGCGGCATCGCGCCTCAGGAACTGAGCCTGGCCGTAGAGAGGCACGCCACCTCCAAGCTTTCCAGTGCGGAGGACCTCTTCCACATTTCCACGCTCGGGTTCCGGGGTGAAGCCCTTGCTTCTGTGGCATCCGTATCCCGGCTGACGATTACAACCAAAACCTCAACGGCCGGGGAAGGCGCGCGCTTGCGGGTCGAAGGCGGACATGCCGCCAAGCCGGAGACGATTGGCGGCCCTGCCGGGACCGTGGTGCACGTTGAGGACCTTTTCTACAACGTCCCGGCGCGACTCAAGTTCCTGAAAGCGGATGTGACCGAAAGGCGCGTGATCGACGCGCTGATGACGCGCTATGCGCTGGCTTATCCGCGGATTCGGTTCAAGCTGATGGAGGACCAGGGCCTGGTGCTTCAGACCTCGGGTGATGGGGATCGGCGCGCCATTCTGGCTGCCCTATACGGAGTCGAGATCGCGAAGCAATTGCTGGAGATCACGGCGCAGGAACCTGACCTCGGGCTGACGGGATTCATAAGCCCCACAACGGTGACTCGCTCCAACAGGCGCGACATCACAGTGTTTGTGAATGGTCGCTGGGTGCAGGACACACCCCTCACGAGTGCCTTCATCCAGGCTTATCACACTATGTTAATGGTGGGTCGTTATCCTCTGGGTGCGCTCTTCCTGGAGGTCGAGCACGCGGATGTGGATGTGAATGTCCACCCTGCCAAGGCCGAAGTGCGCTTCAAGAACCCGGATCGCGTCTTTGGCTTTGTCCAGCGCGCGGTGAGGCGGGGCCTGCTCGCATATACGCCCGTTCCCGCCATCGCGACACAGCACGTGTGGGGTGCGGAGAGTTCAGTGCCGGATCCCGCCTGGGAACTGGCGCATGCGGAAGCTCCGGCCCTCAGTGTGGCTGCAGTGGCGACCGTTGACCATCTTGACGGCACGCATCTGCCCCTGCTCCGCCTCATCGGCCAGATTGGCGCCACCTATATGGTGGCGGAGGGTCCGGATGGTCTCTACCTCATCGATCAGCATGCCGCTCACGAGCGTGTGCTGTTTGAGAAATTGCTCCGTCAGCACGAGGGCAAGGCGATTTCATCACAGGCCCTCCTCTCGCCCGTTGCGGTGACCCTTCCGCCGGAGGGGGCGGTGCTGCTGGCATCGCAACTCCCGGCCCTGCGGCATCTTGGTTTTGAGGTCGAAGAGTTCGGTCCCAACACCTTCCAGGTTCGCGCTGTCCCGGCGCTGTTTGGAAATGCTGACCCCTCAGCGGCAATCCGGGCGCTGGTTGAGGATTTCGAGGAAGACGAGGCGCCGTTGCAGAACGAGATCGAGAAGCGAATTGCGGCGCGTGTCTGCAAACGGATGGCTGTCAAAGCCGGGCAAGTCCTCTCTGCCGAGGAACAGCATTCGCTGGTGGCCGACCTGGAAGCCTGCGATTCGCCGCGGACGTGTCCTCACGGTCGCCCGACGATGATCCATCTTTCCGTCGAGACGCTGGAACGCCAGTTTGGGCGACGGGGGGCGCGTTAGGCATTGGATGGACAATCCGACAAGGGTACTTAAGGAGCAGTAGGAAATGTTCACGCGAATACTTAGAAGTCTACGCGAGCCGGTGAACGGCTTGAGTCATTTTGTTGCAGCCGTGGTGGCGCTCGCAGGCCTTGTTGCACTACTGGTTATCGGGCACTCCAATACTGGGAAAACGATCTCGTTGTTGATTTACGGCACCACGCTGGTGCTGCTCTTCTCTGCGAGCGCAACCTATCATCTTGTTTCTGCCAGCCCGCGTGTCGTTCGCGTGCTGCGGCAGCTGGACCATGCGGCCATCTATCTCCTGATTGCCGGAACGTACACTCCGTTCTGCTACAACATGTTTTCCGGCTTCTGGAAATGGGGCCTCCTGGCCATCGTCTGGTCGCTGGCATTGGCGGGCGTGATCCTGAAGGTCTTCACCGTCAAAACCCCGCGCTGGCTGAACACGGGCATCTACATTGTCCTGGGTTGGCTGGTCGTCTTCGCGATCCGGGAGATGCTGGCCACGTTACCCGTTGCTGCATTGGGCTGGCTGCTGGCCGGCGGCATTCTGTACACGTTGGGGGCGGTGATCTACGCCACCAAGATATTCGATTTCGTCCCCGGCAAGTTTGGTTTTCATGAGATTTGGCACATATTTGTGATCCTGGGCGCGTTAGCCCATTTCACCGCGGTCATTCTGTACGTAGCACCAGCCGCCTAGCCCGTTTGCCAATCTGTGTCTGCGGTTCCCAGTCGATATGCGTCTAGACAACTTGACTGGACGGGTAGCTTGTGCTATTTTGATTGGGGACATTGAGGATCATCGATGCATCGCGAGCGAATTTCCGAAAATGTGTACTGGTTCCAAAGCGAGGTCTACGCCCAGGTAACGGCCGGCGTCGTATCCGGGCCGCAATGGGCTGTCGTCATTGATACGCTGGCGCTTCCGGACGAGACCCTTGGCATGCGTGAGTACATTGAGCATGAGCTGGGCGTACCCGTGCGCTACGTGATCAACACCCACTATCATGCCGATCACGCCTGGGGCAGTTGCTTCTTCCCAGGCGCCACGGTCATCGCGCACGCGCGCTGCCGCGAGCTCCTTGCGGAGCGCGGATTGCCATCGCTCGAGCAGGCACGTAGGCAGAACGCGGCATTTCGCCAGGTCAAGATCATCCTGCCGCACATGACATTTGAAAGCGGGCAACTGAACCTTCGTGTCGGGAAGAAGAACCTGATCCTGCTGCCCGCGGGTGGCCACAGCGAGGATGGCATTTCGGTGCTGGTGGAGGAAGACCGCGTCCTGTTCGCTGGCGACGCGTTCATGCCCCTGCCATACATCGTCGATGGGGATGTTGACGAGATCGCCTCGTCGATCCGCAAGATCGGGCGCATGGGGCTGGAGAACATCGTACAGGGTCACGGAGATATCATTCTGCGCGGCGAGATCGATGCCGCCGTCCGGGAAAACCTGGCTTATCTTGCCAACATCAAGAAATTCGCCAAGGCCGCGGCCCGGCGCAAGGGGACTGCTGATCCATTAGAGGGTGCCGGCCTCGAAGAGAGTGGCAAGAGCCGCGTCTACCTGGGCGGCCTGGCCGAATCGCTTCACCAGCGCAACATGAAGGAACTGGTCCACCGCGCCAGGGAAGAGTAGGACGCCCAATCAATCCGCCCGCTTCCCGCGCTTGACAACGGCGGACAGCCGGACCGAGTTCAAGGAGCGGCGACCACAACATGGTCGCCGCTCTTCATTTTCAGATACAGTCAGGGGCCAATCACCGGCGCGCCGCGCTCGGTTTGGTTGATCTTGGCTTTCTCGCGTCCCTTGCACTTTGGTGCGGCGGAGTGCTTTGAACCGGCCTGGGATTCTCCTCGTGCCTTGTCGAGAAGGGCGGCGGTCCCTTGCGCCATGGCCGCCAACCATGGAACCGCTCGCGTCCCTCCCTCAGGGCTTTGATGTTCGGCCGGAGGGCCCACACCAGCAGGCAGAAGGCAATCACGCCGTAGAAGATATCCACGAGAGGTCCGACGCCTGTGAAATAGCGAACCGCGAAGATCACCGTGGAGACGAGCGCAACGCTCATAGTCGTCACCGAGGCGTAGCCGATTCCAAAAAACATCAAAAGGGATGTTGGCAGGAGGATGAGAGCCGATGGCCACCACAAGCCGATGGCACCGCCAGCAGCCGGTCCACCGCCTGCGCCGCCGCGCAGACGCAGCCCCTTGGTGTGACGCTCAAGCAGGAAGATGGAGTAGTTGTGCCCCATGATGGCTGCAACGGGCGCAAGTACGTGCACCCAATGGCTGCCCGGAGTTATTGCCTGTGCGATCCAGACCGATGCGGCGCCTTTGCCGATATCCATCAATGCCGTGAGCACACCGGCGCCCGCGCCTGCAGCACGGGCCGCATTGGTCCCCCCGGTTCGGCCGCTGGCGATGTGACGGATGTCCTTGCCCGAAATGAGCTTCACCCAGAAGAGGCCGAAGGGTATCGAGCCTAGAATATAGCCAATCAGAACCGCCCCGGAATCAATCAGGATCTGCATCAAGCGACCTCCGCGTCAAGAAACTGTAACACATCCCGGGGCCATCGGTTACTCCCCAACGGAGACTTCCAGGGTCACAGATGCGATTCTGCCACCGTTGATCCGGTATCCTCGTGCACTCCACTGCCCCGCGCGGCGGGACCAAATGATCTGCACGACTGGATAGGCTGCCTCAGCGACATCAGTCGGGGACGGCCCCCCCGGGGCTACGGACCCTGAGGCCTCGTCTCCTGTATGCGAATGAAATATGCCGACCAATTCCATATTGCGCTCTTCGATCAGCCCGAAGGCGTGGAGCTGTTCGGCCGGATCCATTCGAAATCGAACCGGGCTCCGTTCGCTGTTGCTGACCGGAATCACGATCTGCACGAAGTCGCCCTGCCCTCCCAATAGACCGCATGCCTCCAGCGGTGCACATGCCTGCACGTGCTTCAGCATGACGTCCCAATCACTTTGTTTCAGGCGCAGTACTTCATGCATGAAGGATATGGAGGGCAAGGGGTCTATGGATTTCCTGCGCTGACCGCGCCCGGTACAGTTAACGGAAAAAAGCGGCGGCGGCCCACAATCCGCCCAGGATGATTACCGGTTCCCGGAGAGCTGCCCGAAGTGGCAGGTCTTCCGCCAGGCCCGTGGCCAGGGCTGTCAGAGCGTAGAGCGGTCCCAGAACAGCCAGGCCGAATTGGAGGGAATTCACCGGCCAGTAGTGTAAGCCAGCCGCGATCTGCGTGCAGATGAGTCCGATGCCAAGAGCCCAGGCGTATTCCCAGTGTTCGCTGAAGCGCAGGTGCAGCGTGCGCAACGTTACCAGCCCGGCGGCCACGAAGATGGCTGGGACCACCAGGAATAAGCGGGCTGCACCAAGGCGCAGTGAGATGACGAACAGCAGAAACAACGCATAGGAAACGGCCGTTAGGCCGGCCGAGGCCAGAGCGTAGAAAGGCGCCCCCGGATCAACGGTAATGTACTCGGCGACCAACACCGCGACCAGGATAACCGCTCCCGTAGCGAGGCCGATCCACCAGGCGGGGCCCTCAGGCAATACGTCCAGGACAATACCGATGATGACCGCCGTCAGCGTGGGTAGCATCCAATGCTCGATCGCGCGCCGGCCCGGCGCGCCTGGGTGGCCGCGCAACAGCCAGTCCATGCCGCTGGCGGTCAACCCGCCGGCCATCAGGGTCATAGCCGTCCCAAGCGTAAGGGAATAGGCAAAGTAGAATCCGGGCAATTGGACTGTCAGTGTCAATCCGGGTCCGCCGGCCAGGTGTGCGAGTGCGTAACTGAGCAAAACAGTCGCGGCAAGCACGCCAACCTGTTCGGATGCCGGCAAGTATCTCGGGGCTTCTTCCATCGACCGAATTCTAACCGAACCAAGTCAGCGGCCCGAATAATTAGAACAAATTTGCGGCCGAGGGGGCCATCATGGTAAAATTGATTGGTTATGCTCCCGTCCAAGGTAGACGCGCAGGCACTTCCACCGCCGCCCGGAGTAATGGGCTCACTCAGGGCCGGCTTCGATGCCATTACCGCGCATATTGGCCTGATCCTCATGCCCCTGGGTCTCGACTTGTTGCTGTGGCTGGGCCCGCATCTTGGGGTCAGCCGGGTGATGCAGCCGGTCCTGGATGAGATGAGTAGAATGGTTCCCGCATCTGGCGCGGGTGCAGCCGACTTCCAAGCACTGCTCAACTCCTATGTCGAGGTCGTGGCACGCTTCAACTTGCTGGGTGTGTTGCGCACTCTTCCAATAGGCATCCCCAGCTTGATGAGCGGGCGTATGCCGGTGCTGTCGCCTCTCGGCCAGACCATGGTCATTCAGGTGGGCTCGGCGACCCAGGTGCTTGTCCTGCTTGCGCTGTTCGTGTTCATTGGGTGGGTCCTTGGCGGGCTGTACCTGAATATGATGTCCGGTCTTGTGGTTTCTGGCACCTCGGCCACATCACGACCAGGTTTTGGGCGCATCGTCGTGCAGACCATGCTTTACTCCTTGATCTGCCTGGCGCTCATCTGGACGGTCGTGTTTCCGGCGCTGACTATCATTCTGCTGACTTCCACGATCAACGCCTTGCTGGGGCAGGCTGTGCTGCTGCTGCTCGGTTTCATTGCGCTGTGGCTGCTGGTGCCGCTCTTCTTTTCACCGCATGGCATCTACTTGCGCAAGCAGAATGCCCTGGCCTCTTTCCTGGGCGGATTTCAGATGACGCGCCTCACGCTGCCCAGCAGCAGCCTGTTCGTGCTCACCGTCTTCCTGGTCGGGGTTGGCTTGAACTATCTCTGGGTGGTTCCCGCGGAGGACTCGTGGCTCGTCCTAGTGGGTCTGCTTGGACACGCATTTATCTCGGCCGCGTTGCTGGCCTCATCCTTCATTTACTACCAGGACATGTCTATCTGGTTACAGACGATGCTTGAGCATTTCCGGGCGAGCCTACCAACACAGAAGGCCTGACCGAAAGCAGGGCCGGCGTGCATTCGCCGGAGGAATTTTGGAGGGATCTTCACTCGTGGCACAGAAGAAGACCAACGGCAGTTACGACGCAAAGGATATTCAGGTTCTCGAGGGGCTGGAAGCCGTCCGCCGCCGTCCAGGCATGTACGTGGGCGGCACGGACATCAAGGCGCTCCACCACCTGGTGTATGAGGTCGTGGACAATGCCATCGATGAGGCTCTGGCGGAAGCGTGCGACCGCATCGAGATTGTCATTCACGCGGACAGCAGTGTGACCGTCACTGATAACGGGCGCGGCATTCCGGTGGGCCCGCATCCCACCCAGAAAAAGTCTGCGCTCGAGGTGGTCATGACGACGCTCCACGCGGGCGGCAAGTTCGGCGGTGGCGGATATAAGGTATCGGGCGGCCTGCACGGCGTGGGCGTGAGTGCAGTGAACGCGCTCTCAGAATGGTGCGAAGTTGAGGTGCGCCGTGAAGGTGGAATCCACTTCCAGCGCTATGAGCGCGGCCATCCAAAGGCTCCTGTCAAGGTCACGGGCAAGATCAAGGACGGATCCACCGGAACCAAGGTGTCGTTCAAGTTCGATCGCCAGATTTTCAAGGAAGAGATCGACTATCGCTTTGACACGCTGTCGCAGCGCTTCCGCGAAATGGCTTTCGTTACCCGCGGTGTCAGCATCTTCTTCTTGGATGAGCGCAGCAACCGCGAGCTGACTTTCTACTTCGAAGGCGGCTTGACCTCGTTCGTGCGCTATCTAAATCGAAACCGCGAGCCCCTGCACTCCGTGGTCCACGTCGAGAAGGACGTGGAAGGCATGGGCATCGAGGCCGCCATTCAATTCACGGATGCTTATACCGAGTCGGTCTACTCGTTTGCCAACACCATCAACACCATCGACGGCGGAACACACCTCACCGGGCTCCGCTCGGCGCTCACGCGCGTGGTCAATGACTACGCCCGCAAGAGCGGCCTGCTCAAGGACTCGGACCCCAATTTCTCCGGCGACGATACCCGCGAGGGCCTGACCGCCATCGTATCCGTCAAGCATCCAGATCCGCAGTTCGAATCCCAGACCAAGGTTAAGCTGATGAACCCCGAGGTGCAGACTTCGGTGCAGCAGATCGTGGGCGAAGCTTTCGCCACGTTCCTGGATGAGAATCCGCAGGCTGCCCGGGCCATCATCGCCAAGTGTCTTACTTCAGCGCGTGCCCGCGATGCCGCCCGAAAGGCCCGCGACCTGGTCATCCGGAAGTCGGCGCTTGAGTCGCTGACCCTGCCCGGAAAATTGGCTGATTGCTCCGAACGCGACTCTGAGAAGACGGAGTTGTACATCGTCGAGGGTGATTCGGCCGGTGGTTCGGCCAAGCAGGGGCGGGACCGCCACTTTCAGGCCATCCTTCCGCTGCGCGGGAAGATCATGAACACGGAGCGGGCCCGACTGGACAAGATCCTCTCGAGCAACGAGATCAAGGCTCTCATTTCGGCCCTGGGCACAGGCATCGGCGACAACTTCGACCTGGAGGGGCTGCGCTACGGCCGCATCATCATCATGACGGATGCCGACGTCGACGGTAGCCATATCCGGACACTGCTCTTGACCTTCTTCTTCCGCTACATGCCGCTGCTCATCGAGGGCGGTCACCTCTATATTGCGCA
>DATDCZ010000002.1:0-13601 GCA_036524055.1 Anaerolineales bacterium | reverse complement strand
CATCACGGTCGTTGTGGGATCCGGTACTTCCTGCAACCAGGGCTTGTTGGCGCCGGCCTCGCCGAGGATCGGCGAGACAAACGGCAGGAAGTAGAAGTCGCCATCGCCGTCGAATTCCGCTCCTGCCGCCTGGAGAGACACGTTGAGCGCCGCAGATGCGACCGGTGCCACGCGTCTGTCATCCGTTGACCACCATCCGCCGTACTGCTGGAAGCTGGCAGTGAACGTATTGATCTCGGGTGCCGTGAAGAAGCCACTTACATCCGTCATCAGAGGCTCAAGCCTGCTCTGGATGAATGCAAGTTCGTCGGTGAAGGGTAGCGCGGCCTGCAGCTGCCCGCCCGCGCTCCCACTGGGAAGTCCGGCGGCTGCCAGCAGCACATCCGCCGTGGACTTGCAGTTCAGGATGGGGACCACTACCGGCTGGCTTCCGGACAGGACGGACGAGTTCGCTCCTGTAGCCACCTGCTGATAGCCCCACGATTCGAGTCCGTGGAGATCCGGGAAGACGTAGTCCGCTTGCAGGGCGGTCTCGTCGGGGAACGTCGCGAAGGAGATCACCTGCTGAACGTTGGCCAGCGCCTCCTCGAAGCCCAGCGCCTTGGGCAGCTCGAAGACCGGGTTGGTGCCGTGGATCAACAGTGTCTTGATCTGCCCCGAATTGAGCTTTTCGATGAATGCCGCCATCTCCTTCATGCTCGCCGGGGCATGGTATTCCTCGGTCAGCGGCGCGACCGGCGCGAGATACACGCCGCCCGCCCGACCCACGGCACCGACGAGTGCGTTCAGCGCCAGGACCGCTTCCGCGATCTCCAGGCCATTGCTCTGGCCCAGCGCCGCGCCGCCGGGGATTGCCAGCGCGCGGCCAGCTTGCGCGAATGCTGTTCCCAGCTGCTGCAGCATTTCCACACTGACGTCCGACTCCTTCGCTGCCGCCTCTATGTCGGCGTTCGCAAACGCCGGCGGCAGAGGTTTGCCCAGGCTCTCCGCGACCAATCTGCCGATGGCAAGGACCACTAGCGCCTCGCTGCCCGGGCGGATTGCGATCCACTCCTCCGCCTTGGAGCCCGTCTGCGACATCCGCGCCTCGAACTGAACCAGGTGTCCTCGTCCTCTGGGGTTCCGCTGACGAAATTTGGCGAACTCACGCGTCTGCGCCACGGGCGAGAGCCATGTCTCAAGGAAGTTCGCGCCAAACGAGAAGACCAGGTCCGCCTCGCCCAGGTCGAAGAAGGGCATGCCTGCGCTTCCCAGCATCCGTTCGGCTGCCTGGATTAGCGTTCTGCGGGCCTCGAACATGCCTAGCGCGCCAAAACGGATCGGCGCGGGCGCTCCTATTGCCTTCGTCATTTCCGTGACGAGGTCGAAGAGATGGTCCGGCGCCATCCCCATTAGGAAAGCGATCTCTCCGGGTTCGTTGGCGCTGATGGCATTGGAGACGACATTCACCGCGTCGAGCCACGTTAATTCTTGAAATCCGCCACCGCCCGCGGACGACCAACTCTCCGCGCCCCGTGTATG
Organism: Anaerolineales bacterium; assembly: GCA_036524055.1. GTDB lineage: Bacteria > Chloroflexota > Anaerolineae > Anaerolineales > Villigracilaceae > Fen-1038. Next base: position 12,080 of record DATDCZ010000002.1, on the reverse strand, counting down.
CTTTCCGGGATTCTGGATGCGATCCGGGTTATACAGGCCTTGCAGCGTGACCTGGCCGCGTGCACACGTCTTCCCCAGGTTCACCGGGTTGTCCTTGTTCCCCTCCACCTTGATCGCCCGCCCCTGCATCGTGCGCACCACGAGCCCGCAGCCTGCTGAGCACTCACGGCACGTCGTCGCGTAATAGGTGCTCAGCCCGTTGTATGTGTATTCGGGCATCTTCGTGTACGGCTCACGCTTCACATATCGTGAAGCCGGGCCGCAGCCCGTAAGTACCGCCGTGGTTGCAGCGCCGGCGCCGGCCAACTTCAGAAAATCGCGCCGGGATATGGGTTTGCTCATTGGCGTTCCTTTCGTCCCGTCGAATGTCCCGAATAAGACCCCTCGCCTGCCTGGCAGAGGGGTCTGGAATCTATCCTAATAATGACAGGTGCTGCAGTCGGTGAGTTTGGTCAGCAGCTCAGGATTGTTGGCTGCCTTCTGGCGGTGGCACTTGAGGCACCACCCCATGTTCATGATCTGCGGGTTCTCGTACACGGTCATCTTGGTCAGGTCGCCGTGACAGGCCTCGCAGTTCAACCCTGCGGCGATATGCGGCCGATGGACGAAATGCACGAAGTCCGGCACCTGTGCAACCGGTACCCAGGGTATGGGCTGATTGTTCTTCACGAAATTGGCGAGCTTCGGAAGTTCGGTCCCCCTCACCTTGATCTGCTGATGGCACCCCCAGCATTTCGTTTCTGTCGGAATCCCCGGCGAGGGACCTCGCAGCGCGCCCGGGTGACAGAATAGACATTGGACTCCCAGGCCCACATGCAGCTTGTGCGGAAACTGGATCGGCTGCTCCGGTGCCTTCTGTGTTTGCGCTACCCCCCACACCGCGGCACTCAAGACGACCAACACCCCGATCATTAGTCCGATCCGCCCCAGCGGCTGACCCAATGCATCAAGGATCCTCTTGATCATGAATGCTCCTGAGCTGGTTTGATACGGGTCTGTGGCTGATCACGCATTGTGCCAGACTCCGTCCCTTCCCACGGGGCGGCATTATACTGCAAAAAATAGAAATGCCACATTTCTGATGAACTTTGCGCGCGAACCCTCGTGATATACTGCGCGAATGCGCGGCAGGCGTCTCCAGCCCGCGATCGTCCTAATAATTCTGGCGCTGGGGATCACCGCCGCGCTGGTCATGCCGCTCTCAGGCCGGGATCAATCGGCCGCCGAGGGCGCGAATTCCATAAGCCATATTCAGGAAAGCACCCCGACCCCCATTGAGGGGGATCGATCCGTCGCCGGATCCACCGACGGCATCTTGTGGATGGGGATTGCCATCACTGCGATCGTGCTCCTCCCCCTGCTTGCAAATCGGCTCTTTGCCGCGCGCCAGCCCTGAAGCTTTCCGATTGGGGCGGCTCATCAGTCTTGGCCCACGATTCTCGCCCCGCTGAGCGCCTTAACGTTCACTCGCTGACCACGCACGCGCCGCGGCGATGCGTTCTCCCAACGGCGGGTGCGAGTAGAACATCCACACCACCCACGCAGCCGGGTCCACCTCGCTCAGATTTTGGTTCGCCAGTCGAGCAAAGGCCGAGGCAAACGCCTCTTTCTTCCCCGTTGCGTCCAGGGCATATTCATCTGCCAAGCCCTCGCGCCAGCGCGATATCGCGTTCTCGATCGGCATCGTCAGTAGACCGTAGAGGCCAAGGATAAGGGCCAGGGCCGGAAGAGCAGCAGGGTCGCTCACGTCGGCGTACCCATACGCCGCAACTGCCCAATGCATAGCCAGGGCGGCCAGGTATAGACCCACAAGCGTGGTCACGAACCCCAGCACGATGTAGATCAGGATATCCCGGTGGACCTGATGCCCCAGCTCATGCGCCAGCACTGTCTCGATCTCATCTGGCGTGAACTCCTTGATCATCGTGTCGCCAAGAATGATGCGACGCGTATTGCCGATCCCGGTTAGCGCCGCGTTGGCCGATTTCGTGCGCCGGGATAGGTCGAACTTGTATACCCCGCGAACTTGCGTTCCTGCCCTCGCCGCCAGATCCATCAGCCGCTTGGCCAGATCTGCGTGTTCCTCGCCCAACGGCACATATTTGTTGAAGAGCGGCATGATCAGGATCGGTGCCAGGTTCGAGAGTAACACGTTGAAGATCAGCAGCCCCCCTGCCGCCCACAGCCACCAGGCTTCCCCGGCTGCCCTGAGCGCAAAGTACATCAGTTCCAAGAGGAGCAAACCGATCGGCGCTCCGATGAGCAATCCCTTGAGTTGATCGACGACCCAGTCCCTCAAAGACTGATTAGATTGCCCGTACCGATGCGGCAGGACGAAGCCGCCATAATACGCCAGTGGCAGCCCGATGATGGAGAGGATTCCTCCGAAAACCAGCGCAAAAGCCGCGGGCAGCAGCCACGCATTGCCCAGCGGCGTCCATAGTGAGATGAGCCATGTCCTGAGTTGCACGCCCCAGCCGCCAATGATCCAGGCCACGACGTAGGTGCCGGTGAGGAGCATGTTCACCAGCCACAATTGGCGCGAGCTGCGCGCGTATTCCCGCGCTTGCTGTTGGCGTTCGGTGTCGATCTGGGTCATTTTGCTGCTGTCGGGCGTTCGGCTGCCATGCGGGCCATGACCTGGTTGGCTGGAATCACGTCACCGTACGAGCGCAGCGCCGCCAGGAATGCTTTGTGCACGTGTTCGGCCGGGACCTTCGTATCGCCGAACGTCAGCGCGCGCGTGGCACAGGCATCCTCCACCACCATAATCTTGAAGCCCAGGTCGACGGCAGCCCTGGCGGTCGCATCCACGCACATATGTGTCATCATGCCGGTGATCACCAGCCGCTCGATGCCGTTGGATCTGAGCATGCTCTCGAGCTGTGTTTCGCGGAACGCATTGGGATAATGCTTGATCACCAGCGGTTCCCCCTCGAAGTGCGCCGCCGAGTCGTGGATATCTGCGCCGCGGTCCCCCGGCAGGAAGAACGTCGCGTCCGGCTTCGTGGCCACGTGCTGGATGTGCACGTGGTACATGTTGTGCTCCCGGAAGCATTGCAGCAGCTCGTATGCGTTCCTGGCAGCTGCCAGCGGTTCCACCAGCTCCATCTTCCCGCCCGGGAAGTAATCATTTTGAATGTCGATCAGGATCAAGGCTGTGTTCATCTGCACCTGCCCTATTTGCGTCCAAAATCAGCCGGGATCTCGCCCCATGCTTTCGTATCCCACTTGAACAGCCGTGCGCGGCTATCGCGGCTGATCCCTCCCGGTGATGGCGCCCGCAGATCTGTCTCGGCTTGCGCGATCATGTCGAACAGCTTCCGGTTCGCTGCCGTCCGTTTCAGCTTGGTATTGCACTTCCCATGCTGGATCCAGGTGATGGCGTTTTCCGAATCCGAGTAGATCGGCCAATGCAGACCCTCGCGCTGCACCCACCGTAGCGCCTCCACGATCGCCAGGAACTCCCCCACATTGTTCGTGCCTTCGGCGAATGGTCCGGCACGGAATAATTGCTGCTCTGTCTCGGTTTCCACCCCGCGGTATTCAAGCCAGCCCGGCGAGCCGGAGCATGCTGCATCCACGCACAAGCTCGGGATCACCGGCTTGGTGCGGCTGCGTTTCCATTTGCCCAGGGAGGCGGATCGGCCGCGATGTTGCTCGTAACCCTTGGCCAGTGCGGCGCGGGCCTCGCCCAGGCTGGCAAAAGCCTTGAACTCCGCGCCCACATACCCCTTGACCTGTCTCTCGCATTCGGCCCAGGAGGGATAGATGCCTGGTTGGCGGCCCTTCCATACGACGTAGTATTTCGGCTTCGGCACATGGCAATTGTACAGCCGGACGTTGCCTGCACCAGCATCCGGCCGCAGGTCTTCGCCCACACAGCGTCCTCGGCCACGTTGGTTCCGCCTACTCCAGCACTGCACCGGCTGGCGCCGGTGCAGACTTGGAGCTCGATCATAGACCGATTCGTCTGGTGAATTGACACGGTCGGCGCTGGCCGACCGTGTGCATCTACTTGCCTTCGCGCCCCAACGCGATCGCCTCTCGCAGTCCGGTATGGATGAAGAAGGAATACAGCAGCAGCGCGATCACGCCCATCACCACATCGTAGGGGCTGATGGCGACGTGGAAGCCGCCGGGCAGCGTGGCGGCCCACACACGGACGCCGCCGTAGAACATCCACACGTTGAGCAGGATCGCCAGAACGCGGATCTCTGTCGGCCCCAGCCGGCCGTACGAGATCTTGAATTCGCCCACCACCGATGTCCGCACATACACGAGCACGGATAGGAGCAGATAACCGATCAGTGCCAGGCTGGCGGAGAGATAGCTGATGTGAGGGCTGAGTCCCATTCCCAGGAAGATCATGACTTCGACGATCGCATCCACCGTATGGTCCAGGAAAAACCCGTACACCGGGCGCTCCACGTGCCGAAAACGCGCCAGGGTGCCGTCGAGGCTGTCGCCGAACCAATTCACAACAAAGAAGAACGAGGCCAGCCACAGGTAGTTGTGGTTCAGGTTGCTCAGCGCGTAGCTGATCAGGATGCCCGCGGCCCCGACCACGCCGATTGCAGTACAAACGTCCGGTGTGACCCACGCCGGCAGATGCGCGGCCAGCCAGCGCAAGGCGGGCCGCTCAAGGGGTCCCAGGAGGATGTCGTTCACCCGCTCGTGCTTGGAGATGTCTCCCATGCGCAGACTCCGGCTTGTTGCGGTCTTTTTCTCCGTGATAGTGCTCATTGCGGGATCTTCCCCATCACGGACGGCCAAACGGGGAGGGGCACGACCCATTGGTGTGGGACACGGGAGATGAACTCGGCTGCCATTTGTAAGATTCTCTCTGCATCCCGCAAGACATGCACCATTTCATTGTTCTGAGTCGTCATCTCCACTGGCTCCGATATATCCGCATGATATTTTCCGTCCTCCTCAAGCCTGGAGGCCGCAAGTACGACCTGTGCCTTTGCCCTGGCCGCCAGCTGCACGTAGTGCACGGGCAGAGCGGCTGGCTTGTTGAAGAAACGTGGTTGCACTCGAGGATCGCGGATCGGGCGATCGATGCCCGTCAGGACCGCACCCCCTAGCTCCAGGTGCCGCAGTGCGTGGCGCAGGCCTGCCATGTTGGCAGGCACGAGGTTCATACCGCCTTGCCGGCGCATTTCGAATTCGGTCTGGCGTCCTCCGCGCAGCTCGGGCACCGTAAGCACCAGCGGGCTCCGGCCCGTGTGGCAGAACCACCGCAGCACGAGGTCGAATCCCGCCCCATGTATGCCCGCGATCAACAAGCCGCGGCTGTCGAATTCGGGCCTGCGCGTGAGTTGCTCGAAAGCGGGCTCAAGCGTAACCCGTTCGCCGGCGGCCGCCAGGTTCTGCACATAGTGATAAAGGTCGAAGATGGCGCGGGCGGAGTGACGCAACGTGGCGCGTACGGCGGCCTCTAGTTCCTCGCGGCCGAGCCGTTCGCCGCTGATCACCCATTGGTTGGCGCGAATGGCTCTTACTAGTTTGGAATTCTTCTGTTGTGAGATGATTACGGCAGCCAGGTCGGCGACCTGGTATCCCGTCCGCTGGGGCAATTTCCCGGCGACCGTGGACAGCAGGTTGATGACCAGTTGGCTGTTGGAGACGGCATCGATGTCAAGTCGGACGGCCTTCTTAGCCGGATCTGCCTGTGGTGAGCCGGGGCCTGCGGCGTTCTCGATCGCCGTCATCGCCGGCGGTCCCCGGGGATGGACCTTATGCCTTCGCAGTGCTGTCCGGAGCCGACCCTCAGCACCATGCGGGAGCCCCTGTCCCCCTCGACGGGATGCACCAGCAAAGCGCCCGGCGGCTTTCGGCGCCGGGTTGTGATTGCGTATTCCACATCTGGCCAATTCTCATGTTGATGCCACCCTCGGATCGTACCGTTATTGGGCGAGCAGGATCCGATCCTCATGAAAACGAATACCTGTACTAGATTGCGCGCCTTCTCGCGTGCAGATCTTTTCATCAGGCTCGCCCTGACCCGCCCCCTGGATTGCCCTTTACTGCGCCAGCATGGCTGTTGGCCGATATTGCAGAGCCTCGGCCAGGTGTGTCGCCTGGATCTGATCACTCCCGGCCAGGTCCGCGATGGTACGCGCCAATTTTAGCACGCGGTGATAGCCTCTTGCCGAAAGATTCATCTGGCCCATCGCCGCCCGCACCAGGCTCTCCCCGGCTGCATCGAGCTTGCAGTGCTGGCGGATTTCCCCTACACGCATGTCGGCGTTCGTCAGCACATGGTTCGATCGCCCGCTGGATCTAACGGCGTCCATGGCGGTGCCCCCAAAGCGCTCCCGTTGTTTCTTGCGCGCGGTCTCGACTCGAGCACGTATGGTATCGGACGGCTCTCCAAGCCGGTCGTCGCTCAGCTTCTGATACTCGACCCGCGGCACCTGCACGTGGATGTCGATTCGATCCAGCAGCGGCCCCGAGATGCGCTTCTGGTACTTCGTTACGGCAGACGGCGGGTCCGTGCACGCCTTGAACGGATCGCCAAAGTAGCCGCACGGGCAGGGGTTCATCGCCGCGATCAGCATGAAATTCGCAGGGAAGGTCAGCGATCCTTGCGCTCGGCTGATGGTCACGACCTTGTCTTCGATCGGCTGCCGCATCACCTCCAGCACGCGCGTGCCGAACTCGGGCAGCTCATCCAGGAACAACACACCCCGATGCGCCAGCGAGATCTCTCCGGGGTGCGGCCAATTGCCTCCCCCGACCAGGCCCGCGTGGCTGATGGTGTGGTGCGGCGCGCGGAAAGGGCGCTGTCGTACGATCATCTCGGGCGGAAGCGCATCCGCCACCGAGTAGATGCGCGTCACGTCCAGGGCCTCATCCACCGAGAGCTCCGGCAATATTCCAGGGAGCGCCCTTGCCAGCAGCGTCTTTCCCGCACCCGGAGGTCCGATCATCAGCGCATTGTGGCCTCCGGCGGCGGCGATCTCCAAGGCCCGCTTGACGTGCTCCTGCCCCTTGATCTCTCGGAAGTCCGTGAGCGTCGGCTGGAGGGCGTGGTCCACCTCGATGTGCGGCTGCGGTGGGATCGGCTTGCGGCCGCTCAGATGACTGTGCAGATCCCCCAGCGACGTGACTGGGAATACCTCGATATCCGGGATCAGGGCTGCCTCAGCCGCGTCCGCGGCCGGGACGTATATTCGCCGGAAGCCCTTCTCTCGGGCGCTGGCAGCCATTGGCAGCACTCCGCGCGAGTGCCGCACGGTGCCTTCCAATGAAAGCTCCCCCACCACGACGGCGTCATCCAGGCAGTTGGCCGGCAGCAATTCCTGCATGAGCAGGACGCCGACCGCGATGGGTAGATCGTATGTCGGGCCCTCTTTGCGCACAGATGCTGGAGCCAGATTCACCACGATCCTCTCGCGCGGATATGGCAGCTCCGCGTTCTTGACCGCGGCCTGCACCCGCGCCCGGCTCTCTTGAACTGCCTTATCGGGGAGCCCTACGATGTCCGTGCCCGGGAGGCCTTGCGTCGTATCGACTTCGACCTCCACGATGACCCCCTCCAGTCCGATCACCGCGCACGAATAAACCCGGGCCAGCATGCGCACGAGTGTAGTCGAGGCCTATCCGAAAGTCAATCGGAGCTGACGGTTGTGGCTATCTCAGCAGCAGCAAGTACTCTAATACGCCCTCAAGATCGTCCCGTGCCAGGTTGATCTTCATATCGTTGCCCGCCTTCATCGCCTGAGTGTCGTGCAGCCATCGTCTCAAGTTGGGTTCATTCAAGTTGAAGCTTGCGCCAGCGAACACTGAGCGTGACATCAAGTGCGCCAGGTTTGGTCCAAGCAGATCCGTTCGCGCTTCGGCGGGGTCGAGCGAATGGCACTGCGCGCACGCAGTGGATACCAGGTCGTAGCCCGCCTGCTGGCGTTCGGTTTCCGGCATCGCTGGGGGCATTTGTTGCTGCTCCGCCCAGGCATCAAAATCCTCGCGCGTCTGCGCGATCACCTTCACTCGCATGAGGTTATGCGCGATGCCGCAGATCTCGGAACACTCTCCACCGAACGCACCGGTCTGTTGCACCCGTAATTGCACCTGGTTCACCTTGCCAGGCAGCGCATCCGCGCTCAGCCCCAGTGCAGGTACCGACAATGTGTGGAACACGTCGACTGACGTGAGCTCAAGCTGTATCTCTGTGCCCGTCGGCACGTGCAGTTCACTTGCAGTCTTGAAACCAAGATCGGGGTAATCGTATTCCCACCACCACGAGTGGCCAATGACGGTCACTCTCAATGGCGGCGGCTTCGCAGGCAAGACAAGGTCGCTCTTCCAGAGGAAGAGCCCACTGACCACGACGATGGCAGTCAGCGCGAGGAGTTTCAGCGAGATCCGGACGCTTTTCAAGGGAGCTCTCAGCCGCGTTGGGATAGGAAGACCCAGGCAGCCGCCTGTTCGTTCCCGGCCGCGTTCATCGATTGTAGCAGTACGGCTGCCCGCGGCGATCTGCAGGCAGCAAAAGAGCCAGGTCACACGGACCTGGCTCTTCCGGTCGATTTGCCTGACAGGCTTATTGAACCGTGAATGCGGCGAACATGCCTTGCTTGTAATGCGGCGTCGGCGTGTCCATGTTGCAGATCATCACGTACTTGCCGGGCTGGAGCGTCACCTTCAGGTCAGCCGACGCACCCGCCTCGACCTCAACCTCATCGATGTGCGTTACGCCCGCGCCTTCTTCATCCACCACGCCGGCATCCGTCATCGGCAGTTGATCCGGTGCCAGGTCGGTCTTGAAGATCACGAACTCGTGCTTCTGGTCCGTGGCCTTGTTGGTCACATGGAAGACGATATCGCCTGCGCGCGCCGTATCTTTCGACAGCGTCAGCTTGTAGGTCTCCAGCGTGACATCCACCGAAGTCGGACCGCAGGCCGCCAGCAGCGGCATCACCAGCATTGAAATCACGAAAGCTGCAAAGAACTTTTTGGTCTTCATATCTTCTCTCCTTGACTCTAATGGTCAGCGTGTCGCGGGCCCTTGCCTGTCCCTTGCTCAGCGGCAGCCCGCCCAACAGAGTACCGGATCGTATGTGCCCCAAATATGTCGCGCACCACCTCCCTTCCAATGGCGTTTCAGCGCTTCGCCGCGCATCCGGGTGTCGGCGTCAACTGCCACCCAGATGCGGCAGAACCAGCGGCATGACCACAGTGATCACCAGGATGAGCGGCACGGCCAGCACGCAGCCGGCCACAAAAAGGTAGCTGAATACGCGCGAATCGGATCGCAGATGCATGAAATACAGCAGCACCAGCACGGCCTTGACCAGTGCCAGCACGATCAGCACGGGCAGCTTAATGGCCGCCGTCTGGACATAGCTGACCAGGGTCTCGATCAGGGTGAAAACCGCCAGGATGCCGAAAACCAAAAAGTAGTTCGGACGTCTGTGAGTTTCCTGCTGCATGCTCGCTCCTAGATCAGGTAGATCAATGTGAACAGCACGATCCAGACGATGTCGACGAAGTGCCAGTACAGACCGAAGTTCTCGATCCCCAGGTGATTCTCTTTGGTGAATGGGATACGCCGGTGGCCGATTAGCACATACAGCAGCCAAAGCGTGCCGACGAAGACATGCAGGCCGTGCGTCCCCGTGACTGTGAAGAACGGCGTGCCGAATGTCGTCGCATAGGTCACGCCTTCCCTGAAGAGCGAGGTCCACTCGTACGCCTGCCCACCCAGGAACAGCCAGCCCAGCGCCAGCACGGCCGCCAGGTTCCACTGCATCGCCCTGGCGTTGCCCTGGCGAATGGCTTCCAGCGCCCGCACAACAAAATAACTGCTCGTAACCAGGACGAAAGTATTGACGGCGATGATCGGTATGCTCAGGTGAGATCGGAACTCGGCTTCATACCCGGCGTTCACCCGGCGCGTCAGCACGAGGGTCATGATCAGCGCGGTGAAGAACACCACCTCACCGCCAATGAAGATCCACATGGCGAGTTTTGTGTTCTCGTGATGCGGAATCGGTGTGGACTGAACGGCTTCACTCATGCTGTCCCCCCTCGGATCGATTCTCAAGCGCCCAGCCGGCGATCGCCGTCAGCAGCACCACCACCCCAACGAGGCTGAGAACCTTGGTGGAAACCATGCCCAGCGAGATCAGCAGAAAGCTGAAGGCCAGCACAAGCGGCCAAAAGCTTGGACTCGGCATATGAATGTGCGGTTTTTCCGGCATGCAGGGTACTCCTTATCGATCCAGGTTCTGATGGGCATAGACGCGCGCAGGCCGGCTCTCCAGCCATTGGGCTGCGATCTTGCCTGCCACGAGCAGCACGATCATGTGTGTGGGCACCCACATCAGCAAGCCGCCAAGGCGCTGATCCTCCAGCGCCCCGAGCCCGAAAGGATGCGGCGCATCTACATAGAACCGATAGATGGGTTGCCCGGCAAATGTGAATATCGCTCCGAGCAGTGTGCACGGAAGCGCGATCGAGAATGCATACAAGAGGCGCACGGGCACGGTGGGCTTCGGAATGGCGGGCGTATCGGGTCCGATCATCGGCCACCAGCCGATCAGCCCGGCGCCGATAAATGTCAGGTGTTCCAGGATGTGCAGCCATTCGTTGGCTTGAGCCAGGCCATACGCAGCCGGGTAGTGCCACAACAACGTGATGCCTGTGAAAACGAGGGCGGCCGCGATCGGTTGCGTCAGGGGCTTCAAAAGGTTGCGAATCGTGGGCGGCAGCACCTTGCCCGGCAGCCACCCTGGCATGCCCGCCAGCCAAAGGGGCGCGACCGCGAACAGGAACAGCAGGTGCTGCGCCATATGTGCGCTGAACAGGTATTCGTCTCCCAGGCGATCGAGCGGCGAGATGAGTGCCAGCAAGGCGACCAGGCTGCCCAGGTGAAATGTGACTTGCTGCATCGCACCTGGCGCCCTGCCCCATCGATACCGCCTTCGAAGTGGGCCGCACAGCCAGATGTATCCGAGCGTCCAGGCACCTACGCCGATCAGCACACTCGGATGAAAAACCCAGCCCGCGGCTACCGGACCATTCATATGAGATACAGCACCGTGAACAAGACCAGCCATACGGCGACGACGTAGTACCAGAACAACGAGCCCACTTCCACTGCATCGCTATTCTGGGATGCGAAATCACCCAATCTTGAGCGCACGAGATTGATGCCCAGGAAGACCAGGCCAGCCACCACATGCAGGGCGTGAAAGCCCATCAGCGCAAAGAACACTCCTCCGAAGGCCGCGTCGTCGACGCGCATGCCCGAACGGCCGAATTCGTACAATTGTCCGGCGACGAAGATCAGGCCGAGTGCAAAGGTGGACGCCAGCCAGAGGTCCACCGAGTTTGCCCGGGTAGGGCGCCGCGCCGCCAGGTAGGCCGGGATGACGCTCAGAAGGAAGATCAGCGTGTTGGCTGCCGGTAGGATCAGCGCTCCGGCCCCACTTGCAGGGTGCCATGAGCTTTCGCTCCGCAGCCCCGCATAGGCTGCCAGTAGAGTCCCGAAGAACACGCTCTCCGAGAGCAGCACTACGGCCAGCGCGACCTTCCCCGTGCTGACCCCTGCCCGGCTGCTGCTTTGGCTCATCACACTCACTGTTCCACCTTCCAGTCTGCCAGCTTGGGATGCTTCTCGTCCCACAGGGGCCGCCGCGATCGGACGGTCGGGATCTCATCAAAATTGTGAGCCGGTGGCGGCGAGGACGTCTTCCACTCCAGCGTGTATGCATCCCACGGGTCCGCTGAAACCGCCGCCTTGCTTCGCAGCGAGACGACGAAGTTGACGATGAACGTGTTGATCCCCAGCGCGATGACACCCGCCCCGATGGTCTCGATGAAGTTCCAGATCTCCCAGCCGCTTCCGGCCCCGTACGTGTAGATGCGCCGCGGCATGCCCAGCAGCCCCAGGATGTGCATCGGGAAGAAGACCGTGTTCATTCCGATGAACATCAGCCAGAACTGCAGCTTGCCGAGCCGCTCCGTTAACATCCGCCCGGTGACTTTCGGGAACCAGAAGTACACGCCGGCCATCAAACCGAAGATGGCGCCGCCGAACAGCACATAGTGGATATGGCTGACCACAT
>DATDCZ010000001.1:0-5683 GCA_036524055.1 Anaerolineales bacterium | reverse complement strand
ACTGGATCCCAGGCATGCGCGATCAACAGGTCAATGACGTCAGTCTGCAGCCGCCGCAAGCTGGCTTCCACGCTGCGCATCATGTGATAGCGAGACAAGCCTTGGTCGTTCACGTTCTTGCCCGTCGCGTGGCGGACCTTGGTAGCTAGGATGACACGCTCGCGACGATCTTTGATCGCTGCTCCAACGATCTCCTCGGATCGGCCGCCCGCGTAGACATTCGCGGTGTCAATATGATTTCCGCCTGCATCCAGGAACCGGTGGATGAGCTGCGTGGCTGACTTCTGATCTGCCCCCCGCGAACTCTCTTCCCCAAAAACCATCGCCCCAAGGCAAAGGCTGGAGACGAGAAGCCCACTCTTGCCCAATGGTCTGTAGCGCATTTCAGATCCTCACTCCAATGAGAGCTCCGGGACCCGCTCTGGTCAGGGCGCGGCCCAGTTTAGATCAGGCGCCGCCGCCGTCGTCCGTCTTGCGGTATTTCTGGATCTGAACGCCTGCCCCCATGCAGGCTCGATCAGGGCATTTCTGCGTCGGCTTCCAGCAGACGGTTCAGCCTTTCACCGATCCAGCCAGCAGGCCCCGCAGGAAGTAGCGCTGCAACGAGAAGAATACGGTCAACGGCAGGAGCATGGAGACAAATGCCCCGGCCGTTAGCAAGTGCCAATCCTGGCCGCGCGCACCCACGATGGCTGCCATGCGCTGGGTGACCAACTCGAACTCAGGATTGCCGCCCAAGAAGATCAGTGCTACCAGGTAATCGTTCCAGACCCACAGGAATTGGAAGATGGCGAAGGACGCCAGGGCCGGCAGGGACAGGGGCAGGACAAGTTGCGTGAATGCTCTGAAATGCGACGCCCCATCGATGAAAGCCGATTCGAGGATCTCCCGCGGTAGGGTGCTGATGTAGTTGTAGAGCAGGTAGGTGGCCAGGGCCAGGCCGAAGCCGGTATGAGCCAACCAGATACCCAGGAATGTCCCGTTGAGATTCAAGGCCTTGTAGTCTCTGAGGATCGGCACCAGGGCAATTTGCAGAGGGACCACCTGGAGCGCAACAACCATGATGAACAGCTCGCGCCGTCCGGGGAATTTCATCCAGGCGAAGGCATAGGCCGCGAAAGCCGCAATCAGAATGGGAATCACGGTCGAGGGAACTGCTACAGTCAGGCTGTTTAAGAAGGCGCCGATCATATTATCGCCGGGATGCACCTCCACAGTGCCGTCTGCGTGTCGGAAGGTGAAATCCTGACCTCCCAGCACTTGTTGGTAGTTGTCCAGCGTGAAGTTCCAGGAGGCAGTCCAGACCTTCTCTTGGATTTCCACTTTGCCCAGGCGTTTGTTGCCGATCCACGTCACCCGCTTGCCATCCGGCGTTTCGATCCCTGCGCGGAACTGATCGAAAGTCCCGGTGACGCCTTCGATCTGCATAATGTGGTCGGGATCCACCCCCAGTTCCTTGATATCGACCGCGCTGACGGGCCTCCAATCGCGGTACGGAATGATCTGCCACCACCCCGAAGTCGCAATGTCATCCCGGTTGCGGAAGGAGGAAACGAAGATCCCCAGGGTCGGGACGGTCCAGATCAGGACCAGCAGGAGCAGGGTGGCATTAACCAGTGAGCGGCCGAGTACTTTCTGACCCTTCGCGCTTCTCATCTCAGAAGGCCTCCCGCTCCCGGAACTGTCGCAGGTTGTAGATCATGACCGGGACCACAGCCAGCAACAGCACGATGGCGATCGCCGAGCCAAAACCGGAGTTGCGGTTGGTGAAGGACTGCCGATAGAACTGCGTGGCGATGACGTGCGTCCCGAATTGACCGCCGGTCATGACCCAGACCACGTCGAAGATCTTCAAGGTGAAGATCACTATGGTTGTCCAAACCGCCACGATGGTGCCGCGGATGTAGGGGATCATGATGAGGAAGAAGATTTGGAACTCGTTGGCGCCATCTATGCGGCTTGCCTCCAACAACTCCTCGGGGATGCCCTTGAGAGCTGCAGAAAAGAGCACCATGGAGAATCCGGCCTGCAGCCAGACGACGATCACGATCAAGAACAGGTTGTTCCAGGGCGCGATGGCCACCCATTGCGGCCATGCCTGCGGCAAGCCCCCCAGTCCCACCACGATGTTGTTCAGCAAGCCGATTTGCGCCTGGCCCGCGGGGCGGTATTCATAGATGAAGTTCCAGATAATTCCTGCGCCCACGAAGGAAATCGCCATGGGCAGGAAGATGAAGGATTTCGCAACCCTTTCAAAGCTGCTGCGGTCGGCGAGCAGGGCGATGAGCAGGCCGAAAACCACCGAAGATGTGCTGCCAAAAACGATCCACATCAGGTTATTGCGAAAGGATTGCTGCATCAATTCTTCTGTGAAAACGGCAACGTAGTTGTTCAATCCAACGAAGCTCTGGCTGGCAAACAGCTGGAAGAGCCCGAGCCCCGCAGCGGGTCCATCTCTGCCAAACAGACTCAGCCAGAATGTGCGCAGCGTGGGGATCGTGAGATACCACGAGAGAATGGCCATCCCGGGACCCACGAAAACGAACGGCAGCAGACGGGTCCTGAGAGCATCCGGGAGCCTCTCCACGATGCCGTTGAAGACCCAGTACAAGACGGCTACGCCGCCAACGCCCCAGATAATGGCCACGAGAGCCACGACGTAGCGCGATGCGTCACTGTCGCGCAGGAAGATGAATCCGACGTATAGGACGTAAAAGGCAATGAGGGGAATGCCGACTGCCACGAGCAACCGGCCGACGAAAGATAGGGCCCTTGTCCACATTGAGGCGCCCTGCACGCTCGTGCTACGCGAGGTGTCCATGGCTCATTCCTTGGATGTTGGTCCTAAGACGTGTGGGTCAGCCGGGGCCATACTGAAGGCACCGGTGTTCCAGAGCCTGAGTATAAAAGATTAGGGTGGACCGCCATTGGCGGTCCACCCTACGAACAGCGGTGAAGACTACTTGGGCCAGGTGGCGTCGATCGCCTTCATGGCCGTATCGAGATCTTCAGAACCGGCCACATAGCTGGTTATGTGCTCCCAGAAGGAGCCAGCACCAACCTCGCCGGGCATCAGATCGGAACCGTCGAACCGGAAGCTGGTCGCCTGTGCCACCAGTTCGGCAATACCCCGTTCCAGATCCACGCCGTACATATCGGGTGTGGCTGTCTGGTGCGCGGCCAAAGCGCCGCCGCCTTCGAGCCAGCCCAGGGCCGATTCAGGCACCGTGAAGTACTCCATCAGCGCCCGCACTTCTGGCCGGTCGTTGAACATCACCATCACGTCGCCAGCAACCAGGAAGGGCTTGCCATAGGTGGGATCAACGGGCGGGAAGTAGAAGAAACCGTAATCCGTGCCGGCAACCTTACCTTCCGGGAAGAACCCGGTGATGAAGTTGCCCTGCTTGTGCATCCAGCACTTCGGCGGATCGTCGAACATCGGCGCGGGAGAATCGCCGAAGAACGTCGAGACGATCGATGATCGACCGCCGTAGACATACTTATCGTTGAACCAGAGATCGCTCCAGGTCGTGATGGCCTTCTTGACCTCCGGGGAGTCGAACTTGAGCGTGCCGGCGACCCAGGCGTCGTAATTCTCCAGCGACGTGGTGCGCAGCATCATCTCTTCGGTCCAGTCGGTGGCCGGCCATCCGGTCGCCGCACCCGACTCAATGCCGATGCACCAAGGAGTGTCTCCGTCATCCGCGATCTGCTGGTTCAGAGCCATCAGCTCTTCCCAGGTCTCGGGGATCTTGTAGCCGGCGGCCTCCCAGGCTTTCTTTGGATACCACACCAGGCTCTTGCCGTTGAAGCGATGGAAGATGCCCGCCTCAACGCCGTCGATGGTGGCCATGTCGCGCCAGCTCTGGTTGTACTGCGACTTCAACCACTCCTCCGGAATGAAGGTGGTGACATCCACGACCTTGCCGGACTTCACGAACTGCGCCGCCTTGCCAGGCTGCGGGAAGTCGGCAATATCGGGCGCATCGCCTGCATCCACACGTACGGAGATGGTGGCCTCGAATTCCTTGTTGCCGATGTAATTGACGTCAATGCCGGTGGCCTTTTCAAAAGCCGCAACCGACTTGTCCATCTTCACACCGTCGGGATCGTTGCCTTCAAACGCGCCGTCCACGGTGACGGTCTTGCCGGTATATGTGCCCTTGATGGCTTCTTCAAGGGCCCCGCCCGGCATGACGGTGAAGGGTACCTCTGGCGCTGGTGCAGCTGGAGCCTCCGTCGGCGCAGCGGGCGCCTGGGTGGGGGCAGCGGGAGCTTCCGTGGGTGCCGGGGCGCAGGCTGCGAGCACCATGGCCGCCGCCAGCGTCACGCCTAGGATTCGCCAAATCATCTTATGCATTCTTCTCTCCTTGTTTCCGGGAAACTGCTCGAGGGAACGGTCGGCTGAAGAGCGGAAGCGCATGTCTCGGCGGGCACACCTCCTTGTGTCTGACACGTGATGATTTCCTGCCGTCGCAAACCGGTGAAGGCGTTTCTATGAAAGCACTTTCATAACCAGTATAGCACGACTTCTGCAAGAGTCAATCCGATTTAAGGAACCCGTGCACTTCCACGGCCCACAACCAGCGAGCTATGCCGTCTGCCTTTTCATCAGGGTCAGCGGCATGCGCACATGCCGGAGTCTTCGGTTGGGTTCCGAGATCTTGGCCATCAGGATTTCCGCCGCGAGCCGACCGGATTCATCAAGATTCTGGCGTATCGTGGTCAGGTCCATGAACTCGGCCAGGTCGATATCGTCAAATCCCATAACAGCCAGATCCTCGGGGATCCTCAAGTTCAATTGGCGCGCAGCCTTCATGACGCCCACCGCCTGGATATCGGAGGCCGCGAAAATCGCCGTGGGTGGACGAGGCTGTCCCAACAACATGCGGGCAGCCTGCTGTGAGTCTGCCTGAGTGTAGGGGGCGCTCACCACAAGTGAACGTGGCAACGACAGCCCCGCTCCTTCGAGTGCCCCCCGAAAACCCGCAAGACGGGATTTCACAGGGTGAATGGCGTAGCGCTCCGGCGGCTCGATGTCGCCCAGGAAACCGATGCGTGTATGTCCCCGCTCGATCAGGTATTTCGCCGCCAGCATTCCACCCCGCACGTCATCGATACAGATGCAATTCAGGAGGGCGTGCCACGATTCGATCAGCACGGTCTCTATGCCATTGTCGTGCAGGCGGCGGGCTTCCTTGTCTTCGATGGGTAGCGACATGATGATCAATCCATCCAGGCTCTGCATGAGGGGGATGGATGCGATATACCCGCGCAAATGCTCTACCGAATCGACTGCATAGATCACGAGTTCATGCTTCGTGCGCGACAGCGCGGCGGCTACGCCGCGCAGCCGCTGAACAAATGAAGGCGCTGTGAAGAATGGGGTAAGCACTCCGATACGGTTCGTGCCACGCATGGCGCGCGCCCGCGCCTCCGCCCTGGGAACAAATGCCAATTGGTCGATGGCCGACATCACGCGTTGGCGCGTCTTGGTGTTGACTTTGTTCGGGGAATTCAGCACGCGCGAGATCGTTGAGATGCTGACACCGGAGATCTCAGCGACATCGTAGATGGTGGGCTTCTTGGTAGCCATCGCCTGAACCAGGCAATTCTGGAACGGGTTATGAAAGCACTTTCAGTCTAACATGATTGGTTTTGGCGCGTCAATACCACCCCATGA